>PMXB01000365.1:0-259 GCA_003165935.1 Acidobacteriaceae bacterium | reverse complement strand
AACGACAACCCGGCGTAGTTTCTCCGCACCCTGTACAGGCCTTTCAATTCAGGCTGCTCTTCAGGGCTTGAAGACCCCTTCCGCTTCTGTCCCAGCCTTCAGCGAATTCCGCGGAAGTTGGCTGGCGGCTCGGATGAGGGCGGAGGCGGGGGTGGCGGCGGCGTACCCGGGGTGAGCTCGATGTAGTCGAGGGCGGCGTGGTCCTGGGCGTCGGGAGTTCCCTCAACGCGAAGAACGTCGCCGGGCTTGAGCTCGACGC
>PMXB01000023.1 GCA_003165935.1 Acidobacteriaceae bacterium | reverse complement strand
CGTCATTGACGCGCAAGCGCCGCGGCGGCCAGGACGCCGATGATCGCGTCGCTGAACGCGCCGAGCGAGTCGATGTATTGTTCCGTATAGCTCTTGAACTTCACTCCCGAATCGGTGAGGCGACGCAGGTAAGTGAGGGTCTTGTAGGTGCCCTCGCGAGTGAGCCGGTCCAACGACCAGAAAAGCAATAGGTCAAACCGGTGTTTCGCTACGTCCGCCCACATTTCCTTAAGACCGGTACGCTCGCCGTTCTTGGCGGTGGCTTCGTCGGTGTACTCCCGCACTACCGTCCAGCCCTGACGAGAGGCAAACTCGCGCAGCTCAAGCAACTGGTTCAGCGGGTCCTGGCCCTTGTCGTCGGTCGACACACGAGCGTAGATCGCGACTTTCATCGGGGGTTCCTCCCGTCCTATTGCATATTAAACGTCCCTTTTGTAAACGTCGGTCTGAGGTAGCAGGGCAGTCGGGCACGCGAAGGGCTCCCGTCCAAAAAGGCGACATCAATCTATAGACGCCGCCTTAGCTGACATTTGACTATGGTGTAATCTCCCATACAACACCACACCCGAAGTTGCAGGCAAAGTTACCACCCGCGCTTGCGGTGCCGTATAGGCTACCCAAGGCGTCGAAAACCACGGTACTCAGGGGCCATCTCCCGTCCGCCTCACCAGTGAAATCATAGAGCGACGTGAATTGGCCCGTTGGACTCACCTTAAAAATAGAACCGTATCCATGTGCGCCCCCGCAGTATGTCGTTCCATATAAGTCTCCATCGGGGCCAAATGCCAATTTGTCTTCGGGACCGCATCCATCGCCGTTACCGGGGAAACTATACAACACTGTATAAGCTCCGCTGGTGTTCACTTTGAAAACGGTGCCTTGGCCCGCCGGTCCGCCATACGAAGTGGTTCCGTAGAGATTCCCGTCCGCATCTGCGATCAGGCCTCCGATGGGATATCCGCCATCATGGGTGAAATCAAATTCGTGGACAGAGCTCTCGTCCCAGCTTGGGAAGTCTGGGCTGAGTTCATACAGCGTTCCGTACTGGAATAGGCCATCTCTCTCAAACGTGCCATAAAGTTTCCCGGAATTGTCAAAAACAACTCCGCCATACAACCAGGGACCATCTCCATAATATGGTGGTGAATACAGATTGGCAGGAATGTAGCCATTTGGAGTGCGGGTCAATGTATAAACCGCCCCCGCGCCATGTGTTCCCCCATGCACGGTGGTGCCGAAAATGTTACCCAAGACGTCGAACGTCAGATCGCCTTGAGGATTGGCACCAATATCTCCCGTCAATGGCTTAATTATCGTCAAGTTCCATTCCCATTGAACCGTTGTGGGAATTGTTGGTGGGAGCCGCAGGCGAAACACCATCCCGCAACCACTGCCTCCGCACCCGGTGCCAGGACCCGCCCAAGTCGTACCGAATAGTGAGCCGTCGCTTGCGAGAGTGACCCGGCCGCGAGGTGAGTTGCCATCATTTTGTCCCGCGCGGAACGTATGGAGCGTTTGGAGTGTCCCGCTCTGCTTTAGTTTGTAGACGGTCCCGTAGATCCGATTGCCACCAGAAGTGGTTCCGTACAGGTTGCCCGCAAGGTCGATTGAGACGCCTGCCACGGGAGTCGCTCCGTCACCACCGCCGGTGAACCTATGCAATACGACGAAGGTCTGAGCTTGCAAGACCTGTAGGGTTGCGGCAAACACAAGACCGCAAAGCAGAAAACAGTAACGTAATTTTCTCATTGCATGCTCCTCTATTTTTCAACGCAGACCTGGGATCAACCTGCCAGCCCTGGATCGGTGAAGCCCCCAAGGTTTCGCACACGGACCAAGGCGCATCGGCCCGATGTAATATCGCGGCCGCCTTGCACTTTTCGGAAAGCAATCATCTGAATACGCCCTCAGCAGTACCGCGCGTTGGCGGCTCGTTGAGTCTTTCTTCTGCTATCGTCGGTTTGGACTGGTCGGCCTGCCCTTGCCGTTTCACCTGTGAGCGCATTTAGGCTCTGGCGCCCTTACCTTAAGTCTGCGCAAAAACCTCGGAGAGATGCCGTTCCTCCAAAAATAAATCTGGGGGCAGTGAATTCATGACGTTTCGGGTGATCCACCAGATTTGGTTGACCGAATTTGGCTTTTCGGACGACGGATTTCGCAGAATAATAGGAGCGCTGCCGCAGGGCGGCGGAGACTCTCGCGTGATTCCAGCTTAGGGCCTGCAGTGCGGGATTGATTCGGTCATTCCGAAAGGCAGGGATTCAGAAGTGCCGAGTTCAGTCGCGAGTATGACTTTTTTGAACAGGATCTAACATGTCCCGGTACTGCGGCGTCGTCATCTCGGCGGTCTTGTATTGCAGCACTCTGGCCCTGGGACAGCAATATCCCTTTATCCAAGTCACTAAACCCGGCGATCCATCGCACCTGGGACCCATGTTGGAAGACAGCAAAGGCCGCCTCTGGGTGGGAGGACAGTCGGGAGCGGCCATTTACGATGGCGCTCGCTTTTTCTCCATTTCAGATCTGGGTATGCGGGAAGGGCCGCCGGATGACAGAGATGTGAGAGGCTTTGCGGAAGATGACGAAGNNGGGGTTTGGATTTGCTCTTTCGGCGGCATTTACCGTTTCCAAGGCGGTAGGCTTCAGCTTGTGCTTGCGGGCGCCTGCACCAGCATCGTCCGGGCAGCACCAGGAATAATGCTTGCTGCCCTGGACCCCAATAGCAAAGCAGTTTCCGCTTCGGCGTATCTCTATCGCTTTCGACGAAAGGCTAGTTTATGGGAAACAGAGAGAATTCCGGGGATTGTCCTGAAGAACCCGACGCCTTCCAATGTTTACGTCACCGTGGATCATGAGGGGGCTGCTCTTTATCCCTGCAGCGGTGGTTGGTGCGAGCTTTCGGCCAATACCATTCGCACCTTGGAGGCTAACCGTAACACGCCACCTACGCAGCTCCAGCATGCCTTCCCGTTCAACTACCTGAAAACGATAGTCCGCGACCGTTTCAATTGCCTGTGGTTTGTAACCGTGAACGATGGTTACGAACAATGTCCCGATGACCCAAAGCCTATGGTCCTGCCGGCTGAATTCACGAACATCAACATCGTGTGCCAGGAATTATCCGATGGTCGCATGTTGATCACCAGCGAGGGTGGAGGGCTCGCCATTGGACGACCTGGCAAGTA
>PMXB01000012.1 GCA_003165935.1 Acidobacteriaceae bacterium | reverse complement strand
CTCACCAGGTCGCCTTCCTTCACGGTCGTCACGCCCCGGCCCAAGCCCGCGACCACCCCGGCAAACTCGTGACCCGGAATCAGCGGCGGATGAATCCTTCCCTGCGCCCACGGGTCCCAGTTGAAAATGTGCAGGTCCGTACCGCACACGCTCGCCGCCTGCACCTTCACCAGCACTTGCCCTGAGCCGGGTGAGGGAATTGGAACCTCATGAAGCTCAATCCCCGGTGCTGCCTTCGCCTTCACCACCGCCTGCATGGTACTGGACATATTCCGGAGCCTCCCCGTTTCAACAACCCACCAAGTCTACAACCCCTCACAGACACAACAACCCGCATGCGAAAGCCTCTCCAGGATGCCAAGACTCGTCCGGGGTGACAAAATGGAAGGCGATGGCTGTCGCAGCCTTGAGGTTCCCCCATGTCTATCCCCGTTTCCATCCGAATCGCAGCACTCGCCTCGAGCCTCCTCATCTTCCCCGCTCCCTTCTCTGCCCAGACAGCAGATCAGGCATGGCTACGCGCCTCCACCATGGAACAGCGACCGGTCTTCACCCTCGAGCCGCGCGTCCTCGGCTTCGGCATCATGGAGCAGGCCGCCCTCCGCGAAATGAAAGACGGAAACACCCGCCTCCTCGGCGGCACATCTCAGTCCTCACCTACCCCGCAAAAAGTTGAAGCCATCCTCGGTACGGTCGATGAAGTCCGCCGTGCGCTTCCCAAAGCTCCAGTCCCCGCTGATCTCGCCCCCGAAGGCTACTGGATTTACTGGGACCGCGCCGCAGAGAAGCCCCGTCTCGTCGTTGCAGGGGCCGACCACGCTGGCCTCATCTATGCCGTCTTTGCGCTCTTCCGCTACATCGCAACGGGACACGACATCACCCAGTTGGAATTACGCTCCGAGCCCGCCTTCCACATTCGCTGGGTCGACCAGTGGGACAACCCCGACGGCTCTATCGAGCGCGGCTATGCAGGCCGAAGCATCTTCTTCGAGGGCGGCCAAGTCCGCACAGACCTCGCTCCTGTCTCCGAATATGCCCGCCTCCTTGCCTCCATCGGAATCAATGCCTGCAACCTGAACAACGTCAACGCCAGCCCCGAACTCCTCAAGCACCCCAACCTCGAAGGCATTGCCCGCATCGCCGATGCCATGCGCCCATGGGGCGTCCACGTCGCTATCTCCGTTGCCGTCGATAGTCCTCAAACCGTCGGCGGACTACCCACCTCTGATCCCCGCGACTCCGCCGTCAAAGCCTGGTGGATTGCCAAGGCAAAAGAGATCTTCGACCTCATTCCAGACTTCGCCGGCTTCACCGTCAAAGCCGACTCCGAAGGCCAGCCCGGCCCCTCAACCTATGGCCGCACCCCCGCTGAAGCTGCCAACACGCTCGCCGCTGCCCTCGCTCCCCACGGCGTCGTCCTCTATCGCTCCTTTGTCTACAACCATCACCTCGATTTTGCCAATCCCAAGGCTGACCGAGCCCGCGCCCCATACGACATCTTTCAGCCTCTCGACGGTAAATTCGATCCCAACGTCATCATCCAAACCAAAGAAGGCCCCATCGACTTTCAGGTGCGCGAGCCCGTCTCCCCGCTCTTCGCCGCCCTCCGCCAAACCCCCCAGGCCATGGAGGTCCAGATCACGCAGGAGTACACCGGCCAGCAGCGGCATCTCGTCTATCTCGCCCCCATGTGGAAAGAAGTCCTCGACTTCGACTTTCACGTTCCCTTCTATGACCCAACCGAGGTCCAGGCAATCCTTTCCGGCCTGGCTTTCACTCAGCCCACCGGAGGAATGGTAGGCGTTGCCAACGTCGGTCGCGATGCCTGGCTCGGTTCGCCACTTGCCCTCGCCAACCTCTATGCCATGGGCCGCCTCGCGTGGGACCCCGGTCTCGACCCTGAAGAGATTGCCGAGGAGTGGACCCGCCAGACTATCTCCAACGACGACCAGGTCGTCCACACCGTCGATACCATGCTCATGGACTCGTGGCCCGCCTACGAAAACTACACCGGACCCCTCGGCCTGCAAACCCTCACCGACATCACCGGCAGTCACTACGGTCCCAACGTCGAGTCAAGCGAGCGCAACGGCTGGGGACAGTGGCACAACGCCGATGCGCAGGGCGTCGGAATGGAACGAACCGCCGGCTTTGGCACCAAATTCGTCAGTCAGTATCCGCCCGAGATTGCCAAGCTCTACGAGTTGCCCATCTCCACCCCCGATGAGCTCATGCTCTTCTTCCACCACCTGCCCTACAATCACGCCCTCAACAACGGCAACACCGTCATCCAGCAAATCTACGACAGCCACTACGAGGGCGCCGCCAAGGCCGCCGAGTTTGTCCAGGACTGGAAAACCCTCAAGGATCGCATCGACCCCAAACTTTACGCCGACGTTCTCCCCCGTCTCGAGTACCAGGCCGGCCACGCAGTCGTCTGGCGCGACGCCGTCGTCCAGTACTTCCACAACCTCACCGGCCTGCCCGACGAACAGGGCCGCGCCGGAAACTACCCCGGCCGCCTCGAAGCCGAATCCGCAAATCTCACCGGCTACAAGGTCATCGACGTGACCCCATGGGAAGACGCATCACAAGGCAAAGCCGTGACGTGTCAGGGCACGACTTCACTCGCGCCAACATTGCCCCCCAAACTCTCCGGGAGCGAGGCCATGTATCAGGGCACGACTTCAGAG
>PMXB01000163.1 GCA_003165935.1 Acidobacteriaceae bacterium | reverse complement strand
CGGAGCTTGGATGGGGCACCCTCGTGGTGGGCTGGCCAGCGTCAAAGAGCGTTGGGTGGGCCAGCCGCCTGTGAACTTGCCCGGAGCGCCAAGGGAGGCGCGGGCTAGAACTGGAAGCGCATGGCGAGCTGGATGCGGCGGGGTGGGGCTGCGCTTGTGGGCTGGGCGAAGGAGGTGGAGGTTTCGACGGGGTCGATGCCGGTGGGGTTGTCGTGGTTGAGGACGTTGAATGCGCCGGCGGAGAAGCCGAGGCGGGGTGCATCGTCATCCTTGTTGGGAGTTATGGCGAAGTCATGACCCCAGCGGAGGTCGACGTCGACGTAGGAGGGGTTGGTCTCAGTGTTGCGGGCGACGCCGTCTGGGCGGGAGTTGAAGAGGGCGTCGCCGTAGTTATCGGCGCCGGTGAGGATGGTCCAGGGGGTTCCGGTGTTGGCGAAGATGCCGGCTGAGAGGTTGAGGATGCCTTCGGGGTGGACCATGGCGTAGACGCCGAGGCGGTTGCGGCGGTCGAAGTTGGCGTTGGCCCATTCGTCGTTGGGGGCGTACTGGTTTTGCGGGTACCAGCCGATGCCGCCGGTGTTGGACTCGTAGTGGGACCAGGTGTAGCGGCCGAATCCGGTGAAGTACTTGTTGAGGCGTCCGCGGTAGGAGATGTCGAAGCCGCTACCTTCCCAGAAGGCGGCAGGCTGCATCTGTCGGATGCGGCCGTATTCAGGATTGGGGCGGATGGTATAGCCGGACTGCGGGGTGGGTGCGTTGATGTCGACGGAGCGGAAGCTATCGATGCCGCGGGCGGTGTAGGCGCTGATGGTGCCGGTGGCTTTTTCGCCGAGTTGGCGTTCGACGGAGAGTCCGTACTGGATTTGGTAGGGGATTTTGGCGTTGGGGGCGAGCTGAACGATGTTGGGTGGTTGGGCGGAGAGGGTGAGGCAATCGGAGATGGGGACGCAGCCGGTGGAGGGGAGATCGGCGGGGTTGAGTGAGACGACGATGGAGCGGCGGCGGGCGGTTTGATAGCGGGCGAGATCGAGCAGGGGGCCGGAGCCGAAGCGATCGTAGTAGACGCCTCCGCCGCCGCGGACTACGGTCTTGCTGGCTTCGTCGAGGACCCAGGCGAAGGAGACGCGTGGCGAGAAGCCGAGGCGGCGGGCGGCGAGGAAGTTTTGCCAGTCGTAACGAACGCCGGGGGTGATGGTGAAGCGGGATGAGACTTTCCACTGATCCTGAATGAAGGCGCCGACTTCGAATTGAGCGTAGACGAAGTGGACGTCACCTGTGTTTTGACTGTAGGCGCTGGGCAGGTTTGCGGTGTAGTTCTGGAGCGCGGACTGGAGGACAGTGACGCCGTCGGCGGCGAGGGTGGGGCCGAAGGTGTATGTGCCGAGAGCGTTGTTGTTGTCGTCGTAGGCACGACGATCGAGGTGGGGTGTGCCGACGCCCATCTTGACGAGGTGCTTGCCGTGAATCCAGGTGACCATGTCGTAAAGGCGAGCGTTGTATTCGGAGCTGAGGGAGTCGGCCTGGGCGGAGCCGCCGAGGAAGTTGCCGGGAACGCTGAAGCGGGGGCCCTCGTTGATGTTGCGGTTGCGGCCCCAGTCGCGCTCGACGACGAAGGATGCCTGGTTGAGCAGCACTGGCGAGAGGGTTGAATTGAGGTGCGCAACGTAGTCGTCTTCGCGCCACTCGGAGTTGTAAGCGGCGGAGGCGAGGGTTTGACCGCCGACGCCCTGATTCTGGCCGGTCCAGTCCTGGTAGCTGTATTGCGCGTATCCGGAGTGCTTGTCGCTGAACTGATGGGCGCCGCGGATGCTGAACTCGGTATCGCGCGTAGGAGCGGGGACGTTGGCCTGAAGTATGCCGGATGGGTCTGCGGGGGTGGCGACAACTGTGGCGTCGACGACCTGGTCGAGATCCTCTTCAGCACGATTGGCCGAGATAAGAAAGCTGCTCTTGTTGAAGTGCGGAATGGGGCCGGTGACGTGGCCTTCGTAGATGCGGCGTTGCTCGAAAGGCTTGGAGGGCGCGAGGGCGTTTTGGGCGTTGAGGGCTGAGTCGCGGAAGAGGAAGTTGAACTGGCCGTGGTAGTGGTCGGCGGCGGACTTGGTGATGATCTCCATCTGGCCGCGGCCGGGGTAGTAGTACTGCGCGGAGTAGGGATCCTGGTTGATGCGGATCTCTTGAACGGCGGAGGCGGAGACGGTGGAGCGGTTGGCTTCGACGCCATCGACCATGAGACCGGAGCCACCGGTGGAACCGGCGCTGTCGTCGAGGAAGGCGCTCATGGCGGTCTGGAAGTCGTTGTCGAAGATGGGCAGGGCTTTGATATCGCCTGCGGTCATGACGCTGGAGTCGTGATTGGCGTCGGGGGCGGCGAGGTCTTCGCTGCTGTCCGCGGAGACTCTTACGGTGGTGGCGACGTTTTGAGGCGGGAGAACGATTCGGACGAGGGAGGCGGCGGGCAGGGTGACAGCGGCGCGGGGGGAACCGGCAGCGGCGGCTGGAGCAATGACGAGGGGCGAGCGAACGGTTTCAAATCCGGGTTCGGAGACGACGAGGGTGTAGCTGCCTGGATGGGGCGGGTTGAGCTGGAAGTTGCCTGCGCCGTCGGCGTGGAGGATGAGGTCGACAGCGCCGCTCTGGTCGAGGACATCGATTTCCGCGCCGGGAATGATTGCGCCGGTGGCGTCTGCAACGGTTCCATGGACGGCTGGTGCGGGCGGAGGGGCGGAGGCGGAGTTGTCTGCGGCGAGCGCGAGGGGAGCGGCGGCGAGGAGGAGGGCTAAAAAGGGAAGGCGCATTATGACAGCTCCAAAACGAAGATAAATCGGGGTTTAAGTGAAGCAGTGGAGAGAAAGGCCGTGGTTGAAACAAAATGGGACGTCTAACAATATGATGCGTCCGATGCGTTGGTGCTGTGTGAATTCTAGCGGATTCTGGGGTTGAGTACCAGATGGTGGAATGGACGTGACGCGCGGGTTCCCAGCCATTTTGGAAAGAGGGCGAAATGGCCGGGGCACAGCTGCGGCCTGCTCATTGTCCCTCCCACTCATCGCGATGAAGCCGCGATGAATGGGGCACAGGTGTCAGTTTTTATGGGTGGGACTGATGAGGGCGGAGGGAGAGAGGGCGGAGGTCCAGTCGCGGGGGGAGTCGAGGAGGATGTCGGGCTGGTTTTCTGGTGATGCGGCGGTGAGGGTGTCGTTGCCGAATCCGAAGGTGCATCCTATGGACCAGACGCCGGCGTTGCGGGCGGTCTGGACGTCGACCTGGCTGTCGCCGATCATGACGGTTTCATCGGGACTGGCGCCGACCTCGTTCATGAGGGTGCGAAGGCCGAGGGGATCGGGTTTTTTGAGGGGGAAGCTGTCTCCGCCGTAGATGTGGAGGAAGTAACCAGCGAGGCCGAGGCCTTCGCAGATTCCGCGGGCGGGGCGGACGGGCTTGTTGGTGAGGACGGCCATATTGCGCGTGGTGGATGGGGAGGCATTCTGGTCTCCCACCCATTCGCGATGGGGCTGCGAATGGATGGGGCACGGGGAGTCGGCATCGGCGTTGTGAAGGGCGATGTGGAGTTGATGGAGGGCGTGGAGCGAATCGAGGACGCCTTCGTAGGCGTAGGTGAAGTCGAGCTTGTGGTCGCGATAGTATTCGAGGAAGAAGGCGTAGGCGAGGTTTTGTAGATCCTGATCGACGTGGTCGGTGGAGATTTGGTCTGCGGCGGCGAGAGAGCGGCGGACGAGCATGGGCGCGCCGTTGCCAACGAATCCGGCGATGGCGGGGTCGGGGAGAGGAGAGCGGCCGACGTGGACGAGAGCGGCGTTGACGCTGTTGCAGAGGTCCTGGGCTGAATCGATGAGGGTGCCGTCGAGGTCGAAGACGAGGAGCTTGAGGCGTTTGACGGGGATGGGGCGGAAGATGTGGATCATGGTTCCAGTGTAAACAGGGATCAGGGGTCAGGGGTCAGGGGTCAGGGAACAGGG
>PMXB01000219.1 GCA_003165935.1 Acidobacteriaceae bacterium | reverse complement strand
GC
This sequence comes from Acidobacteriaceae bacterium, assembly GCA_003165935.1. GTDB lineage: Bacteria > Acidobacteriota > Terriglobia > Terriglobales > Acidobacteriaceae > Telmatobacter. The sequence continues at coordinate 3,085 of PMXB01000219.1, read as the reverse complement.
GAAAGGGATCGAGGCCGAGAACGGCGATGGAGCCGCTGTCGGGCTTGCGCAGGCCCTCGATGCACTCCATGGTGGTGGTTTTGCCTGCGCCGTTCGGGCCGATGAGACCGAAGATCTCACCCTGGTTGACCTCGAAGGATGCCTCGGCGACGGCGACGGTGCGGCCGTAGGTCTTGCGGACGGAGGAGACTTGGATGACTGGGGGCATGGGTGGCGAAGTTGGGCGAATTGAGGGCCTGAGGGGAGTGTATATGAGTGAGTTAAGGGCAAGGAATTACGCTTGACGTATCGCGTGAAAAAGTGCGATATTGAGCCATGAATGAGACCGGGCAGGCCGAGCCGCCGAAGTACCGGGACAAGCGGACGGAGCGGTTCGCTGCCGGTGAGCGGGTGAAGGAGTTCGAGGCCTTCAAGGATCAGGCGGAGCGGCGGCTCGACATTCTGGAAGTTGCGGTAAGCCTGCACGACCTGATGAGGCTGCCGAGTAATCGTTTTGAGGCATTGGGCGGCGACCGGGTTGGGCAGTTCAGCATCCGCATCAACCGGCAGTGGCGGGTGTGTTTTGAGTGGCCGGAGGGGCAGGCAAGACCCAGCAACATCGAAATTACCGATTATCACTAGGAGGTAGAGCAATGGCGCGCGATCCGATTCATCCGGGGAAGTTTCTTGCGGACGAGATTGAGGCTTTGCAGATGAGCGTGCCCCAAGTGGCGGCGGCGCTGGATGTTCCGGCGAACCGGATCTACCAGATTCTGCGCGGGCAGCGGGCGCTGACGGCGGGGACGGCGCTGCGGCTGAGTCAGTGGCTGGGAACTTCGGCAGAGATGTGGATGAATCTGCAGAAGCTGTATGAATTGCGGCTGGCAGAGCAGAAGGAGGGGGAAAAAATCAAGCGGACGATACGGCGGCGCGAGGTTGCGGCGTGATGGGGCGCGGCGCAGAGAAGCGATAGCCCGAGGCCTTCGATGCACTCCATGGTTTGTTTTTCCGGCGCCGTTGGGGCCGATGAGTCCGAAGATTTCGCCCTGGTTGACCGAGAAGGATGCTTCGTCGACGGCGATGGTGCGGCCGTAGGTCTTGCGGANNCTTGGATGACTGGGGGCATGGGTTGGCGAAGTTGGAAAAGAAGAGGGCCTATGCGGAGTTTATATCGGGGGAGTGGGCTCTTTGAGTGGATGGGCGTTGGTGGATCTGTGTTGATCAAAGCCCAGGAATCAGAGGCGCGATCCGTGCGCTGTTAAATTTCAGTAGTTCGAAGATGGAATGGACGCAACTGTGGAGACGAGGACCGCTTCTCCGTTCAACAAACGCATGGTTGCCGCGAGGGAGGGCGACGGCGGTACCATTAAATGGCTGCTCCGCGATGGCGATACCTGGCTATTGGTCCCGCAGCACGTCACGCCGCGCCACCAGGTGCGCATGGTGCGGCCCGAGATCGACTTCTCGATTATGGGCGAAGTCATCAAGTGGATAGGCCAGCCGTCGCCGGCCAGAAAGTGAGAATGACATGGAACAACGGATATTGCGGATCGGATGAGGAGGATTTATGAAACTGAAGGCACAAGTAAGGGCTCTTTTGTTGGCGCTCGCCGTTGGTGCGGTTGCCGCAGCCGCTCAGATGAGCGCAGTTCCGTGGCCGCAAGAGCCCGAGACAGTGCTTGGCATCAAGCTTGGCCAGCCGCTTAAGGCTTCAATGAAGATATGTCCGCGTATTTTCGATGCCCTCGGCAATTATCTTTCAGAGTGGCCGACGGTCAAATATCCATGCTTCGACGACGTTGACAGTCCCCTTGGCCTTGTTGTCCACAATATCGCTGGGTTCACGAGCGTGACCGTGGCACTCGTGGACGGTAAGGTCCGGGCGATTTCCGCGAGCTTTCTCGGGACGGATGCGGACACGATAGAAAGCGCGCTTGTCGAGAAGTTCGGGACGCCCCACTTCAGCACGACAGCCGAGGTCCGTAACCTGGCGGGCGCGACGCGCACCAACCGAGGGCTGTCGTGGATCGGGCATGAGGTCGGAATTCAATTTCAGTCCGTGGGGCCAAAGTTCTTTGAGGGAACTCTCGCCGTGGTGACCCAGACCTACATCGCCCGCACACAGAAAGACAAGGCGGACCGCGAAGCGCAGATCAGAAAATCGTTCTAGCCCCCCTCTAACCCCACGCCGAGTTCGCGGCCTCGCACTAATCGCGAGGCCGCACTCTCCCCTGTTTCGCCCCTAACTGAACGTTACTCAAGTATGTGTGAATCGCAGAATTACGTGTCAGTGGCGGGGGATGGAGGGAGATGAGGGGATAAGGCAGGACTGGCGCGGCGATCAGGCACTTTTCCACAGCGAGAGAGCTGGAGGAAAATCTCAGAATTATTTGTCACTGTCGAGGGTTCTGAAGAACTGAAGAGGCTGTAAGTCATTGAAAAATGGTAAACACCGACACGTAATTCTGACATTGGGAAACGGAGCCAAATGAGATCACTCAAGGCAAATTGTGGAAAAGTGCCTGATCCCCGCTATTCATGAAGGTTTGGAGGATAGATATGGGCACAAAAACACAACCAAAAGCAGCAGAGAACCGTTCAAAAATGGACAACATACAAAAAACAATAGATTGAGTTGGATGTGGAAGCAGAAAAGCATCGGCGTGATCCACAACGGCCCCTTCTGGCATACCCAAACCATTGAGCCCAGATCTGTTCACCATATGACCGCTTTCCGGCCGTTGGACCAGCTATTCTCTATGAGAAATGGAAGAGTGCTTCTTTGGTTACGTTGGTGGTTACTTTTTATGACATTTAATTCTGAAAATCGGTGACACGTAATTCTGAGATTCACAATTGGGCAGTTGAGTCTCTGAGGGCCAAGAGNNGGGGCGACGGGGTCTTCGAAGGTGCCGGGGAGGCTGATGCCGAGGTTGGCGTGCTTGGATTCGCCGGGGCCGTTGACGACGCAGCCCATGACGGCGAGCTTGAGCTCTTCAACGCCGGGGTAGCGCTTGCGCCACTCGGGCATGGAGGCGCGGAGGTAGCTCTGGATCTGCTCTGCGAGTTCCTGGAAGTACGTACTGGTGGTGCGGCCGCAGCCGGG
>PMXB01000386.1 GCA_003165935.1 Acidobacteriaceae bacterium | reverse complement strand
CTCGAAGACCTCTGCGGCCTCGCTGTCGACGTCGAATATGCCAGCGAATACAGCACCCGCGGGGGTGTCGCCCTGCGCCGCCCAGCTGTCATCGTCATCTCCCAGTCCGGCGAAACTTCCGACACTCTTGCCGCCCTGCGCGAGGTCAAAGCCCGCAGCGGCAAGGTCCTCGCCATCACCAATGCCGCATCCTCCACCATGGCTCGTGAGGCCGATGTCTCCATGCCTCTCGCCGCTGGCGTCGAAAAGGCCATCCCCGCCACCAAAAGCTTCACCTGCCAGCTTGAAGTTCTCTTCCTCGTCGGCCTTTTCGAAGCTCAGCGTACCGGCCGCATGGACGCCGCCGAAATCAGCGCAAACATCGACCGCCTAAGCGCCCTGCCCGACGAAATCGAAGCTCAACTTGACCGATGGCGCGAACAGATCGAAGCCCTCGCCCGCAAGTACAGCGACGCTAAGACTTTCCTCTTTCTCGGTCGCGGCATCCACTACGCCATCGCGCGCGAAGGAGCCCTCAAGCTCAAGGAAGCTTCCTACGTCCACGCCGAGGGCTACCCAGTCGGCGAGCTTAAGCACGGCCCCAATGCCCTTGTCAGCGACAGCACTCCCCTCGTCGTAATTGCCACCGTCGATCGCACCCAGCCCGACTCAATCATGCGTTACGAAAAAACCCTGCAACTCCTCGCCGACATGAAGGCCCAGGGCGCGCGCGTCATCGCCATCGCCAATCAAGGCGACGCCCAGGTCCCAGACCTGGCCAGCGATTGCGTTGAAGTCCATCCCGCCTCGGAGTACCTGCTCCCCATCGCCGAAGTCGTCCCCCTTCAGCTCTTCGCCTACTTCATGGCCCTGGAACACGGCGTCGATGTCGACCGCCCGAGAAATCTCTCCAAAGCCGTCGTCGAAAAGTAGCCGCATTTTGTAGCGCCGGTTTCCTAAAGTGTGCAGCGCCGTTTCCCCAAAACGTGTAGCGCCGGTTTCCTAACCGGCTGTACCGCAGGCTTCCCAGCCTGCGGGTGCCCCAGGTCCCTCGCATTTGGGGGCTTGGGATTGGATAATCTCACCCCATCACCACCACAACCTCATTCACCGTCCCGCCCGCCTGCGCCCTCACCACCCCATCCACCGCATCCCCGTTCAACGTCACCGAAACCACGCCCTTCTCCACCCCCATCGGATTCTTCACCGTAATCGCATACGTCGCCCCACGCCATCTGCGCTTCACGCTGAACTCCTTCCAATCTCCCGGAATGCACGGATCAACAATCAGCCCATCAAAGCTCAACCGCACCCCCAGAATCCAACGCGTCACCGCCGTATAGTTCCATCCCGCGCTGCCCGTCAGCCAAGGATGCCGCGCCCGCCCAAACGCCGTGTGATCCTGCCCCATGATGAACTGGCAATACGAATACGGCTCCGCCTCGCGTACCTCGATCATCTCGTTCTGCTTCGCCGGCAGCATCGAGTCGTAGAACTTCATCGCCCGCTCGCCACGCCCCAGCTTGCACTCTGCAATAATCGCCCACGGATTCGGATGGCTGAAGATCGCCGCGTTTTCCTTCACTCCCTTGTAAACCCGCCCAATGAATCCGATATCGTCGTTCGGTTTTGAAAACGCCGGCCAAGCCAGGTGAATCCCGTACTTCGAATACAAGTGCTCGTCCACCGCATCCATGCACTGCGCCCCCCGCTCCGGTGATGCCACATCCGACAACACCGCCCAGCTGTTGCTCTCCAGAAATATCTTCCCTTCATCGCACTCCGCCGAACCCACCTTCAACCCCTTTGCAGTGAACCCGCGCAGATACCATGCCCCATCCCACAACTGTTTCTCACATGCCGCCTTCACCTTGTCCGCAAGCGCGTTGTATCGCTTCGCATCCCCCTTTTGCTCTAGAAACTCCGCCGCCTCCACAAATGCCCTCAACGCCCAGTGGTGCATGAACGAAACCATCGCACTCTCGCCGCCGCCAAGGTTCAGGCAATCATTCCAATCCGCGCGCAGTCCCAGGCAAATACCGTCCCTGCCCACGTGTTCCGCCGAGAAGTCGAGCGACCGCTTCAAGTGTTCATACACCGTCCCCTCGCCCTCGTCCGCAAACGGAATCACCTCGTCAAAAAAGGCAACGTCCCCCGTCTCTTTCACATACTCGCAACACGTCACCACAATCCACAGCGCATCGTCCGAGCAAACATGCTCAATCCCATGAATCACCGACCTCAACTCCGGCGCGTGCGCAATCGTCGGCGATTTGAACGTCGGCCCCTTGCGCTTCTCTTCGTCAAACCAATCCGGATCGAACAAGTGCAGTCCATATCCGCTGCTCACCTGCGCCCGCAACAGTTCCACAATCCTCTGCCGGCACTTATTCGGATTCGTATGCACCACGCTCATCACGTCCTGCGATGTGTCGCGAAATCCAAGCCCGGTTCGTCCCCCCACTTCAATGAACGATGCAAAACGTGACCACACCACGCACGTCTCAGCCTGGTAAAGGGTCCACGTGTTGATCATCGTGTCCAAACCCTCGTGCGGCGTCTCGCATTGGAACCCCTCGAACTTCTCCTCCCAATACTTCCTCAGTGCGCCAAACTCCGCATCCACATTCGCAGCAGCGGAATACTTCGCTCGCATCTTCTGCCCTTCCGCCTCNNTCCACCGCAATCGGATTCGTCTCTGTTCTCCACGCCCCCAGAAACCCATCCCGCATCGTGTCCCACGAGTCCGGCTCAAAGTTCGCCGTAAAGTAGTGAAACGTCCACGGCTCATAAAAAAAGTCGTACTCAATCACGCCGTCCTGGTACCTGCTCCCGCTGGCGTAGAGGCTCATCTGCAGATTTTGGTTGTCGATCTCGATATGATGGAACGAAAACTCCACATACCCAAACACGCTCAGCCGACGCGGCCTTCCACTCGTGTTGAGCAGCTTCACATCCCACAGCTCAACGTCGTCTTCAAGCGGGATGAACAGCGTCTGCTCCGCCTCAATCCCCTTGTAGTCGCACGAATACCTGGAATACGACAGCCCGTGCCTGCACTCGTACTTCGCCTCCTCCAGGCTCTTGCCCACCGGCTGCCATGACACCGACCAATACTCCCCCGTATCGTCGTCGCGCAGGTAAACGTAGTGTCCCGGCCGATCAAGCGGAATGCCATTCGCCCGAAATCGCGTAATCCGATGATGCTCAGCGCTCTTGTAAAACGCATACCCGCCCGCATTGTGGCTCATCACCGCGCAAAGGTCTTTCACGCCAAGATAGTTTGTCCATGAAACCGGAACGTCCACGCGATCGATCACATACTCGCGCTTCGAATCATCAAAATAGCCGTAACGCATCACACCTCGAGAGTATTTGCCATGTAGCGCCGCGAAACCCCTGTAGCGCCGGCTTCCCAGCCGGCTGTAGCGTGGGCTTCCCAGCCCACGCCGCTTCATTTCCATCCAACAGAATCGCCGGGTGCCCCATCCTAAACGCGTTCTTTGGGTTTAGGGTGGGAGACCACGAACCCAATCCCGCTGCCCGCTTTGTAACAACGGCACGGCTTTAGCCGGGCCAAAAGAGACGTCAAAAAACTCCGGGCTTTAGCCCCTGCAAACCTTCAGCCAGCAAAAAAAAACAAACTGCGAAGGAAACACTACACACCTTCACCCGCGGCTCCCTTGCCAATCGGAATAAACCGCGCCAGCACCAGCGCCGGAAGCCCGGACAAAATCACCCAGATGAAAAAATTCGAGTACCCAATCTTGCTCTGAATCCATCCACTCACCGCCCCAGGAACGATGATCCCGATATTCATCAGCGCGGTGCCAAATGCATAATGCGCCGTCTGATACTTTCCCGGCGCAATCTCCTGCATCATCAGCAAAATCACCCCAACGTAGCCGAACCCATATCCGAACATCTCTGCGCTCAATGCCGCTGTCACAAGAACAGAATTCGTCGGCAACGCCACGCTCAAATACCAGTACGCCAGCATCGGAACGTCAAGAATCAAAATCAGCCACGGCAAAGCCCGCTTTAATCCCAGCTTGGCCGTGAATAGTCCGCCCAGCACACTCCCGGCGATGAAGGCCAGGCTGCCGAAAACGCCATAGATGGCTCCCACTTGCTGCTGGCTCAAACCCAGCCCTCCACTCGCGCGTGCAGCCTGCAGGAAAAGCGGCCCTACCTTTACCACCTGCCCTTCGCCTGCCCGATAGAGCAGGATCAACACCAGCAGAAGGATCACATTCGGCTTCTTGAAGAATGTCACCACCACGTCCCAGAAGGTCGCGGCCATCTCCTTCACGCTCTCCTGCTTTCGCTCTTCTCCCCCGTCCGGCAATTGCCATGCGTGATACAACCCAAGCGCCACCAGAATCAGCCCCGCCACGCTGAAAACCACCATCCATGCATGAACAATCGGCGTGGGGCTCTGCGCCTTCGTGAACCGCTCGGTCAATGTCCCCGCCAGCCACAGAAGTCCTCCGGTGCAGAAGAACCGCGCTGTGTTGTAACAGGCACCTTGAATTCCCACCCAACCCGCCTGCTCTTTCGGAGTCAGAACCGCAATGTAAATCCCGTCCGTCGCAATATCGTGCGTCGCTGAGCAGAATCCAAGAACCCCCAGCAACACAACGACGTACCAAAAGTACTCCGGCAAATTCAGCGTCGCCGCGATGAGCAGCAGACTCGCACCGCCCAGCAATTCCATCAGAATGACGAAAAACTTCTTCGTCCGGAACATCTCCAGCGCCGGACTCCACAATGGCTTCAGGGTCCACGGCAGAGCCAGAAGGCTGATCGCAAGCGTGTTCACCGTGTTGCTCAC
>PMXB01000048.1 GCA_003165935.1 Acidobacteriaceae bacterium | reverse complement strand
CCGATCTTGTTGCGGAACTTGAAGCAATCCGCCACGGTCTTTGCAACTGAGTAAACGCGCACAGGTACGCCCTCAACCGTATGCACTTCGACACCTTCGGAGAGCGAAGGTTCCGTGAGACGGACCACCCGGAGTGAAGGCGACAGGATGGCAGGCTTTCTTGCCCCTTTGCCGAGAGCAATCCAGACTGATGCCGGACTTTGTGTCGTGAATTCGTGAAAGACCAGGGCCGAAAGCAGACACAGGACTGCTTCCGGCACCCGTTTTGCCACCTCCGCGTAGGAGTGGCGTTCCGTGACCGCCGCGTCTGGCAGAGTATAGATCCCGCGCCCCGACCGGCTCAGCTTTCCTTGACGGTGGAGACGCAGCAGGTACTCGCGCGGAATGCCGAGAGCCTCCAGGTCGCGGGGCCTCACAATTCCCTTCCGGCGGACGTACTGCATCGTTCTTTCAATAGGCTTTGTTGTACGCATTGTGTCAAACCATCATCATTTAGCCACTTGTAATGACATGATGCAACATGCCGCAAAGCCTATCGTGTTTGCAAAGGGTTCCTGAAGATTATCCAGACGGCGTCCGGACAATTCCAAGCGTTCGCAATCGCCCAGACAGCGTCCGGGCAATTCCGGGATGCCAGCGGCCAATCGCAGCCGCCGTTTTTCCTGACACTCACAGCTGTGCAGGTGAAGAGCGTAGACGTTTCCCGCAATGTGCGATCATTTTGCTGTCAATACACGAGAGCATCTGGACGGAGCCAACCGTGAACTCAGGCGATCAAGAACTATCGAGTCCAATTGCTTCCGAGGTGGAAGTTCGTCGGCTGCAGGAAGAGAACGCTCGTTTGCGAAGCCTCTTGACTGCGCATGGCATACCAATTCCAGNNAGACCGCAAGAAGGTTGATCGCCCGCTATCACTCAGAAGCACACCGGAGGATACTCGACATCCATTCCACCGATTCTGGGTAGTCCTCGCAATCTAGGACAAACTCTTGTCCGCGAGATACGGAAGAGAGCCTAACTCCTCCTTGACACCTTTGCCAACGAGATAAATCGCGATGATAGCTCAGCACGGAGGCACGATTATCAGGATGAAACCAGTCTGGAAGCAGCCACAAACCTGGGCGGCTAGAGTCGGGAGCTGTTAATTTCTGGCGCTCCGAAAGCGAGTCAAACGCTCCCGCGCCCGCGAGGTCGATGCCAATCTTACGGTGCAGTTTCAGGCGATCATTTGCAACGTATAGTACATTATTCGGGTTTCTCGCACCAGTGAAATGAGGATGATATTGAGCCCATGCGTCAGTTGTAGGCCAATTAGACACAGCCACTCGATCGGCAATTTGCAGCCACCCGAATATGGCATGTATTGATTTGCTGCCTCGTATGTATCGCCACCCAGAACCTAGCTTTTCTACGGGGCGAAATAATCCAAAGAAGAGGAAGACATCACCCGGCCCAATCATTTGGTTCTTTAGGTGGCTCTCCGCTGAATCCACCTGCCCGAAGATAGGACGCCACTGTTCGGCCCTCGGAAAACTCTGTGCTGCTAGGTCTGGATCAAGATGAGCACGATGGGTCTGAGAGATTCCTGCCAACTGCTGCACGAGTTCCCCAACGGTCGCCCAGCAATTGCCTGCAATTTCATCGTATGCAATCCCCGACGATCTGTCAGGGATAGGCAACGACAGTATTTTGCCGTCGGGGAAGATAGGGCTGGGCACTCCACCCGAAGACGAATCGAACCCTTTTCGGCTAAGAACAATCTTCATCTGACTGTCCCCGCACAACCGCCGCAAATACTCATCCATGAATCGTCGCCGCTTCGCCACTGTCGAGGAACCGCACGGACTCCACCAAGGCCAACACCCTCGACGAAACGGAGGAAGTCAGCTTTCACTTCTTCCGGAAATCTACACTTGTGTCCTCTCCCAACAATCAGTGAATTTAGCTCCGGCGGCAACCCTGGCCCCATCGCACCAAAAAATGCGAACGTCTGAGAAACTAGAACCCGTTTCCCTCTGAGGTCATGAGCTTTCCGCTCGGGGTCCTCGACATCGGTTTGGCGATATGAGTGTGTGGAACGTAGTTGTCGATATTCCTTGGAGCCTATCGGCTCATAGATATTGTCGCCACACTTCAACACGACCGTGGCATTATGCCTTGGCTTCTTCTTTGCGAATCTGCGGTCGCGCCAGTACAAATCAAACGATGGGAGGATTTCGTTCACTTGCATGAAATATGCGACGTGATTCCTTTCTGCTCTCGGAGTCAAGCCGATCACCCAGTCTCCGACTCTTGCTGTTCGGCGAATTTCTGGCTTGCAGCAGGCCAACGTACAGTAGCCGAAGAACGGATTCGGAGCAAAACCAGTATCATTCTTGACGACGTATGAGTAGAGCGTCCATCGAAACGGTGGGGCTGTTTGTACTTGCGATTCATTCATGTGCATCACCCCGAAGAGGTCACGAGCTGCAAGATTTTCTTTTATATTGTATAAGCGCATTGGATTTAATGGAGGAATATGACGCAGAAGCAAAGCAAGCGCGCGGTGGTTCAGTTGGATATTCGCAAGCTGAAACGAAAGCCGGAAGGCAACCTTCCGTCCCTCAGCAAGGCGAGACTAGAAGCGCTGATCGAGGAAGCCGTGGTGGATGCTTACGGTGACGAAGAACAGACCGGCGGCTTCTTTACGATGATTGAGGAGCATCTTGCGCTGCCCTTCTCTGTCAACATCCTGGGAGTTGAGACAGTTGTGGAAAAGGTGGATATGACGCGCGATTGTCGAATTGTCGCGGTCTGCAAACGGGGCGGAGTCAAGCAGAGGATTGAAATCCTCGATCTTCCGTTGCCCAAGCCAGCACCCGCAGGCGCGGAATGGATTGTGGCATACAGCCATTGGCGCAGAGGGTTTTAAGTGAGCGAATACCAGTATTACGACTTCAGAGCAATTGACCATGCACTGACGAAGACCGAGATGGCCGCCCTTCGCGCCATCTCCACGCGCGCCGTAATTACCACGACGAGTTTTACGAATCACTACGAGTGGGGCGACTTGAAAGCCGATCCGCTCAAACTTCTGGAGAAGTATTTCGATGCATNNAACAGCTCAAGTCGATTCTGCCAGGCAAGTCCGCGCATGTTCGAAGTGCCGGAAAGTTCGTGATTGTCAGCTTTGAAAGTGAAGTGGAATCCGACGACGACTGGGATGATGGCACTGGCTGGATGGGATCGTTGGTTTCCCTGCGCTCCGATCTGCTTCGGGGCGATCTTCGCTGCCTTTATCTTGGATGGCTGCATAGCGTGGAGTGTCACGAATTCTCTGAAGATACGCTGGAGCCACCGGTGCCTGCCGGGTTGCGCGAATTGTCAGCGCCCCTTGATTC
>PMXB01000123.1 GCA_003165935.1 Acidobacteriaceae bacterium | reverse complement strand
AAGCTACAGGATCATCTGCGGAACGACATGGATTGGACGAGCACGCCGGTTATGAAGGGCGAGTCGAACAAGGGGAGCGTGGATCCGGTGCTTGCGACGGCGAAGAAGAAGCTCTCGGTGACCTACCAGATGCCTTATATGAAGCATGTTCCGATTGGGCCGACGGTGGCGGTTGGAGATGTGAGGGCGGATGGGACGGTGTGGCTGNNCCGGTGCGCGTGCAGTGGATGCGTGCCGATGATTTGCAATGGTCGACGCAGTCGAGCGCGGCGTTTGCGGATGTGCGGCTGGCGATTGATGAGAACGGCAAGATGGGTGCGTATGAGATTGTGCACCACATGCCGGCGATGCAGGACGATCGCCTGGTGGGCGCGGTGATTGCGGGGCTGCCGACGCAAGCGCCGCCGGAGCCGAAGGGCGACTTTGTGGCTTCGACTGTGAATGCGGTGCAGGATCCGTGGGTGTATGCACCGGTTGCGAATGTGAATGAGCTTGGGAAGGGCACGTACCAGGTGGGGCAGAAAGCTTCGCCGATTGCGGCGGGGCTGCGGAACCACAGCATGAGGACGCCGGGGCAGTTTCAGCAGAACTTTCCGCGCGAGGTGGCGATCAATGAGGCGGCGGCGCTGGCGGGTGCGGATGCGATTCAGTTCCGCATCGATCACCTGACGGAGAAGCGGGCGATTGCGGTGTTGGAAGCGGTGAAGAAGGCGCATGGATGGGAGACGCGGCCCTCGCCTAGCCCGAGTGCGAAGAGTGCGGGAGCGGCGGTTGTTCGAGGTCGGGGGGTTTCGTTGATGCTGCGCAGCTCGGCCTACTGGGCTTGCGCGTGCACGATTGCGGTGACGCCGGAGACGGGCGTGGTGCGTTGTGAAAAGTGCACCATTGCGGTTGATCCGGGGGTGATCATCAACCCGCAGCAGTTGAAGCGGCAGATCGAAGGCGGCGCGGTGATGGGCGTGAGCCATGCGCTGCTTGAGGAGCTGGCGTTTGACCAGAGCGGTGTTACGCAGGACGACTGGATCAGCTATCCGATTCTGACGATGGCTGACATACCAGAGATTGAGGTTGTGCTGATCAACAATCCGTCGACCGGTACGTACGGCGCGGGGTCAGAGGCAGCAAATGCGCTGGCTGTGCCGGCGATTGTGGCGGCGCTGCACGATGCTACGGGAAAGCAGATTCGGCGGATTCCGTTGAAGCCGGCTTATGTGCAGGAGTTGATGAAGGGGTAAAGGCAGTGGATAGGGGTTAGGGGTTAGGGGTCGGGGGTTAGGTGTTGGGGGCGCTGGTTGGCAGGATCGATAGCTAGACGTTGCATGAAACAAATGAATGCGGTATTCTGTTTCATGAAACGTGGGACTTCATGAATTCTGCTACAACAATCCGCGTCCGCAAACATCGGGAGAGCCTGCGCGCTGCGGGATTGCGCCCCGTCCAGCTCTGGCTTCCAGACAGCCGGTCGAAGAGCTTCCGCAAGCGCTGCGAGCTTGAGTGCAGCATGCTTGCGACCGATCCCAATGAGGCAGAAGTGCTGGACTGGATCGAACGCGTTGCCTATCTCGACGGTTGGCGTGCGGACGAGGGATGAAACGCGGCGATCTGGTTCCCGTCGTTCTGGCAGGCGCATACGGCAAGCCGCGACCAGCGCTGGTGATCCAATCGGATCTCTTTGCTGCGCTCCCATCTGTTACGGTCTTGCCGGTCACTGCTGAGTTACGCCCCATCGAAATCTTTCGCATTGCGGTTGAGCCGACATCGCGCAATGGCCTGAGAGTGCGCTCCCAAATCATGGTGGACAAGGCGCATACCATTCCTCGCGCCAAGGCCGGCGAGCCGTTCGGTGCTCTGGACGCACGTACGCTGACCGCAGTCGAGCGCGCCATGGCTGTGTTTCTGGGGTTGGGGTGAGCGGGCGGCGCTGGCGTCACTTGTGGCGGCGCTGCACGATGCGACGGGGAAACAGATTCGGCGGATTCCGCTGAAGCCGGCTTATGTCCGGGAGCTGATGAAGGGGTGGGGCCGAATTGAGATTCCAGGCGTCATGAGCTGGATGGGCTATTATTTCGCCATCATGAAAGCTTCGGTTCTGCCAGTCCTGATCCTTCTCGCGTGCGCAACGGCGCTCCATGGAGCAGAAAACATATCCTGCAAGGCTGGAGAAGAGGATGCATCCATTCTGCACGTTCATGGTCGTTTGATGGTTTACAACGGTGGTTATCCGAATTTGCGTCTTTGGCAAATTGGTACAAACCATCTCTTTGGCATCTTCAGTGATCCGGCAGATTTGCGATGCATTCGAAGCGGAACCTGCAACTTAGACCAGGACACGAACTTGCCAAGCAACCTGGAGCATTTGAATCTTGTCGATTTTGCTACTTATGGGGATTTCGAGATTCGAACGCTTGAACCTTTTCGGCCGGGTCACCAGCAAGCGGCATGCATTGTGGACGTCCATAGGATCGTGCGCCGAGGCACTCATTAGGGCGGCTTGAGTCAGCATGCGGCGCGGGTTGGGAAACCCGCGCTACAGCCGGCTGGGAAGCCGGCGCTACATGTTGGCAGCAAGCCGACGGCACATGCTGACGGGAGCTGTTTACAGCTCGAAGGCGAG
>PMXB01000265.1 GCA_003165935.1 Acidobacteriaceae bacterium | reverse complement strand
GATGCACCAGTCGTGGATGTTGGTCATCCAGTCGAGATAGACCTTCTCATACTGCTCGGGAAGAATGCGGATCGCCTTCTTGCCATCGGGGCCGGGCTTGACGGCGGCTATCGCCTTGTCGGCCAGCGGCTGAATCTTGATGAACCACTGCGTCGACAGGCGCGGCTCAACCACGGTCTTGCAGCGGTCGCAGTGGCCCACGTTGTTGGTGTGGTCCTTGATCGCGCCCAGCAGACCCTGCTCCTCGAGATCGGCCACCACCCGCTTGCGGGCCACGTAGCGATCGAGGCCGGCGTAAGCTCCGCCCTCGGCGTTGATGTGGCCGGTCGAGTCCATGATGTTGATGGACGGCAGATTGTGACGCTGTCCGAGGGCAAAATCGTTGGGGTCGTGCGCGGGCGTCACCTTCACGGCGCCGGTGCCGAACTCACGCGACACCCACTCGTCGAGGACGATGGGGATTTCACGGCCCATGAGGGGCAGGCGGAGTTCTTTGCCGTGCAGGTGCAGGTAGCGCTCGTCCTCGGGGTGAATGGCGACAGCCGTATCGCCGAGCATGGTCTCAGGGCGGGTGGTGGCAACGGTCAGGAACTCGCCCGTCTCCTTGCCTGCCTCATCAATGACGGGGTACCGGATCTCCCAGAGGTGGCCTTTTTGCTCGTTGTGCACGACCTCGAGATCGCTGATCGCGGTCTGGCAGCTCGGACACCAGTTCACGATGTAGGCGCCGCGATAGATCAGTTCCTGCTCGTAGAGGCGAACGAACGCCTCGCGCACGGCTACGGACAGGTTGTCGTCCATGGTGAAGTATTCGCGCTGCCAGTCCACCGATGCGCCCAGGCGCTTCATCTGGCCGAGGATGGCTCCGCCGTAGTGGCGCCGCCACTCCCACACGCGCTCCACAAATGCCTCGCGGCCGAGCTTCTGGCGCGAAGTGCCCTCCGTTGCCAACTGGCGCTCCACCAGCATCTGGGTGGCGATTCCGGCGTGGTCGGTGCCGGGAATCCACAGCACCGGGTCGCCGCTCATGCGCCGCCAGCGAACCAGGATGTCGCTCTCAGCGTGCTCGAACATGTGGCCCATATGCAGGTTACCCGTCACATTGGGCGGCGGCAGCAGGACCGTGAAGGCTTTCTGGTCAGACGGAGTGGTAGGCGTGGGCTGGGTGAAAAGGTTCTCGCGAACCCAGTACTCTGCCCAGTGATCTTCGATTGCGGCAGGGTCGTATGCTTTGGGGAGTTCGTGGGGCATGGGGTCCGTCAGGTGCTGAAAAATACGCCAAGCCCAGCAAAGTAAGGGCCTTCAGGCGATGTGTCTGCTCTTCAACTTTAGCAGAGGGGGTAGTCGCTTAAGGTGCGATGAGCCAGACAGCAGAGAAGGTCACCAATGCGGTGCTTCTACCTGGGCCTCCTGGTGACGTACGCACCCTGGTTTTTGGGGGACCTGTCATCGCGCACAGAGTAACCGATGGGAACCTCAAACGTGTGAGGATCCGGCTCGGCTTGTGAGATATCCGAGAGCTGGATCACCTGCTTCCCCTCTCTGGGATCATTCCGCGTGACAGCAAGATTGGTCTGCAATTCGTCTGAGTACCAAAACTCCCGGGTTGAAACAAGAGGCTGGTCGTTACCCAGCACTCCCGCATTTACGGTAGTCGTCTCTCTGATACCGGTTACATAGATCCCTTCCATTGTCTTTGGCCCCAGACTCTCACGCGCAAGAAACCGGTTGCCATTGTCAAACGGCCCAGGTGGTTGGGTTTGGAAGAATGTCTGCGGTGTGTAGTTGGTGACAATGCACTGAAATGCCCTGGGGTAACAGTACATCTGGGCATGAGCCAGCGGATCGGTGATGTGGATACTGGTTAGTGGCGACTTCTGGCCTGAAGCTGACGGGACAAAGCTGTGGTTTTCCCGGTAAACGCGCCCTTGGCTGTCGCGGGCCATGCTTGCATCAAGACGCTTGGTTATCGTGCCGCCATCCGCAAGGGTTTGGGTCCATTCGGTGGTGGTCCTGGCTGAGAATGGCTTTCCGGGGATGGAAAGAACAACGACACCTGAGACGTGAGTCGACGTGCCACCGTCTGGTCCGCGCAGTGAATCCTGCGCACACGCAAGGCTTGTCGCCCATGCGACTCCCACCACAACAAGAGAAATTGCGTGCTTCATCAAGCTTCCCCGAGATTGCTCGCACAAGCATACCATCTGATGGAGCTACAGGACTTAAGGCGCAATCAGCCGCACCATGGGGAAGTAGGTCGTGTAGCGCCGTGTATCTCGTGTGAGGATTGGGCAGGCCAAGACCGCGGCGTGTGCGCCTATAAAAAAGTCGGGGAGGACGTTGCCCTTCGTGCCGCCTTGGCTCCGATATTGCAAGTAGGCTTTGCCTGCGAGGAAGGCGGCNNCTTGCGGATATCTCCGCATAAATGATCTGATTGATCGCCAACCCGTGGATGGTGGACAGTTTTCGCATTTGGTCTCTCGACCATACGTACCAGACAGGGTCGCGATCCCATACGTCCAGGATCACATTGGCGTCAACGAGGATCATCGGAGTAGCCGCGGATCAGTTCCATGTACTCGTCGGTCGTGCCATCCCACTTGATTTCAGCCGCTCCAACCGCGCGGTCGAAGCGGTCCGGTCGCTGTTCATGGGAGTACTTTGGCCTGCGCAATACGACCTCGCCGTCGTCATTCATGTCGAAGGTCAGCCTGCAGCCCGGCTCCAATTTGAGAGAGTCGCGGATGTGCTTGGGTATTGTGACCTGTCCTTTGCTTGTGAGCGTTGTCTCCATCTCGCCCTCCGGTATTACCTCAAATCTCATTGTAATACCCTATTGGCTTTTGCGGCCAAACGCAGCAAGGGCCGCCGACTTGGCGGCCCTTGCAATGGCTTATAAATCATTTATCTAGAATGGATTGAGCTTATCCAACCCCTTCTTCTTCTTTTTCTTGCTCGATGACTCGTCGGAGTCGGCCTTCGGCTTCTTCTTCTTTCCGTTTTCTACCGGGGTCGCCGTTGCGCCGGTCGGCTTGATCTCGTTCACCTGCGTCGGAGCCTCGGCGGGCTTCTCCACCGCGGGTGCGGCTGAGTCTGAAGTCGCAGCTACCACAGGCTTGAGCACTGCATTGGGGTCGGCGGCGGCAGCGCTGGACGGTGCGGAGATGATCTCAGCGCCCACTCCGGTCCCACCGGTGGGCCGCTCCATCTGCAACGGAGCCTGCGAAGGCTGATCGCTGCGGGGCGGTTCGTTTGCGCCGGTTGGCGTCACGGCCAGGGGGGTGGCCGCTGGCTTGCCCGCGTTAACGATGTCTGTATAAATCGCCACGTTGGCCTTGCTGACCTCTGGCGCGGTTGTCCGCTTTGGATCGTCAAGCGAGGGATCGCCGACGTGAACAGCCTCGACCACCATAGGCCCGTGCTTGATGATGTCGAGCGTCTTATCGGTGAAGCGCAGCGGCTGGCGGCTGCGTTCTTCAGCATCGCTCTCGGCTACAGCCTCCTGGGTCGGCTCGGGAATCGGTTTATTCATGGCCACCAGGCGGTCGCGTGCATCGTCCACATGTGGCGCCATGGGATAGCGCGTAATCACCTTGGCGTAAGCGTCCGCGGCCTTGTCCATATAGACGGCGACAAGCCGCTCCTTCATTGCACCAGCGAGCTTGGAGGCCTGGATGTTCTTCGATAGGCCTGCATAAGCATCGCCGATGCCGAGCAGTGCCTGGTCGCTCTTGGAGTAGAGCGGATAGGTGTCTACAACCGTCTCCAGGCGCGCGATCGCCGCGTTGAAGTCCTCACGGCTCCCGTAGAACAGCCCGATCTCGGTCTCGCGCTCGGCCAGAACCTCCTGCACGTCGCGCAGCTTCTGCTTGGCCCGCGGCACCAGCGTTGAGTCCGGAAACATGTTGATCATCTTCCGGTATTCCTGCTCGGCGCGCTGCGTGTCGTTGTAGTCGCGGTCGGGCTTCTCC
>PMXB01000228.1 GCA_003165935.1 Acidobacteriaceae bacterium | reverse complement strand
TACTTTGCGCGGAAGCCGCTGAAGAAATAGCGCGACGGCGGGCAAAGGCTGGGTCCCGATTGATGTATGATGATTGATGCGTGATGCATTGCATCACCGGGAGCCTCGCCATGCGTACCACCATCGCCATTGACGACGACATTCTTGCTGCGGCCAAAGAAATAGCTGCTGCGGAGCAGAAAAGCGTCGGGAAAGTGATCTCCGCTCTGGCGCGTAACGGCATGAGGCCCATCAACGCCGCGCGAAAGACGCGCAACGGAATTCCGCTGCTCGCTGTCCGTCCCGGCGCGACTCGCGTGACCTCAGAACTGGTGCGCCAATTGCAGGAAGAATTGCAGTGAGCAGCGCAACCCGCTACCTACTCGATGTAAATGTCCTCATTGCGCTGATTGACCCCGCACACGTCCGCCATGATGATGCTCATCATTGGTTTGCGGCCAAAGGCAAGAAGGCATGGGCAACCTGCCCAATTACTGAAAACGGCGTGTTGCGTATCGTCGGCAACTCCAGGTATCCCTCGTCGCCCGGAAACCCCGCAGCGGTCGCGGAGATTCTCCTCGTTCTGAGGAATCTCGGGTCTCACGAATTCTGGCCTGATGATATTTCACTGCTCGACCCAACCACAGTTGACACAGCTCGCCTCCTCAACTCTGCGCAGATCACAGACACCTATCTACTCGCCATGGCAAATGCGCATGATGGCCAACTCGCAACATTTGACCGCCTCCTCGTGGCTGACGCCGTTGTGAGCGGCTCATCAGCTTTGCACCAAATCCGCTAGAAAGCTCCCAGGCGGGTCGGTTCCAGGCTTGCGGCGGCACGAAACCAAGCTTGCATGCCGCTCAAGCTCCATCCCCATCCACACCTCAGGCGCCAAGCATCGCGGGTATCAGCCGAAAACCTTATCATTCCAATTGGAGGGCAAACGCAATGAATCTCTCAGGCAACACCATCCTCATTACCGGCGGCGGATCGGGCATCGGACGCGGCCTGGCTGAAGCCTTTCACGCTCTGGGCAATCAGGTAATCATTTCCGGGCGACGCCGCGAGATGCTGGACGAAACCACGCAGGCTAACCCCGGCATGAAGTCGCTTACGGTCGACATAGCGGATGCGGCCGCCATTCGCACATTTGCCGCGCAAGCAGTTGAACAGTTCCCTGCCCTGAATGTGCTCATCAACAATGCCGGCATCATGCGCGCTGAAAAGCTCACCGCCCAGCAGGCTGACCTGGCGGACGCCGAAGCTATCGTGGCGACGAACCTGCTTGGCCCCATTCGGCTGACCGCGGCCTTGCTGCCTCATCTTCTGAAGCAATCTTCGGCCGCAATCATCAATGTGTCTTCCGGGCTGGCTTTCGTGCCGCTCGCCTTCACTCCGACCTACTGCGCTACGAAGGCCGCGATTCATTCTTATTCGCAGTCGCTGCGTTATCAGTTGAAGTCCACACCGGTGGAAGTGATTGAGCTGCCGCCGCCTTATGTGCAAACGCACCTGATGGCCGGGGCCGATGACCCCCGCGCCATGCCTCTGAACGATTTCATCAAAGAAGTGATGCAGATCTTCAAGACGCAACCTACGCCCAGCGAAATCGTCGTGGAGAAGGCAAAGGGACTGCGCAATGCGGAGCGTGAAAACCGCTACGATGGGACCTTCGCGGGCATGAACGCGGGCTGGGAGTAACGGTTGACGAGTTTCGCGAGGGCTTGAAGAAGAATGTCAGTGATAAAGCAGGAAGAAGTCGATAGCGCGCAGCAGTTCGCGAGCGACAACTACGCGGGAATCTGCCCGGAGGCATGGTCGGCGCTGGAGGCAGCGAACGTTGGCCATGCCACGGCATATGGCGACGACGCGTGGACTGCACGCGCGGCTGACGAGTTTCGGTCGCTGTTCGAAAAGGACCTTGAGCTGTTTTTTGTCTTCAACGGGACGGCCGCAAACTCGCTGGCGCTGGCTTCGCTGTGCCAGTCGTATCACGGGGTGATCTGCTGCGACTCGTCGCATGTGGAGACGGACGAGTGCGGTGCGCCGGAGTTTTTCTCGAACGGCTCTAAGCTGCTGGTAGCTGCGGGGCGCGATGGCAAGCTGACTCCGGAAGCAATTCATGAGCTGGCTACAAAGCGAACCGACATTCACTACCCCAAGCCGCGGGTGGTGACGATTACGCAACCGACCGAGTTGGGCACGGTGTACACGGCGGATGAGATCAAGGCGATCTCTGCCGCGTGCAAGGCGCACAGGCTCTGGCTCCACATGGATGGAGCGCGATTCGCCAATGCGTGCGCAACTTTCGGGTGCTCGCCGGCTGAGCTGACCTGGAAGAGCGGCGTGGATGTGCTGTGTTTCGGCGGCACCAAGAACGGGATGGCGGCGGGCGAGGCTGTGTTGTTTTTCGACAAGGCTCTGGCTGTGGATTTTGACTACCGCTGCAAACAGGCCGGACAACTTGCATCGAAGATGCGATTTCTGGCTGCGCCGTGGGTGGGCATGCTGGAAACCGGGGCATGGCTGAAGAACGCCGCGCATGCGAACCGCTGTGCGAGTTATTTTGCCGAGCGTATTGCGGCGATTCCCAATATTCGAATCTCTGCCCCGGTTGAGGCTAATTCAGTGTTCATCACGACATCGGATGAAGTGCTCGGTCGGATTCGCGCGCGCGGATGGCGGTTCTACACGTTCATCGGCGGCGCAGCGCGGTTCATGTTTGCCTGGGACGCGGACATGGAGCGGGTGGATGCGCTGGCAACCGACGTGAAGGCTTGCGCGGTAGCTTAGTGATCTGGCCCAAAAGCCGACCTCGCATCCCACCCAGATTGCTCTCTTCTACACCCGCGCCGTGTTGCGCCTGCGGAAGACCACCTGCAACTCGCGCCGCCAGTGTTCGCCGAGAGCGAGCAACTCCCACTCCACTGCGGGCGAAAGGTATCGCAAAACCGGCTCGTTCGCGGGGTGGATGCGGAGGGCAGGGGCAGCGAGCAGCAAGCGCGGCTCGAGCGCAGAGACCTCCGTTCCTGCGAAGTAGCCCTGCCGCTCGAATGCAGAAATGGCGCGACCGCCAGCCGAGATAGGCTGGCGATCCGCATTGAGAGCGCGCACGCGAATCCAGTAGTCGAGCGCCTGTAGCGGTAGGTGGAGGTCTTCGTCGGCCTTGAGCTCGATGACGGTCAGGCGGCTGGCGCGGTCGAGCGTGAGCAGGTCGAGCATGCCGCGATCGCCGACGGAGATGGCCGGAACCTGAGAGAACAGCATATCGCCGCGCAGGCCGGGCAGAAGCTCGGGCAGCTCAGCGCGAAGCCGCGACTCAAGCCAGCGCTCGGGCTGCATGCGAAAGAGGGGATCGGTATGAATGCCGTCAGGCCGTCGACTCTGAAACAGCCGCGCCAGCATCTCGGCGCACGCCGCCTCGTTCTCTTCGGTCAGCGGCGTCTCGTGCGCGCCCGCGCCGAAGGTGACTTCATCCCGGCGTGAGAACGAGTGGGTTGAAACACCATGACGGACGCGCGCGAACTCCAACCCATGGAGAAGCAGCCCAACGTCCGTAGAGGATTTGACATGAACCTCAACCCTGCCGTGCGCGGCAGCGGGGACGAGCGCAAGCAGCTTCTCGATACCAGCGGCACAGCGTTCCCGCGCAGCCTGAGCGTCGAAGGCATGCACCAGTCGCGACTCAAGGTTCCCTGTGTCGCGAAAGTCGACCAGCGTAAGCTCTTCGCTGCGCTCGTCGAGGGTGTAAAGCTCGAACTTTGCGGCGACGTGGTTGAGCCATGCCATGCGTTCCGCCGTGGTGCGCCACGCGCCCGCAGGCACAACCACCTTGAGGCCGCCCACATGGCTGCGGCCATCGCTCTTCTGGCGGCAATGATCGAGCCAAAGAATGCCGAGGGTGAGAATGCCATCGACCATGGCGGACGACTCGGCTTCAGCAACGCCGATGACCGCATCGACGCCGGTGCCAAGCATGAGCCTGCCGCGGACATAAGCCGGGCCGAAGCTGTGTTCGAGATCCATGGCCGAACGAAACCCATCGACCTTGGCGCCAATGAAGTTTCTGCTCAGCACCCGCTCGAGGAGGCGAAGGTAGTTCTTGCGGGCTGCGTCGCGAGCGGTGGGGGTGCGACGGTCGTTGGTGGGAACCAGTTCGAGTGCCTGGGGCTTGGCGACACCCATGCGCCGCGTGAGAATGCGCAGGCAATGGGCGCGGTGCTGGAGGTCGACGACGGTGCGGATGAGGTTGCGCTCTTCGCTCCACATCTGCAACAGGCAGCGCCCATGTTGCTCGCTCACTGAGAAGCGGGCCAGTCTCATGTCGAAGAGCACACGCCCATCCTCGAGCAGTGCGGCGGAAGGGTGGTCGGCCAGATACTCTTCGAGAACTTCTGCAAGCTGCGTCGGAGACACGGCTTTCGCGGCGTTTGATTGGGTCTCGGCGGCGATGCGAGAGCTTGCGGTCACACAGGCATTACCAACCCTGGCGGGCGCGGAGCGCGGTGATGTGGGCTACATGATGGCGGGAGTGCCAATCGTAGATGGCAAGCCCGACGGCCAGGGTTTGCTTTCCATTTTCGGGGTGGTTGTAGCCTTTGCTGAAGTCTTCGCCGGACATCGACTCAAGCAGAGAGACCCAGCGAGCGTGCAGCGCGGTGATCAGAACCAGAGATACATCGATCGGCATGCGGCTGTCAGCGAGTTTGGCCCAGGCGGCTTCTTCGTAGGGCTTGATGGTTGGCCAGTCCTCTGTGAGCGCGAGCTTGAATCGGATGTAGGAGTTGGCGTGACTGTCGGCAACGTGATGCACAAGCTGGCGCATCGTCCAGCCGCCCTCGCGATAGGGGGTGTCGAGCTGGGCGTCATCCAAGCCCGCAACAGCCGCGGTCAGGCGTTCGGGCAGCTCTCGAAGAACCTGAATATGAGCGGCGCGAGCATCCGGGCCACTGTTGGCGGGCATGCAAAAGCGCCCAATCGGATAGCGGAGATCATCCAATTCAGTCATGGCGGAACCTTAGCGCAGAATTTTAGAAGGCCTTTGCTGGGGAATGAAGCGACCTGCGACCGGTGCGGCTATGTTGCCGCGCTCGGAACGGCGGGGCCTGACGGCAGAAAATTGCGCGGAAGGCCCGGCCAGGTCTTAGGCGTGGTGATGAACCACGTGATGTGCGGCTGCGTGATGGTGGTGGTGGTGGTGATGCCTGGAGGCAGCGAAAGCCGGGCTTGCAAACATCATCAGGAGGAGTGAGGCTGCGAAAAGCTTCTTCATGGGTCGAATGTAGCACGATTGGCAACGCTCGAAAAGACCGTCGCGTGATTGGCACCAAGAGAGGAAACGTGCCGGCCGGCGCGGGCGCAGTGGGGAACGCTCCGGGCATGGGCGGTACTCCGAAAGAGTAGACTGGAGAGACGATGAGCGTTCCTCAGACTTCACCGCAGCCGGGCCACAAGCAGTACTTTTTTCAGAAGTTTGGCATCACGGAGCGGCTGCTGGAACGCTGCCTGGGCGAGGCGCTCTCGGCGGGTGGCGACTACGCAGACCTCTACTTTGAATCGGTTACGGCGACTGCCCTTGGCGTGGACGAGCAGATTGTGAANNGGCTACGCCTACACCGACAACCTGAGCCCGGAACGGCTGCTGCACGCCGCGCGGACGGCGGCGCTGATCGCCTCAGGGCCGGCCAAGGAGACGGTGCAGGGATTTGTCGAGACGCCGATGGCCGATCTTTATCCGGTGCCGATGGGCGGGTTCTCGCTGGACTTGGCGGCACGGCTGGAGTTGATCTTGCGGGCCGATCGCGCGGCGCGGGCCTACGATCCGCGGATCGTGCAGGTAAGGTCGAGCTACTCGGAGGAGGTGCGGCGCATCCTGATTGCGGCTTCCGACGGTGCCTTTGCCAGCGACACCCAGCCGCTCTGCCGCCTCAACGTGTTTGTGATCGCCAAGGAAGGCGCGAACACGACCAAAGGGTCAACCGGAGCGGGTGGCCGCGCTGGGCTGGAGCAATTCGTCGGGAGCAAAAGCCCGGAGCATCTGGCACAGGAGGCCGCACGCGGCGCGATCTTGCAGCTCGGCGCGGTGGCTGCTCCTGCCGGCGAGATGGAAGTGGTGCTGGGGCCGGGGTGGCCGGGGATTCTGCTGCATGAGGCGGTGGGCCATGGGCTCGAAGCCGACTTCAATCGCAAGAAGACGTCGGCGTTTGCCGGGCTGATCGGGCAATCGGTGGCGAGTTCGAAGGTGACCGTGGTGGACAACGGGACTATGACCGGGCGGAGGGGATCGTTGAATGTGGACGACGAGGGCTCTGCCACGCAGGAGACGGTGCTGATTGAAAGCGGCGTGTTGAAGGGTTATTTGACCGACAAGCTCTCGGCACGACTCACCGGTGCGGCCAACACGGGTTCGGGGCGGCGTGAGAGCTACCAGTGCATCCCCATGCCGCGCATGACCAACACCTACATGCTGGCCGGCGACGATGAGCCAGAAGACATCATTCGCTCAGTCAAGCGCGGGCTCTATGCGGTGAACTTTGGTGGAGGCCAGGTAGACATTACCAACGGAAAGTTTGTTTTCTCCGCCTCTGAGGCCTACCTGATTGAAGACGGCAAGATCACTGCGCCTGTGCGCGACGCAACGCTGATCGGCAACGGGCCCGAGGCGCTGAAGTATGTGTCGATGGTGGGCCACGANNGTGGGCGTGGGTATGCCAACCATCAAACTCGACAGGATGACGGTGGGGGGGACTGGGCGGTAGCGAGGGCTCTGCAGAATTTCTGCGTATATCTCAAATTTGAGATATACTGAAGCCGTGTGCTGGCAAGTGGAAGTCCTAAACGACACGGTTGCGAAAGAGATTCGGTCTCTTCCGGCAGACATGCATGCCAGGTTTCTCCGCATTTCGCTGCTAATTGAGCAGGCGGGCCTGGAAACCATGCGCGAACCACAGGTGAAGCATCTTGAAGGCAAGATTTGGGAAATGCGGATGACGGGCCGGGACGGAATTGCACGGGCACTTTATTTGACCAGAATTGGCCGGCGTGTGGTGGTGTTAAGAGTGTTTATCAAGAAAACGCAAAAGACGCCGAATTCTGAGATTGAAATTGCAAAGCGGCGAGCAAAGGAGATTGTATGACTATTCCCTTGAAAGAATTCATGGCGAAGTCTCTTGCTGACCCAGAAGTCAAGCGGGAGTTTGACGCGCTCGAAGCTGAGTTTGCAATTGCGTCCGAGTTGATTCGGGCGCGAGCGCGGGCTGGCCTCTCGCAGGCTGAGTTGGCTGAGCGAATGGGCACCAGCCAGTCTGCCATTGCTCGGCTTGAAAGCGGCCGGACTTTGCCCAGTGCGAAGACGCTGATCCGCTTTGCCGAGGCCACCAAATCGAAAGTGGAGCTGCGGCTGACGGCGGCGTGAAGAGCGCAATGAATATCGTAAATTCCCAATTGAGTTTGCGAGAGAAGCTCATGCTTCAGATTCTGGGTTATGCCTTCACCGCGCTCCTTTTGCTTCCGTTTGTTTTATTCATGGAACGCAAAGAGATTGATCGTAGTGGCTATCTGCCACATTGGCATAGGGTTGATGTCTACATCAAAGGCGATTGGCTAGACGGCGAGGATCGAGTTTGTTCCGGTATCCAGGATCAGCCTGAAAACGGTCCCTCGAAACAACTAAGCGATCTCCATTGTCCGGCTCAACCGGACGGACCTTTTGCAAACAGTTTTGACGCCAGTCAGTATTCAACGCACAACCTATCCGTTCTGTTTTGGGGAAGAATATCGCGCCCAGGAATCAGCTACGCCGATGAACTTTCCGGCGCGAGATTCTCGTGGAATTGCACTCGAAGTGACGATAGGTTCGTTTGTCGGGCAAGAAACTAATTTGCGTAGACGCTATGACCATTCCATTCGAAGAAATCAAGGCTGAGTCGCTGGCCGATCCTGAGGTCAAGCGGGAGTATGACGCACTGGCGGCCGAGTTTGCGGCATTGGCGGAATCCATCCGAGCGAAACTAGCGAAGAAGGCTAAGCGACAGGCCTCAAGCCGCGTCCTCAAGCTTGACCGTCACGCGCCGCCCCAGCGCTGAAGCAATATTCACCAGCGCATCAATGGAAAACTTCGAGATGCGTCCACGCAGTAGATCGTTGATGCGGGGCTGGGTCACGCCACATCGCTTCGCAGCCTCGGCCTGCGTCCAGCCATTTTCTTTGATGATTTTTTCGACCATCATCATGAGGTCCGACCGCAGGGTCAGATTCGCTGCCTCTTCCGGTGTATCGGCAAGAGCATCCCAGACATTCTCGAATTGTTCAAATCTCAGCTTTCCCATCATCGACCTCGCATCAATTGCCGGAACCGCTCGCGTGCAATCTCAACATCGCGCTGCGAAGTAGTCCTGGTCTTCTTCTGGAATGCGTGGAGCACATACACTGCCTACTCCAACCGAGCCAGGTACACCACGCGGTAGGCCCCTGATTCCCCCGAGATGCGGATTTCCTCTACACCCGGTCCAATCGGATGCATTGGTTTGAAATCCTCAGCCTGGAGCCCGTCTTGTATCCGCTCCAGCTGATACCCAGCTTCCTGTCGAGCATCTCTTGGAAACTCCCGAATTACACTTCGAGAATCGCCCAAGAAGCGTACCACTTTCATACACGCATTATATCCATACCGATATAAAGACGCAAATCCACAGACCCTGACTCTGTGTCACCCCAAATGGGAGCCGCGCAACGCAAACAAGTTAAACTGAAACCAGGAGGAAACCGCCATGACGTAGGTACGCAACTGCGACCTGGAGTTTGTCATGAGCCGTTCCTTCCGCCGCCCCTACGCGGCGATTACTGGCACTGCGAGCGCGAAGAGCGACAAGCAGCTGGCCCACCGCGGCGTTCGCCGCAAACAGAATCTCATTATCAAGACGTGTCTCGATTTCGAGAATCTGCTGCTTCCGCATGTCCTTGAATGCCCGTGGAACAACACGTGGAGCTGGGGGCGCGATGGTTCGCAGCATTATCTCGGTTCCATGCGCGCCGCACCAGAAAACGATTCCAGCCTGAAGTACTACCTGAAAATGTTGCGCAAGTAGGTGGTGGGCGCTCGCTCCCGGCAGCGTACCGCGTCATTTTGTTACTGTTGACCCATGGCAGAACTCGCAAACCAAACTCAAGCTGAGGCGATCCAGAATTCGCTTGCCCAAACTGAACCAATTGACATGGAAGCGCTAGCCGCGGACGTGGTAGCGCTGGCCATGAAGGCCGGGGCCAGCGACGCCGAGGCTGTGGTGCGCGAGGGCGACGAGTTCA
Source organism: Acidobacteriaceae bacterium (assembly GCA_003165935.1). Taxonomy (GTDB): domain Bacteria; phylum Acidobacteriota; class Terriglobia; order Terriglobales; family Acidobacteriaceae; genus Telmatobacter. The sequence goes on along the minus strand of PMXB01000228.1, from coordinate 920 downwards.
GCGTGAACGTGCGCATGGGCCAGGTGGAGACGCTGAAGGAGTCGGGATCGAGGGCGCTGGGGCTGAGGGTTTTTCTCGGCAACCGATCAGCATCCTCGTCGACGAGCGATTTCACGCCGGAGGGCATTCGCCAGTTGGTGGAAGGAGCCGTGGCGCTGGCCGGGGTGACGGAAGAAGATCCTTTTGCCGGCCTGCCGGAGACAGCGGAGTTTGGCTCGGCNNACGGGCCGCAAGGTTCTGGCCAACTCGCGGGGATTCGTTGGCAGCTATCGGACCAGCTACGCTGGCGTTTCGGCTGCGCCGCTGGCGATGGAAGCAGATGGCAAGATGCAGCGCGACGGGTGGTGGAGTTCAGCGCGAAGCTTTGCGCACCTCGACACGCCGGAAGCAGTCGGAAAAGAAGCGGCGCGGCGGGCCTTGCGTCGGCTCGGCGCACGGCGCGTGAAGACGCAGCAGGTGCCGATTATCTTCGCACCAGAAGTAGCGCGGTCGCTGATCGGGTCCGTCTTTGAGGCTGCTTCAGGGGACTCGATCTGGCGTCATGCGTCGTTTCTGGCCGGCAAGCTGGGAGAGCAGATCGCCTCCTCTTCGCTGACCCTGATCGACGACAACCTGATGCTGTTGCCGACTGGCGCGGGCGGATTCGGGACATCGCCATTTGATGGAGAGGGGCTGCCATCGCGGCGGACCGTTGTGGTGCAGAATGGCATTCTCGAAAACTACCTGCTGAATACATACAGCGCACGCAAGCTGGGGATGAAGTCGACGCACAACGGTTCGCGAGGGCTGGCGGGAACGCCGGGCATCGGCTGCGGGAATCTCTACCTGGAGCCGGGCACGCAGACGCCGGAGCAAATCATCGCTGAGGTGGACGCCGGGCTCTATGTGACCAGCCTGATGGGGTTTGGCGTGAACGTGGT
>PMXB01000224.1 GCA_003165935.1 Acidobacteriaceae bacterium | reverse complement strand
GATGAATCGGAGCGACCACTGGCAGAATCTTGCTTGGTTGGGCGAGTGCTGCTCAACGCCCGGTTCGGTTCTAACGCTAGAACGAGTGTAGCATGGTCTCTGGAAAATCGGTGCACAAATCGCCGATAGAGGTTTTGACTGGGCGCATTTCAATCCAGAAGCTACTGATTTGAAAACCTTTCCATTCAGTTGATCATTGCGCGAGGCGCTGTGATAGCTTGATAGGTCGCCATGAAATCTGATCCAGTACCCGGCCTGCTTGGCCGCGCAGCCGAAGTGCTCGCAGCGGAGTTTGCGCGATTGCCGGGCTTTGCAGCGGCCACCGAGGCCACCGATGAGGCCATTGCCCTGGTCCTTGACGATGTGGCTCACCGCCTGGGCGACAACTATCCTTACTTTCACCCTTTGTACGCCGGGCAGATGCTCAAGCCGCCTCATCCGGTGGCTCGGGCAGCCTATGCACTCGCGATGAAGGTGAACCCGAATAACCATGCGCGGGATGGCGGACGAGCGAGCTCGGAGATGGAGATCGAGGCGGTGGCCGGGATTGCGGCGATGTTTGGCTGGAAAAGCGGCGAGTTCCTCGGCCATTTGACCTCAAGCGGAACCATAGCCAACCTGGAGGCGCTCTGGGTGGCAGGGCAAATGGCCCCCGGCCAGAGGATCCTTGGCTCAGAGCAGGCGCATTACACTCACAGCCGCATCTCCGGCGTCCTGAAGATTGATTTCAAACAGATTGCCACGGATGACCGCGGGCGGATGAACCTTGAGGCGTTGGAGGCAGAACTCCGCCAAGGCAATGTCGGCAGCGTGGTCGTCACCATGGGCACTACGGCGATTGGAGCCGTTGACCCCTTGGTGGAGATTCTCGCGCTCAGGGAGCGTTATGGGTTCCTGGTACACGTGGATGCGGCCTACGGCGGGTACTTCGGCCTGATAGCCGATGACCTGGAGGAACCGGCCCGCCGGGCATTCGAGGCCATTGGGCGAGCCGACTCGATCGTGATCGATCCGCACAAGCATGGGCTGCAGCCCTATGGCTGTGGTTGCGTCCTCTTCCGCGACCCCGGGGTGGGGCGGTTTTACAAGCATGAATCGCCGTACACGTACTTCACTTCAAGCCAGTTACATCTCGGAGAGATCAGCCTGGAGTGCTCGAGGGCCGGTGCTGCCGCGGTGGCTTTGTGGGCAACGCAACGGTTGTTGCCGCTCGAGCGGGGAGGCGAGTTTGCTCGGGGCCTGGCCAAGGGCAGGCGGGCGGCGCTGGAACTCGACAGGCGGTTGCGACAGGATGGGCGCTTTCAAGCGATGACAGCGGGCAGGCCGGAGCTGGATATTGTGGTCTGGAAGGTTCGGGCTGATGACCCGGCGACAGCGTCAGAGCTCGCCGAGAATGCCTTTTTAGCCTGTAGTAAGAGGGATTTGCACCTTGCGCTTGTACAATTGCCGCTGAGATGGTTTGACCAGCCAGCGTCGCCTCAGGCTCCTCCTGGCCGCAGCGAAATCAATCACACTTCGGTCCGTTGCCTTCGTTCAGTACTGATGAAGCCGGAACACGAGAGATGGCTGGACGAGATCTGGGACCGGCTGGTGGCCGCAAGCAGCGAGACAATTGAGGAATAAGGTGATGGCGCAAGGAAAAATTGTCGGGCTTGAGAATGAAAACGTTGTCTTGAGAGCGGGCAACCTTTCTCTCACCCTCCTGCCTCATCTCGGTGGCAAGATCGCCTCCATCCGGATCGGCGAGACGGAGCTGCTTCAGGCGCCGCTTCTTCCTTATGCTGCCCGCACCCAAACTATGGCCTTTGACGAAGGCGACGCTAGCGGATGGGACGAGTGCCTGCCGTCGGTAGCGGCTTGCTCTGTGCAGCTCGCCGACGGCTCTGCTGCGCAGATTCCCGACCACGGTGACCTTTGGCGTGTTGAGTGGCAGTCGACTGGCGCAATCGAAGGAACCCTCCGTGCCGAGTGTTTTTCGTTGCCCCTCGTTCTGGTTCGAAGGCTCGCGGTCTCGGAGACTGAAGCAGGTCGGGAGCTTCGGCTCAATTACACCGCGACGAATACAGGAAAGAAAGCTATTCCCTGGTCCTGGGCTGCGCATCCTTTGTTTGTGGCCGAAGCGGGCGATCGCATCGTGCTTCCGGACTCCATTCACTGCCTCCGTTTGGAAGGTTCGGGCGGCCAGCGACTTGGCACGGGCGGTGAAACAGTCTCATGGCCAATTGCCCGACTTGCTGCCGGCGGGGAAACGGATCTGAGTCTGGCTCAATCCATCGATTCGGGCATTGGCGACAAGCTTTTCGCAGGTCCCCTGAGCGCGAAAGAGAATTGGTGTGCGCTCGAGCGGCCAGGCGCAGGGGTCACAATCCGTGTGAGTTTCGATCCTGCCGCGACGCCTTATTTGGGCCTTTGGATTTGCTATGGGGGCTGGCCAGATCGACCCGGCGCGAAGCAGGAATGTGTAGCGATGGAGCCTTGCACGGCACCAGTGGATTCGCTTGCTGTGCCAGGGCCGTGGTCGCGCACTCTCGCGGCGGGCGAGTCCTTTTCCTGGCCAATGACAGTTGAGATTCAATCAATAGAAGTTTGAAGGCGTAAGGACACATGCACAATCATCAGGTTCTCAAATCCATGCACCGGGCGCGCTTCAACGCTGAGCCTGCTTTGTTTGTGGCCCCGGGTCGCGTAAACCTCATTGGCGAGCACACCGATTATGCCGAGGGCTTCGTGATGCCTGCGGCCATCGACTTTGCCACGCTGGCCGCCATCTCACCACGTGCCGATGGCAAAATCGCTCTCTACTCTGAGAACTACGGTGAAGAGCGGCACTTCGATGTTTCCGCTGTGCCGACCATGAAGGCCAGCAAGCACTGGACGGACTATCCGCTTGGAGTGGTTTCGATACTTGCCGGTGAGGGACACGCGATTCCGGGGTTCAGCCTGAGTCTCTGGGGAGATGTGCCTCTGGGTTCCGGGCTGTCGAGCTCAGCGGCGTTAGAGGTGGCAACGGCACTGGCGGTGCTATCGGTGATCAAAGCGTCCTATCCCGGCCCCCAGCTCGCGCGGCTGTGCCAGCGGGCAGAGAACGAGTTCGTTGGTTCAAGCTGCGGCATCATGGATCAGTTCATCTCCGCCAACGGCAAAAAAGATCACGCCATGCTGCTCGACTGCCGCGACCTGAGCTTCAAGCTCGCGCCCATTCCGCCCCATGTTGCGCTGGTGATTGCGAACACCATGGTCAAGCACTCGGTGGTGGGAGGCGACTACCCAACCCGCCGTGCCGAGGTGGAAGCGGCATGCGCCGTCATTGCGAGCCACCGGCCAGGGGTCAGTTTCCTGCGCGACGCAACGGTGGACGACCTGGAGCAGTGGGGCAGCGAGATGAGCCATGAGTCGCTCAAGCGCGCGCGTCATGTGATCACAGAAAACCTGCGCACCGTTGCATTTGCCGCCGCGCTCGAAAAGGGCGATATGAATGAGGTTGGGCGGCTGATGGCCGAGGCGCATACCAGCTATAGCCAGGACTTTGAAGGGAGCTGCATGGAAGCCGACGCCATGGTGGAGCTGGCCCAGGAGCTTCCCGGCCTCATCGGTGCGCGGCTCACAGGCGGTGGTTTTGGCGGCTGCACGATCAACCTGGTCGAGCAGTCCCAGGCCAAGGCCTTTGCCCAGGCTCTGGGCGCGCTCTATGCGGGTCAATTTGGCATTGTCCCGCAGATCCACATCTGCCACGCATCGGATGGAGCGCGGGCGTTGAGCTAGAGTGACCCGAAATGGGACCGTGGTGATCTGGAGTGATTCCAGCCGCGAGGAACATAGACGGAAACCCCACCCAGCATTCACCAGACGAAAGTCCGGAACCCCTTCTTTGCGCAGGGTGAATATTTCAGGCAAATCGTTGATAAATGCCCATTTGGCGGTTCATTCCCATCCCAGTTTGGTGTGATCCTTTCGTTCCGTTCCACAGACATACCTTGATAAAATCAGACAAGTTTATGCCGACGAGGACCGGGAGGACACGAACGCCCGGCGCAACGGAGATTTTTATCTATATTTGTCGCCTCCGCGTTTCGATGCGACCCGGAGACCCCCCTGATGCAGTCGACCTCATCCCGACCCTTTTCCTACGAACCATTTCCAACCGCAGGTGTTGTCGCCTACTTCTCCATGGAGATCGCGATCAATCCAGGTATGCCCACCTATTCGGGCGGTCTTGGCGTTCTCGCCGGCGATACGCTGCGTTCCGCCGCCGACCAGGGAGTTCCCCTGGTGGCATTTACGCTGGCTCATCGCAAGGGCTACTTTCAGCAGCACCTCGATAGCCAGGGTGTTCAAAGCGAAGAGGTCCAGCAGTGGAACCCGGCAGACTTCTGCACGGAGGAGCCGGTACGCATCACGGTGAGTGTCGAGGACCGGGTAGTGCAGGTACGCTGTTGGCGCTATGACCTTGTTGGCCGTTACGGCCACGTTGTGCCTATCTACCTGCTCGACACCGATCTCGACGGAAACTCGGGCTGGGATCGCGGCCTGACGGATCACCTCTATGGCGGCGATACCAACTATCGCCTGCAGCAGGAGATTGTTCTCGGCATGGGCGGCGTGCGCATGGTGAACGCGCTCGGCCATCGTGTAAACGTCTATCACATGAACGAAGGGCATGCAGCGCTGCTTACCCTGGCGTTGCTTGAGCACCAGATGGGTGGCGGACCCATTGGCGCGCCCACCGAGGCGGACCTCGCGCTGGTGCGGCAACGTTGCGTCTTTACCACGCATACGCCCGTACCCGCCGGACACGACCGTTTCTCCATCGAGCAGACTATTCGCATTCTGGGCGGCGATCGCACTGCGCGGCTTGAAAAGCTGGGCTGCTATCGCGACGGCATGCTGAACATGACTCTGCTCGCGCTCCGGTTCTCGCGCTACGCCAACGCCGTTGCCATGCAGCATGCCAAGGTGTCGCGGGAGATGTTCCCCGAGTTCCCCATCGATTCCATTACCAACGGCGTTCATGCGCCCACGTGGGTTTCCGATCCGGTGCAGAAGCTGCTGGACACCCATGTTCCGGCGTGGCGGCGCGACAATCTGTATCTCCGCAACGTCATCGATTTGCCGGAAAACGAGATGCTCGCAACGCATGCTCAAGCCAAGAGGGCTCTGCTGAGCGAAGTGGCAACCCGCACCGGTCGCATGTTGAAAGACGATGTGCTCACGATTGGTTTTGCGCGGCGGGTGGCCACCTACAAGCGCGCCACCCTGCTGTTCACCGATCCCGAGCGGCTAGTGGAGATTGCCAACAAGGCCGGCGGACTGCAGATCATTTATGCAGGCAAGGCTCATCCGCAGGACGAGCCAGGCAAGGCGCTCATCCACAAGGTGGTTGAGGACGCTGCCCGGCTCTCGGGCAACCTGCTTCAGATTGTGTATCTCGAGAACTACGACTGGGCTCTCGGCGCCATGATGACGGCCGGCGTCGATGTCTGGCTGAACACGCCCAAGCGACCCTATGAGGCGAGCGGGACGAGCGGCATGAAGGCTGCGCTGAACGGAGTCCCGAGCCTGTCGATTCTGGATGGGTGGTGGATCGAGGGCTGCATCGAGGGGTTCACGGGCTGGGCCATTGAAGACGGCGCCAACGATGCTGAAGAGGCGACGTCGCTTTACCGCAAGCTCGAAGCGGCGGTTGTCCCGCTGTATCTTTCAGACCGGACACATTGGGCACGGCTCATGCGCAACACCATCGCCTTCAACGGCTCCTACTTCAATACCAACCGCATGGTGAAGCAGTACACGCGCAATGCGTACTACCCGGTGCAACTGCTGCAACGGGTCAAGGTAGAGGAAGAGCAACTGGCGGTTTAGGGCGGAGCGGGAGCCTGAAGGTGGGAGCTTATTGAACTACTTCTCGCAGTAAGATCGACTCCTGCTGCCCTTCCATGGCGTGCGTCGCGGGCTCAACTACGTGGAGGCGCCTTGAGCTTGCCGGCGGCGCAACCAACATAAAGGAGGCCCCTCCAGGGCGCATCAGATTCGTGCAATCCGCGGCCGGCAGTGCGGGACTATACAAGTATCCCTGAATCTCAGCGCACATCTGCCTCTGCAAGTATTCGAGTTGCTGCTGCGTTTCCACGCCTTCGCCCACACAGGCAAGCCCCAGGTTACGGGCAAGGCTCAGGATTCCCCGCACCACCGCTTCGGCGGCGGGCTGAGTCATCACATCGCGCATGAAGGATCGATCGATCTTGATGCGGTCCAGCGGGAAGCGGCGCAGATAGGCAAGAGACGACCACCCCGTGCCAAAGTCGTCGAGCGAAAGGCTGACGCCGAGCAGTTTCAGATCGCGCATGATCAGGATGGTATTTTCGGTATCGTCCAGCGTCAGGCTTTCGGTGATCTCGAGCTCAAGCCAGCACGGATCGAGTCCGCTCTTGTCCAGGGCCTCGGTTACGGCCCTAACGATGTCTCCTCGATGGAACTGCTGCGCGGATACGTTTACAGCCATGCGAACAGGAGCCAGACCCGCTTGCTGCCACTCCACATTCTGGCGGCAAGCGGTCATCAGCACCCATTGGCCGACCTTCTTCATCAAACCGAGTTCTTCTAGAACGGGAATGAACTGGTTAGGAAAGACCAGGGCCTCTTCAGGGTGATTCCACCGCAGCAGAGCCTCCATCGCAGTAATCCTGCCAGTGTCGGCTGAGACGATGGGCTGGTAGTGCAGTACGAACTCTTCGCGAGCCACCGCCTTGCGCAGATCTACCTCAAGCTTCTGGCGGCGCTTGGCTTCTGCGTTGAGTCCGGGCGTACAGAAGCAATAGGCGCCGCGCCCTTTGGCCTTGGCCTCATACATTGCCGCGTCCGCAGCCTGCAGCAGGACGCCTGGGTTTTCGCCATCGTTGGGGTAATGGCAGATGCCGATGCTGCCGTTGACATGCAACTCATGGCCCTCAATTTCGAAGGGCTCAACAATGGCAGCGAGAATCTTGCGGGCCACCTGCTCGGTGTCCTGGTCCGACTCCGCCAGGGGCAGCGCAACTACGAACTCGTCGCCGCCCAGGCGCGCCACAATATCGCTCTCCCGCAGACATTCCTTGAGGCGTACTGAGACCGCCTCGAGGAGTCGATCGCCGACATAGTGGCCGAGGGAGTCATTCACAAACTTGAAGCGATCAAGGTCCAGCATCATCACGGCCACGCGCATTTGGTTTCGTGCGGCCAGGGCGATTGCCTGCAACAGGCGATCCTGCAGCAGGGTGCGATTGGGCAGCCCAGTGAGAGAATCGTGGAGCGCCATGTAGCGGATGCGCGCCTCGGCCTGTTTGCGCTCGGTGATGTCGCGAGCTATTCCCATCGTTCCGATGATCTGGCCATGACGGTTGCGCAAGGGGACTTTGGTGGTGAGCACCCAGGTTTCACGGCCGTCGGGCCAGGTTTCTTTCTCTTCGCGACCGATCGCCGGCTGGCCGCTACGCATGATCTCCTGCTCATCGGCATAGGCCTGCTGCGCATGCTCGGTGCTGAACATGTCGGCGTCGGACTTGCCCACGGCCTGTGAGGGACTGGACAGCCCGAAATAGGTGGCCATTTCGTTGTTGATGCGAATGAATCGGCTTTCGCGATCCTTGAAGAACACGTTGTGTGGCAGGTTCTCGAGAAACGCTTCGAGGAGGCTTTGCTCTGTCTGGTAGCGGAAGTCCGCGATGGTCTTGAGGATGATCAGTCCGACGGCAAGAACGCTGACCACCAGGATCTCAAATCCGGTTACGCGCAAATCGGCAAGGCGTGCCGCCCAGATGCCCGCGGGTGCATTTGCATGCACAATTCGGAATTCAAACATGGCGCCGAGTAGCAACGCTGCTAGCGCAATTGCCGTCGATGGGATCCGAGGGAATTCCCGCTTGACTCTCATAGGCCCGATTCCTCGAAAGCCTCAACGGGCGAAGGCTACGATGATCTATTTTTCGGCTGTTTCCACTTTGCGTCCATCACAAAAGTGACTGTGGACCTACAACTTTCCCGAGGAGCGGGTACTACGTTCGTGTTATCGGGCCAAATCGGGACATTCTTCGGAAGGGGGACGAAGTAAACCGCTTTATGCAAGCTAATACTTAAGATTCTGAAGGTTAAGCCAGGCCGGAGCAGGTTCGGTCTGGGCGCGATTCGGCCGATTTGGACAGAGATTTATTGTTGATCCAGTAAACAAAACGAAGTACGTGGCCACGCCGCCAGCGCACTCCTCTCATCCAAATTCTTTCCTGTGACGAAATTTATCTCGATCAACCTACCGCTTCTGATATCTCTACGATGCGGGCGGCATCTCGCTGCTGGTGCCTCCAGCGGCGGGGATGTAGCCCTTCTGCACGTAGTCCATCACCATACGGTCGGCGTTGAAGCGCCAGCCCAGGGTGCGAATTGTCCGCTTCATGCGGCGGATCCAGCCGCGCGGCAGGCCGTCCTGATCGCGCTGGTAAAACAGGGGAATCAGTTCTTCGGTCAGGACCCGGTACAGGTCTTCGCCGTCGCGCTTGTCGTGCACGTCCATGTTGGAGTGGGTGCGACCGTTGCCGATCGCGAAGCCGTTGAGCCCGTCGTAGGCTTCAGCCCACCAGCCATCGAGCACGGAGAGGTTGAGGCCTCCGTTCAGGACGACTTTCTGGCCGCTGGTACCGGACGCTTCAAGCGGGCGCCTTGGGTTGTTGAGCCACACGTCGACACCTTGAACGAGGTACCGGCCCACATTGATGTCGTAGTTCTCGATGAAGATGAGCTTGTCGGCAAATCCGGCGTCGCGCATCAACTGTGCGATCTGCTGCAGCACCTTCTTGCCGGGCTCGTCGTGGGGATGCGCCTTGCCCGCAAAGAGGAACTGCACTGGACGCTTGGGATCGTTCACCATTGAGGCGAGCCGCTCAATGTCCGCGAGGAGCAGGTTGGCGCGCTTGTACGTGGCGAACCGGCGCGCGAAACCGATGGTCAGCGCATCGGGAGAAAACACCTTGCTGAGCGATTGAATATACTCGGGCGCTTCAAAGCGACGCTCAGCCTGCTCGCGCGCGCGACGCCGGGCGAAGGCCAGAAGCTGAGCTTTCAGGCTGAGATGCGTCTCCCACAACTCGCCGTCGTCCACCGTTTCGATCGCCTCCCATGTGGTGGCGCGGCCGCTGCGCTGCTGCCAGCCCACGCCGAGATGCCGGTCGTAGAGCCGGGCCATCTGTGGCGCCAGCCAGGACGGAACGTGGACACCGTTGGTGATATGTCCGATGGGCACTGCATCTTCTGAGCGGCCAGGATAGAGCGGCTTCCACATGGCGCGCGAAACCTCGCCGTGCAGCGAAGACACCGCGTTGACGCGGCGCGCCAGCTTGAGGCCAAGCACCGTCATGCAGAACAGCTCACCATGGTTGTTGGGGTTCTCGCGGCCGTAACTCATCAGTTCGTAGTGGGAGAGGCCAAGCTGCTCGCGCAGCGGACCCAGGTGCTCCTCAATCAGGTCGGGATGGAAACGATCGTGGCCGGCGGGCACCGGCGTGTGCGTTGTGAAAATCACTTCGCGTGCAACCAGGTTCGCGGCTGCGTTAAAGTCGATGCCCTCCTCTTCCATGCGGCTGCGGATTGCTTCGAAGACGGCAAAGCCGCTGTGTCCTTCGTTCAGGTGAAGGACCCCGGGCGAGACTCCCATCGCCTTCAGCGCACGGAATCCGCCCACGCCGAGCACCAGCTCCTGGCGGATGCGGGTGCGCGAATCGCCGCCGTAGAGGCGCGAAGTGGTGTCGAGATCTTCGGGCGCATTGCCGGGAACGTTGGAGTCGAGCAGCAGCAGATCGATCCTACCCACCTTGACGCGCCACACCTTGGCGCGAATGGTGCTTCCGCGGGTTGCAATCTCAATGACCACGGGTTCGCCGTTGACGCCGATGGCCGGCTGCATGGGCAGCGCGTTCACGTCGGTCTGCACATACTCCTCGCGCTGCCAGCCGCTCTGGTCCAGGTGCTGCAGGAAGTAGCCTTGCCCGTAAAAGAGCCCGATGGCGACCAGCGGAACATCCAGGTCGGACGCGCTCTTGATGTGGTCTCCGGCGAGCACACCGAGTCCGCCGGAATAGATGGGCAGCGACTCGTGCAGCCCAAACTCCGCGGAAAAATAGCCGACCGGGCGCTTTCTCAGCACGCCGGCATTGCTTGCGGCCCAGGTGCGGTCGGCGTTCAGATATTCCTGCTGGCGGCGAAAGCAGTAGTTAATGCGGCTATGAAGAACCAACTCGGCGGCGCGCTTTTCAAGGTCGGCGAGGGGAATCTCGCTCAACAGCGAGATCGGATTCTGGTTAAGCTCACGCCAGCGTACCGGATTCAAATCGCGAAACAGGCTGACGCAATCGTGGTCCCAGCTCCACCAGACGTTGCGTGCAAGGGCCCACAGCTTTTCCTGGGTAGGGGCGATGAATCGATCGAGCGTGCGTGCCTCGCTCACGACCGGGGCCACCTGGCTGGCTGCGTCGGTCAAGAGCTCAACCTCGGCCTCAGTGAATACTCTAGGATCCTTGGTCTGCACGACCAGGACACCCTGCAGGACGCCGCGGTCGATCAGAGGCACTCCCAGAAACGAGTGATATTCGTCTTCGCCCGCCTCCTTGAAGTATTTGTAGCGGGAGTGCTTTCGCACGTCTTGTACCGCCACCGGCAGCACCTGTTCCGCAACCAGGCCGGTGAGCCCTTCGTGGATGGGCATGCGCAACGAGCCGATGCATTTTGGGCTCAGGCCGAGCGTGGCGGCCAATACCAGGTGCGACCGGTCCGGCTCAAGCAGGTAGGCCGAACACACGTCGGTGCGAAAACGGTCGGCGATAAGCGCCACCACGTTCATCAGGGTGTCGGCAGGCTTGCCACCTTCCTGGGTCAGGCTTGTGATTTCATCCAGGGTCAACAAGTGATTGGCGTCAGTTGAATCGTGGGACTGGGTCATCGCTGCCTCTGCCTTTCAGTCGTCCAGGTTTTGAAAACTAGACACTTCTGCTTCGCTTTGTCACGGTTGCAAAGGGGTGTTGGACAAGATGTCTGAATGATGAAACGACCGCCGGCAAGGTGCAGTTTGCCGGCAAATGCCCGCCAAGCGGTGAATCGGGATGGATTTGACGATACCACCAAACGGGCCCTCGACCCAAACACCTGGTGCCCTTGCGCCTCAGGTTGAAAAGAGTCGCACAGTATCCGCCAAGCGACAGAGTTGCGACCGATCACGAAGCAAATGAGGATGCAATGAATCCCGGTCGGAATTTACCTTTGGTCGGGAGCCGCCGTGTCCTCATGTTTCGTGGGGAGCAAGAACCGCTCCAGCCAAGGGCTGCAGTTCCAGAAGATAAGGGCGAAAACCATTAAGCCGGCGATTCGAGCGAGATTGAATGCGATGCCTAACTCGTCATAGCGCTTGAAGTAGTAGGCACCCTGGGTTCCCGCTCCTGCGTCGATCAGGCTTGCGTAGTGATGAAGTGACACGAACCGGTCAGGCAATTCCGTCGCCTCAAGGAACGCGGAAATCAATTGAATCGCCGCCAACGCCCGGCTCACCAGGAGAACGGCCTCTTTCCTCGACATTGATTGAGCCCCTTTCAGTTAAGCCCATTTCGAAGGACGATGACCCGCGCAACTGAAAGCTGAGGGCTGAAAGCCGAGCGCTAAAAGCTAAAAGCTAAANNGCTAAAGGCTAAAGGCTCTCTCAATCTCCCGGCGCTTCTTCCAGTTCCGAGCCGATGCGGTGCAGCTTCATGAAGCGCCACTGGAGTCGATCGAAGAACAGGTACACCACAGGGGTGGTGAAGAGCGTGAGCGCCTGCGAAACCAGCAGGCCGCCCACGATAGTGATGCCGAGAGGCTTGCGCAGTTCGGAGCCGACGCCCATGCCGATGGCCAGCGGCAGACCGCCAAAGAGCGCGGCCATGGTGGTCATCATGATGGGCCGGAAACGCAGCAGGCATGCTTGATAGATGGCGTCAACCGGGGTCAGGCCTTCATCGCGCTCGGCCTGCAGGGC
>PMXB01000179.1 GCA_003165935.1 Acidobacteriaceae bacterium | reverse complement strand
AGCCCTCGCTGACGGGCGACCTGCTGGTGGTCGCGTCGCTGGTGACAGCGCTGGCGTGGATTCTGCTGAGCAAGAAGCTGATGCAGACGCACAGCCCAACCGTGGTGACGTCGTACTCGATCCTATCCGGGACGATCATGCTTGCGGTGATCGTCCTTGGCCCGTGGCTGGTGCAGCCGCTATTTGGGAATCGGACGTTGGGGCCCCCGCCGCTGACCCAGGTGAGCCTCACGGCGTGGATTGCACTCGCGATCAGCGGGTTGCTTTGTACGGCGACAACGACGTTGCTTTGGAACTGGGGAATCCATCATGTGCCGGCGTCGCGCGCGGGAGTTTTTCTGAACATTGAGCCGGCGCTCGGCTCGTGGCTCGGCGTGCGGTTGCTGGGCGAGCACCTGGGGCCTTTTGCCTGGGTGGGCGGCGGCCTGATTCTGACTGCGGCGGTGATACTGACCACGCGTGGGCATCAGCCGGAGCCGGAGATCATTCTGGAATAGGAGGTGGAGATTGGCGATGAGAACTTCGTGCTGGACGGTGGCGATCGTGGTTGCTGTCTTGTCTTTCAAATCTTGTGTTGCCGACGGTCAAAACCCTTGCAAAACGAGGCCAACGCAGCCCAATTGGCATGTATTTGTGGATGAGCGGGATCGGTTTTGTTTTGAGTACCCGCCGCAATACAAGGTCGCACCGACAGTGGCTGCTCCCGGGATTGGTCATCCACCAGCGAACGAATGGGTAGCGAGGTTGGCTACGAATCCGAGGCCGATGGTGATCTCTGTTGCAGACGATGGAGACAACGCCGCAATCGATGTGATCGCAGACGGCGCGCGGTTTCTCCCATCTGAACTCACACGATTCGCTCCGACCGGGCTGCAGGACGAGCCGCCGAAGCTTATTCACACTGCGCACCTGGACTTCTACTTCTATGGTCCCGGCGGAGGTGGGGTCGACTATCCAGATGCCTTCTATTTTGGACTTAAGGGCAAGACCTTCTCGCTGCTCTTCTGGGGGCCATATAAAGGGGACAAAAGTCCTGCCGAGGAGACCAGGGCGATCGAGCCGCTGGTGCTGGCGAGCATGCGGAAATTCTGACCACGCGGGACACCGGACCGAGCCGGAGATCATTCTGGATTAGGGGCAATGCCCCGGTCGGGCCGAAGGCTGCAAAAGGGCCTAAACCTTTCCTTTCTCTCTCCGATAACTCTTTTGCCGGCATTCTGCGGCAGGAGCGAACGATGGCCCTGATGAGCTGGAACGCAAAGTACTCTGTAGGTGTGCACGCGCTCGACGATCAGCATACCGGACTCTTCGACATATTGAACGAGTTGCATGCGGCAATGATGAAAGGGCAGGCGCAGAGCCTGACTGGGCCGCTGCTGAAGAAGCTGGTGGAGTATACGCGGAAGCACTTCGCAGCTGAAGAGGCGATGCTGGCGAGAACGAGCTATCCCGGCCTGGCCGAGCATCGGGTTCAGCACCAGGATCTTGTGAAGCAGGTGGAGAGCTACGTTGCGCGGTTTGACCGTGGAGAGATCACGTTGAATGTCCACCTGTTGAACTTTCTGCGCGATTGGCTCACCAACCACATTCAGAAGACAGATCATCAGTATGGGCCGTGGCTGAATGAGCATGGGGTGCGGTAGGCCCTGGAATGCTTCCCTCATGGGCTAAAGCCCGCGCACATCTTGGGAGCCGTTGCGGCACATCTGAAGCCGTGCCCTTTCAAGTCCAGTTCATGAACTAGCGTTGATTGGCTGTGATGAAAGCTCGATTTGGACTGATGGAGTTCCGATACACTGTTCCCTGATCGTTGGGGGAGCCGTGCAGAGCAAGTATTCTCGTGTTGGTCAGAATTGGTATGCAGTTCGTATCAGCATCGTTGCCGTTTGGTTCTGCGCGCTTTGCGCGGGAGCGAGGGGACAGTCCGCAGCGGAAGCGACAGCACCGCACGGTTTGGATCTGCCAGTGGTGGCCGTCGGCGAACAGGGCGGCCGGCTGGGCAATGGGCAGATCGAAGCTGTCTGGCGCATAGACGGGGCCAGGCTCGTCTCGATCAGGATCGCGAAGCCGTCAGGCGCGGACGAAGCGAAGAAAACCTTGGCTCGCGGACCCTCCGTTGAGTTGCTGCCGCCATTCGCAATTCAGTTGACCGGGCAAAAAGCGGTTTCGGCCTCGGCGATGAAGATCTCTGGGGCGCGCGTTGTAAGCCTGATTGCGAATGAGTCGGCCTCGCGCTACTCTGACCGGCAGCCCGGCGTCGCAGTGCACTACGCACTGTCGGACGAAACGGGACACCTCACGGCGGACTGGGCGGTGATTCTGCGACAGGGGTCGAGCTACATTCGCCAGATTCTCACAATCAAGTCTGGCTCCGCACCTGTGGCTGTGAGCGCGGTGACGTTGATTGATGTAAGGGCGAAGGGGCTTGAAGTAACTGGGAAGGTGAAGGGTTCGCCGCTGACGGCGGGGAATGTGTATCTGGGGTTCGAGTCGCCGCTTTCGGAGTGCAGCGTGGAGGGGAATGAAGGAGTCTGCAAGCTGGAGAGCGGGGTGCCGATTGGGGCGGGGCTTGAGGAGAGTTATTCGGCGGTGATTGGCGTGGCCGAGCCGGGGCAGATGCGGCGCGACTTTCTCACATATCTGGAACGGGAGCGGGCGCACCCCTATCGCGCGTTTCTGCACTACAACAGTTGGTTCGAT
>PMXB01000387.1 GCA_003165935.1 Acidobacteriaceae bacterium | reverse complement strand
TGTCCATCATGGATCAGGCCATTGCCTCGGCGCCCATCGAAGCTGGCCGCCCCGTCCTTGCCGCTGACCAGATTCGCGATCTCATGGGTTCTGTCCCCAACGCCGTCTTCGAGCGCATCCTTGAAGCGGTCGCGGCCGGCAGTTCCGCCGAACTGATGACCCAGCTCAACGTGCTCCTCAACGCCGGCCACAGCCCCAGTTCCCTCGCCCGTCAACTCGTCCGCTACCTGCGCAACACCCTCATGGCCCGCCTCGGCGGCGAACAGACTGAGCTCCTCCAGATCTCCGGCGACGAACGTGCCCGCGCCGCCCGTACTGCCCTGCTGTTCACTGAAGAAGAGCTCACCCGCAACCTCCAAATCGTCCTCCGCACATTCGACGACCTCAACTACCGCCAGGAACAGCGCTTCCACCTCGAGCTTGGGCTCCTCAAGCTCATTCATGCCCAGCGCCTCATTCCGCTGGAAGAGCTCCTGAGCGGCGTTTCCCTTTCGTCAAGCTCGCGCCCAGGCGCTTCAACGGCGCCTTCGCGTCCGGCATCCTCACCAGCATCATCGGTCTCCAGTTCTCGCCCAGCTTCCGCGTCTCAAGCCCGGACCACCGCTGCCCCCTCTGAGTCGGCCGCGCCCTCCATCTCGCCCTTCGGCCCATCGTCCGGTGGTTGGTCCTCTGGCCCGCGACAAAGCTCCGACTCCGTACCAGCCGCAACGCAAACCTCCATCCCAACATCTGTCACCCCAATCGACCGCGCCACCGCCAACACCGCCGTCGCTCCCACTCAGCCCGAACCCTCCTCCGCCCCGTTCTCCGGCTCCACGCCCTTTCCCGCCTCTGCAAGCCCAGCCCCCAGCTACGGCTCCGTTACGCCCATTACCGAAGGCGCTCTCGCCAAAGCCCCTGACACGAATTCGCAGCCCGCTGAGGCCCCGTCCCTCGAATCCATCCGCCACACCATCGGCTCCGCCCTGGTCGAAGCCGGCCATGTCTCCGCTGCCCAGCTCCTCGGCGCAGCCAACTGGAACCTCGACGGCTCCAGCCTGCGCATTGAAGTCCCCGGCATCGGCAAAAAGATGCTCTCGCTCACCATCAACGCCAACACCGAGAAGCTCATCCGCCAGCAGCTTCAGCGGGTCGGCGCACCAACGCGCTTCCTGATCGTGCCAGGCGATGGCTCGCCCGCCGGCCAGGCGCCCGCCGCGGCCCCCATCTCCGGCAGCGTCCAGGAAGCCGCCCTCTCTCATCCAATCGTTCAGCGCGCCAAAGAGCTTTTCAATGCGGAAGTCCTGAGCATCATCGATCTTCGTCAAAAGACCTAGAAGTCTATAGTGAATGTCATGTTTTGAAAGGGCACGACTTGAGTCGTGCCGAGAAGGTCAATGAGATTAGCTGCGCTTGAGCCGCTGTGGCATGGTTTCATTCGAACTTACCGAAACTCTCTTTTTCGCAGCATGCTGGACGTCAAAGAATCAAAACCAAGTCGTTTCGTCGTTTTCCCCAGAGGAACACCCCATGATCAACCCCCTCAAATTCGCTGAAATGCTCTCCAAAGCGAACGAAGTTCAGGAAGAAGTCCAACGCAAGCTCGGCGAGACGATTGTCGAAGGCTCCAGCGGCGGTGGCGCGGTTACCGCCACCATGAACGGCAAAAAGCAGCTCCTCAAGCTCAAGATCGACCCCTCTGCAGTCGTCAGCCTCGGCGGCAGCCAGCCCGATGTTGAAATGCTCGAGGATCTCGTCGTAGCGGCGGTCAACGAAGCCGGCCGCAAAGCCGATGAAGCCATCAAGTCCAACGTCCAGGGCATTCTTGGCGGCCTCAACATCCCCGGCCTCACCTGATCCAAGCTTCAACCCTGGGTGCCCCATCCTAGCGACGCCTTTGTTCTCTGTCGCTAGGGTGGGATACCACGAACCACAAATGTATTCTCTGATCCAAGCCCCAACTTGGGTGCCCCATCCTAGCAACGCCTTTGTTCTCTGTCGCTAGGGTGGGATACCACGAACCCAGACCCGTCCTTCAGGAGGCAAATCGTGGCACGCTACGCCGAGCCAATGGCCCGGCTCATTGAAGAGTTGAAGAAGCTGCCCGGCGTCGGTTCCAAGACCGCGCAGCGCTTCGCCTTCTACATTCTCCGCTCCACCGACGAAGATGCTGCCGCCCTCGCCGAAGCCGTGCGCGACCTCAAGGCCAGCCTCCGCCTCTGCTCCGTCTGCAACAACATCACGGACGTCGATCCCTGCGCCTATTGCGCGAGCCCCACCCGCAATCTGCGCCTCGTCTGCGTGGTCGAGGAGCCCACCAACATCGACGCCATCGAGCGCACGCGCTACCAGGGCGTCTACCACGTCCTCCACGGAACGCTGTCTCCCCTGCATGGCGTCGGCCCCGACCAGCTCCGCACACGCAACCTGATCGCCCGCGTCGAGCGCGCCGAAGTCGACGAAGTCATCCTCGCCACCAGCCCCACCCTCGAAGGCGAAGCCACCGCCTCCTGGCTCGGAGCTGCGCTCCGCAACTTTTCGGTCAAGATCACCCGCATCGCCACAGGCGTCCCCGCCGGCAGCGACATCGACTACGCCGACGAAGTCACCATGACCCGCGCCATCGAAGGCCGCCGAGATGTGTAGCCAACCCGACCTTTAAGGGCCCGCTCAAGCATAGAACTTTCATTGGTGGGGTAGGATTTTTGGGACGAGAGAGTGAGGGCTAAGCATGCTGATTTCCGTCAAGTCAGACGACGAGAAAATGGTTGCAGCCATCAACTCGGCCCGAAAGTCCCTCAAGCAGTTCCTCGACGCGTTGTTTGCGCCGAAGCCCAATCAAAAGCACTTTTTGCTGAAAGTAGCTTTTCACTACCAAGAGGAGACTGAACATATCTGGTTGGCCGACCTGGACTTGGCCTCCACCCCTGTGACCGGGGTGGTTGCCAATGAGCCAAAGATTCCGACCCTGGAATACATGCAGCGGGTCCCGTTCAATGCCTCGGATATTACAGATTGGATGTACTACGAAGATGAAAACCTGGTCGGCGGTTTCACGAGTCAAGTCCTTCAGGCTTCCAAACGCCCGAACTGACACGCAGCCGGGAAGTCGCATGATCCGCAAGCAATTTCTTGCAAGTGTCGCCCCCTACCCCCGCAACTTATTCAACAGATCCTGCGGATGCACCGGCTTGGCAAGAATCTCAAACTCATAACCCTGCTTTCGCGCATTGTCCAACAGGTCCGCCGTCGCCGCCTGCCCGCTGAACAGCAGAATCTTGATCTTTGGCAGCAGTTCCCTGATCCGGATCGCCGCATCAATGCCGTTCAGATCCGCCATGATCACGTCGGAGATCAGCATATCCGGCTCAAAAGTCGACGCCAACTCCACCGCGCCCTCGCCCGAATAAATGGCCTGAGCCTGAAAACCGCTCTGATTCAGGATCATCGCCAGCGTATCGGCGATCACCCGCTCNNGCCTTCCGATAACTCACAAATCAGGCCGCAGCTTCCTTTGGCCGCATCGTTTATAGGCTTGCAGCACTGACGCTCGCAGCCAGAATCGCGTTCATCTGGGTGCAACCCAGCTCACATACACTGGCAACATCAACTGGCCGCTTCCCATTGCTCACCGCAGGCCCTCACCGGAGAACCTCGCATGTCCCAGCCAGGCACCCCCATCGTTGCCCCCGTCGCCGCCGCCGCCCAGGCAGTCGAGCCCATCATCCGCGCTGAAAAAATCGAGAAATACTACGCCCAGCCAAGCCAGAACCGCATCCAGGTCATCTCCGCTACCGACCTGTCCGTCGTCCCCGGCGAAATCCTCGCCCTCCTCGGCCCCTCCGGCTCCGGCAAATCCACCATGCTGCGCATGCTCACCGGCCTATCCACGCCCTCCGCTGGTCAGGTGTACTGGCACGAAAAGCCCATCGCCGAATCCGAGATCAACGTCTCCATCGTCTTCCAGAGTTTTGCCCTCTTTCCCTGGCTTACCGTGCTTCAGAATGTCGAAGCCCCGCTCCAGGCCCGTGGCGTGCCTCCCGATGTGCGCCGCGAGCGGAGCATGAAGATGCTCGACACGGTCGGCCTCGACGGCTTCGAAGGCGCCTATCCGAAAGAGTTGTCTGGCGGCATGCGTCAGCGTGTCGGCTTCGCCCGCGCCCTCGTCGTCGAGCCTGAAGTCCTCTTCATGGACGAGCCCTTTTCCGCCCTCGACGTCCTCACCGCGGAGAACCTTCGTTCCGAACTTCTCGAGCTGTGGTCCAACAAGACCATGCCCACCAAGGCTGTCTTCATCGTTACCCACAACATCGAAGAAGCGGTCCTGCTCGCCGACCGCATCATCGTTCTTGGCCGCAATCCCGGCCACATCCGCACCGACTTCCGCGTCCAGCTTCCGCAGCCGCGCGATCGCAAATCCGAGCCCTTTACCCAACTCGTCGACTACATCTACAAGGTCCTCACCCGCCCTGACGTCCCCGCCGCTGAGGCCCCGGATCATCAGCATCCGGCCCGCGTCCGCGATCAGCGCCAGATGCACTACCAGATGCTGCCCCATGCACGGCCCGGCGGCATAGCCGGACTTCTTGAGTTATTGATCGACAAGGGCGGCAAAGACGACATCTATCGCCTCGCCGACGATCTCGGCCTTGAGCTTGACGACTTCCTGCCCATCGTCGA
>PMXB01000307.1 GCA_003165935.1 Acidobacteriaceae bacterium | reverse complement strand
ACAATGGTGGCCATCTCCTCCGAGGTCCCACGCATAGGCTGGTTCCGCCGAATAGGGTAACCTTCGCCTCCTGCCAAATTTTCCACGGGCCCCTTCACATCGCATTTCCGATTCAAGAGAGGCTAGTCATCATGCAGATTTCTCGAAGGCTTTCGACGGTTTTACTGGGGAGCCTGCTCTTCTTCGGTCTTGGACATGAGTGCTTTGCCGATAGCATTGTGTTCAGCAACCTCGGAACCGGGAGCAATGTCTATTTAGACGGGGGCCAAAGCATCTTTTCGGGGCCGGGTGGGTACCAAGCTGTAGCTGGCGCTTTCACGCCGGCGAGCGCGGCCTATTTCACAGAACTGAATCTGGCACTAACTTATCTCTATGGACTCAACTCCGTTACCGTTGACTTAATGAGCGACTCGGGAGGACCGGGCGCCGTCTTGGAGTCCTGGAATTCGACCGCCCTACCCGCATATGGACCCTGCTGCACCTTAGCAACGCTTTCGGGCAACGGCACCATCCTTCTAGAATCCGGGGCGACCTATTGGGTCGCCGTTTGGCCAGATGACGGTACTGGCGCAGACTGGTTTGCCAACTCGACCAACGCCTCGACAGAAGCACTCTACAACCCCGGAAGCGGTTGGTTTTCCGTCGGAGATAGTCCTGGAAATACTGCGTTCGAGGTCCAAGGAGTGTCAACGACACCCGAGCCAGGGACATTACCCCTGCTTGGCAGCGGCCTCCTGGGGCTGGCGGGTTTGCTGCGGCGAAGACTCCGTCTTTCGAAAATTGAAAGGTCATCCGTGAATTAATGACTCTTTACCGGCGCTCTCTAAAACGGCTGTCGCGCAGGTCTCTAGCCCGCATTTCTCACAGACGGCNNCAGTACAGCCGGTCTGGAGACCGGCGCTACAATTTGCCTATACGCTCTCACTTGCCCACCACCGTCACCACATCCGCATCCGACCCAGACCATGCAGCAGGCCCTTCGTGGATCAGGCGGTGGGACGCATCGTTCCAGTTCAGCTTGGTCACCGAGCCAGCGCCCTTTTCATAGGCGTAGGTCGTGCCGTCGTCCTGGAAGAGNNGCCTCAATCGTCTGTCCTCCGTGCAGCCGCTCGTTGGTCCAGTAGTTGTACCAGTCGCATCCCGCAGGCAGGTAGACACTTCGCTTGGTCGCGCCCTGTTCGGTCACCGGGGCCACCAGGAACGCCGGTCCATACATGTACTCGTCTGGAATGTTGGCCGCCTTCGCGTCGTTCGGGAAGTCCATGAATAGCGCTCGCATGTAAGGCGCGCCCGTCTGATAGCTCTTGTACGCGGCCGAATACGTGTAGGGCAGCAAGGTATAGCGCAGCCTGAGATACTTCGACAGGATCGGCTCTGCCTGCTTGCCATACGCCCAAACTTCGTTGTGTTTCCGTTCACCGTGCGCGCGCATCACCGGCTGAAACGCGCCCCACTCAAACCACCGCACAAACAGCTCTGGGTAGTCCTCGTAGTTGGCGATCGTGTCCAGGGCATCCGACCCATCGATCAGCGGTTTATGCGCTGCGTGATAGTCCGCCGGAAGCGCAGGTGCAAAGAACCCCGCAATGTCGGTGTCCCAATAAGGCAGTCCCGTCGCCGCAAAGTTAAGTCCTGCTGGAATGGACCGCTTGAGCATGTTCCACGTTGCGTAGATGTCGCTCGACCAGAAGACCGTGCCGTTGCGCTGCGCGCCCGTGTAGGCGGCACGCGCCAGAATCATTACCCTGCGGCTGTCGCCGAAATCCCGACGGAACCCCTCATACACCGATGCGGTGTGGAACAGCGGATAGATGTTGAAGTAGCGGGGTCCCGAGCCGACAAAGAAAATATCGTTTTCCGGCGGGTAGTCCGGCTCTGTCTCATCGAGCCAGATGTAATCGAAACCATCGGCCTTCACGAAGCGGTCGCGAATCTTCTCCCAGAACCAGCGGCCCGCTTCGGGGTTTGTAGTATCCAGGTTCGGCCCAATTACGTTGTGGCCCCAACCCATGTCTGGCTTTCCGTCCCGCGCGGAGATCAGCCAGCCCTTGTCCTTCAGCATGTCGTAGAACTGGGTTCCTGGGGCGTAGTGCGGCCACACGCTCAGCACGGTCTTGATGCCCATCTCGTGCAGTTGCTTGTTCATCGCCGCCGGATCGGGCCAGCGGGCAGGGTCGAGGTCCATCTCGCCCTGCTTCGTACCGTTCAGGAAGTCGACCACCAGGCCGTCGAGCGGCAGCTTGCGGTCGCGATAGCCCTTGGCGATGGCCAGGGCTTGCTCCTGCGTGGGATAGATCGCTTTGCTCTGGATATATCCGTAGACTCCCCGCGGAAGCATGTGCGTTACTCCCGTGAGCAGACGGTAGCCGGAATAGATTTCATCGCTCGTGTCGCCGGCGATCACAAAGTAAGAAACGCGGTCGCCCACTTCAGACGACCACACATTCCGTCCGTTGAATCCCAGATCGATGGTCGTCTTCGAGGGGTTATCCCACAGCAGGCCATAGCCCCGGCTCGAGACCAGGAACGGCACGCAGACCGACTCGCCCCCGGGCGCGCCGTAGTCGTGCCAGCACTTGATCTGGTGGTCGCGCAGGTCCATCCAGCCCTGCTGTTGCTGGCCCAGCCCGTAGTAATGCTCGTCCGCGCCGGAATCGAATACCGACGCGACCTTGTAGGCTGGACCGTCCTTATCTGCTTGCGGAGCGTTGGCCTGATCGGTTGCGGCATCGGTAATTCGGCTCCGCTGCATCGACCACGAGCGCATATCGACGAGCGGCTTCCCGGTTGGTGTGCTAATCTCCAACGCATCTTCGCGCGGACTCGGGCCCCCATTTCCGGCGCCAAAGTAGATCTCGCGCAACTGCATGTTCAGCGTATCCAGCGGCATTTTCTGCGGCTGGCTTCTCGGCTCTAAGTGCACCACCATCCGCGCCGAACGAAACACGTCGTTTCCTTCGGCATCCTTCTCGCGAGTCCATCCTCCAGCGTTGGGCTCGGCAATGATTCCATACCCCGGCCCGCTTACCGCCGCGGCCTTG
Organism: Acidobacteriaceae bacterium; assembly: GCA_003165935.1. GTDB lineage: Bacteria > Acidobacteriota > Terriglobia > Terriglobales > Acidobacteriaceae > Telmatobacter. The sequence goes on along the minus strand of PMXB01000307.1, from coordinate 1,610 downwards.
TCGCGGCTGATGGTCACCCGTACAATGTTTGGCGCGTAAGGCACCAGCGAGATCACCCGTCCGTCGCGCTCGAAGACGAAGGGATTGCTCTGTGCGAACGCCGTGCCGCCAAGCAGGATCGCCAGCGCTGCCACGGCAATCCCCCGCATCCTTAAGACCTTTGCGCTCATCTGCTGGTGCCTCGCTTTCTTCGCCAATCTGTAAACGTTTCCTGCCGGAGCCATAATTCACCCCGAAAAAACCCTCCCAATTCTAGGCGACTCCCGCGCGCGCCGTCCAAAGCGGCGACCTCAGCCGCTCAGCGCACCAGCCGGGCAGCCTGCCGGGCCTCTATTCGGATGCGCTTCCAGGTCAGGTCGCAGCCCAACTCCATCGCCTTGAGCAGATGACGCCCGCGCGCCTGCATGGCTGGCGTACCCGATCGCGCCAACTCGCGGATCAGATCAAGCACTTCGTCCTTCATGGACGGGTCCTGGAGGGTGAGCTCGGCTAGCCCCTGCATGGCGCAGGTCTTCACAATCGAGCTCTTGTCGTCGAGCCAGCCCGTGAGCACATCGGCGACGCGCCTGCACTCCGCACGCGTCAGCTTCAGTTGCGTAACGATCAGCCCCAGGTGCCAGCGCAGCTTGATGGCCCGCGACTCCACCAGCAGGCCCAGAAGCTCGTCCTTCCACGGCTGAGTCACCTGCGGATGCTCGCCCACCACAGTCTCCAGTGCGTCNNCGCCATCACTGCCGCATCAAAGGCCCGCCCCGGCCCCTGCTTGCAGCGGCCATCGGCCAGGATTGCGCGTATGCGGTTCTGCCGAGTCATGGTTTGCTACTAGGGATTCTGCGCCTGTTCGGGTCCAAACGCCAGAGTCGACGCCAGTGACGGCGTAAGCGATTTCGCGGCCACGCGCCCGATGCCGCGCAGGATGGCCTTCGTGGGCCAAGCGCCGTCCTCATCCGGAAAGAACGCTTCGCCCACTCGCCGCACCTCTGGACGGTAGTACCACCGCTTGAGCAGGGCCAAGTGCCCCTGCCGCCCCGTGGCCGATGGCGGGGCAGCATTTTCTGCGAGCAAGGCAAAGACCGCTTCGAGTCGCGTCTCCAGCACACCCCGCGCGAGCTTAGGCCGCAGGTCGGCGGGGGACTTGTGTTCGGCAGCTTGCGTCTCGACAGGCGAACTATCGGCGCTTTCTGTTCCCTGTTCCCTGTGCCCTGTTCCCTCGTCCTCAGGCACCGGCTCAATTGCCAGCGGTTGTGCGTAAAGAGAGCTCGAGCCGGACTGCTCATTCTGAATCCGCATCCCAAGGGTCGAGAAGCCCACCGGCCCGCGCAGTCGACCGCCTACGAAGACAAACACCGCAACCTCGTCGGGCGCGGCAGACACCTGCAGGATCAGCACTCGCAGTTGGCTCAGCGGACGCACCAGCTCAGCAGCCAGCCCCCGCACAGTCTCAACGCGCTGGACTTGAGAATGAATTGCGGCAGCAGTCTCGAACTCAAGATTCGCGGAGGCTTCTTCACGCTGTGTCCGCAGCGTAACCAACCGGCTCTCGCCGCGCGTCGCTAGAAATCGCTCCACAGCCTCCGACTCCTCGCTGTAGCGCTCGTCCGTGCAGCCCT
>PMXB01000356.1 GCA_003165935.1 Acidobacteriaceae bacterium | reverse complement strand
TGGACGCGGTAGGAATCGAACCTACAACCTGTCGGTTAAGAGCCGAATGCTCTGCCAGTTGAGCTACGCGTCCATGCAGGAAAATGCCAATGGAGGGAGGGTCCGCTCCAAAACAACCCCAGCCGTTTGGCGGGATTATCTCGATCGACCCTTGAAAAATATAACACAGTCTGCCGGTCGACTCCAGCGCGATTCACCCTGCGGCACCAGCCCTGATCGTCCGCTCCCGCGCTCTAGAACGTGAACGCCAGTCCACCGCTCACGCCACGCTGATCCTGGGCCAGCACCACAACCGAACCATCGCTCAGCAGGTATGGTTGATACCCCTGCGCCAGAAGATTCCGCAAATCGAGCAGCGCCTCAAATCCAGTCTGCCCTTCGCGCCGCCCGTCATGTCCCAGGTGGATAGCCTGCCGCACATGCAGATTCAAATACGGCTCAGCTGCATTCGCCGCAAACGCTGCCACCGGCGTCAGCGTCTCTGCCGGCTGCCACCGGTAGCTCGCCCGCCATCGTGTGCCCGTGCCCTCGATCGTCCCCGAAAGCGAAATCGAATACGCCTGCGCCCGCTTCGACCGAACCGATGCCAGCAATTGCGCAATTTGAACAGCAGGCAATGTCGTTCTTGGCGCCACCGCCAGAGCATCGCCGTTCATATAGCCCAGCTTGAGCAGATCCCCGCCCGGCAGTCGTGTATCAAACGCCGCCATCACCCCGGTTGTCGAATATCCCGGCGCCGCCAAATGAAGTATGCCGCTCGTCGGATCGTAAATCCACTCAGCGGCCGTCGTGCCCGCGTCACCTCGAAGCGCTTCCCCACTGCCAGTTGCCTCAATCACCGGATTGTCCATCACGTCAGAGAAGAACAGCACCGACACCCCGGTTCGGTCTGTCTGCCGCTCCCAGCCAATCTCCTGGTGCAGGCCATGCTCCAGCGTCAGCCGTCCCTGCCGCACTCCAACTGCTGGCAGATAGGTACCGGCTTGCGAGTCCGCTCCGCCCGTCAGCCCAGGCACCACCGTCGCCAGGCGATAGCGAATCGATTGGTCGCCCTGGCGCCACGCAACCTGCGCAAACGGAAGCGCCGCCACCACGGTGTTCGGCGTATTCGTCGTGAACCGCGCCATCACCGCCGTTGATCCCGCCTCGGCCTCAAGTGTGTCCCCAAACCGCATCGTTTCCCACGTCCGCACCCCGGCTTCGTCCAACCCGTCGCTGCCGCCCGCTTCCATCTCTGGATGAATCGATACCGCCGCCACTGACTGCACTGAGCCTGCATATCCCAGGTCTTGCCGGAACCCCAGCATCGACTCCATCCCCGCCGCGCTATCCGGCGAAAAGTCCACCCGCGCAAGCAACTCTCGGCTGTTCGACGGAGTATCTTCCACCGTCGCCGAGATCCGCTCCCCGCTCTCGCCGAATGTCCCCTCCTGCCCGGTCGCTATCAGGCGTGCCTTCAGCTTCGGAGCGGCCCCTGAACCGTCCTGCACCACCACCAGCGGACCATCTTCGAGCCAGCGAAGAAGCGGCCGGTTCGCCGGAGAACACAGCGTGAACTTCCAGTCATCCTGTTGTGCGTTGTTTGACCGCGGCTCTGAGGGAAGCCACTGCATCACCTCGTACAGGCTGTTCAGCGTCAGGTTCACCACCGTCCGCGTCCTCACTCGCACGTCCTCACGCAACGACGGAAGAAACGATTGCCCCATCGCCTTGAGCGCGTACTGCCCCGGCGCAACTGAGGCGATCGTGAACATTCCCTTGTTGTCGGTGTAAACGCTCGCGATCACGGTCAGGTCCGGCCGCAAAAGCTGCACCGTCGCCCCAACCTGCGGCACGCCCGCTGAGTCGCGCACTGAACCCGTCACTGTCCCTGGCGCAGCCAGGGCCGCAGAACTGCTCAATGCCAGCAGCACTGCGATCAACCCGACATGGAGCCTGCGTATATTCACTCGATGTGACCCGCCGGCGTCCCTGGCTCAAAGATTGCGTCGTAACCTTGCGCAGGTCCCTGACCCCCATCAGAATCCAGGGTCAGAAATGCCTTGCGCGGGGGGATACCCCTATTCGACGACAAATGGTGCCGATTGCGCAATCTCTTGTTTTGAAATTGTGTCATTTACCTTAATCGTCACCTTGTATTTTCCCGGCTGCAAACCCGCCATCGGTAGAGTTTTCTCCACCGTCAACTGGTCGCTGTGTGCGCCAAGATCTTTCGAATCAACCTGTTTCTCAAATACCACGTTGTTCGTCGCCGTATCCACTATCTGATAGGTAACCGTCGCCTGGTTGCTCTTGGTCGCTTCGTCGATCCCCAGGTTATACACCTGCATCCAGAAGTTCAGTTGCTGGTTCCGCCTGAAGTTCACCGGCGTCGCCTTGTTCGCTGCCACGCGCGGGCAAATATGCGTATTCCCGATCACGCATGCGCCCGTTCCCAGGTCGTGCGAAGATACCGTGTTCATCTCGTCGCCCAGAATCAGCGACGAGGTCGCAAGCTTCTCATCATGGAAAGACGGCACCTCAAGGCTGCTGCCGTAAAGCCCCACATGATCCGGGTTGTTTACGTCCTTGATCGCGATGTCCAGGCGATACAGCCCCGGCATCAGTGGCAGCGCCTTCCAGTAAACCGACTTCTTGTCCAGGGACTTTTCCAGCAACTCCACCGGTTGCTCCACCTGCACCGTGTCTTCCTGGCTCTGCACCGTCTTGTGTGTCAGCGTAGTCACCTTGATCAGGATGTTCACCACGCTCTTTGACACGCCGTCCTTGGTCACAAACGTCATGTCCCGGTTCTTCAGTTGCACCGTGACGGGCACAAGCACCGTATTGTCTGTCACCTTTACAAAATCCGTGCGCACATCGAACGGAAATACCGGACCGCTCAGCAGCTTGTGCTCGGAAATAAAGGCATCCAGGTCCGAGAACTTGATCGGCGGAGGCGCAAACAGCTTGGCTGCCATCTCAATTCGGTCAAACTCCTTAGACTCTTCGCCCGAGGAGTTCGGCCCTTTGCCAAGCGACTCGAAGTTGCCGCCCTTGAATCGGTCGGCCTTCTTTGCCATGCCCATCTCTTCCCACTGTGTCAGGCCCGCATTCGGCACCATCTTCAGCGCGTCTTTCTCTCCGCGGTCCATCGTGTAGTGGTAGTCGCCGCACTGGCACGTGTCCACAAACTCCAGATCGATGTTCTCTCCGATTCCCTCAAGGAAGCGGTAGTGCCACACCTCAAACGGGAACGTCGCCGTCGTGCCGCCGCCCTCGTTGATGGGCCGGTTATACGCCCCGCCTGAAGGATGCGAGTCGATCGAATCCGGCTTGCCAAATGAAATATAGATGTGCCCGCGGTCCGTCTTCCATCCCGGCTTGCCTGCCGCGAAATGCTCGTTCGCGTACGCGATGCGCCGATAGTGCTCTTCGCGGAATTCATTCTCCGGCGAATCGGGATTCGGATTCCGCCGCAGCCAGAACTGCTCAATGAACGCGTCCCGCTCTTCGTCGTTCGAAAGGCTCTTGAACGCCTTGGTCTCCTCGTCTGTGATAATCCACACCACGTCCTGGTTCAGCCACGTCTTGTAGGCCCCCTTCAACTCCTGCTTCAAGGCCCTTTGCGCCGCAAACTGATCCTTGTCCGAGCGCTGACGTTTGCGCGGATCATAGTCCGGGTCCTGACTGGAAGGTTGTGTGTTGGACGGCTGCGCCTGTGCCGGTGCCGACGCTGCCGACGGGTTCACAGACTGGCTGGAGGGTTCCTGGGACTTGAGCCGGTGTGCGGGGACCGAAATCAGTGCGAAACTGAGTGCTGCCAATAGAATCGTGCGGTGCTTCTGCATCATTGCCTTCAAACTCCTGCGATCCCTTATTTTACGGGTCCAGATTGGGCCGGGCAAGGTTCCTTCAAGGTTAGGCTGCCTGTTGGACGCATACTCGCCACCCGAAGTGAGCCGCAGATCAGCTATTCGCCCCAGAATCTGCCCGTTTCTCTTGCTCTCCGCCAGATCCTCAACCCCACACCCCAGTCCATGGCTCCTGAACCCTCTTCCCTGAATCCTGAACCCCCTCTGTTCGAAACCTCCCGCCGCCCTCATCCGTCCTATTTATCAAGCCAGTTTTAATACTTGCCTCGGGCCGCTGCAGCAAGTTGCCGTGGCCGGTCGGCCTAACCGCACACCGCGATCTCTAAGCAACTGAAAAAGCCAGAGTTTTCCGTTTGTACAGGGACCTTTCCCCACGCAAGCGGACAAATTATCGACTCCCATTGGAACCATTACCAAAACGTTTGCGTAAACTGATTCTGGACATACCTGGAGCACGAACCGCCCATGAAAAAGATCATCCTGATCGTCCTTGCAGTTGTTGTGGCTGCCGGCCTTATCGGATTCTTCATCTACCACCAGCAGTCCGGCTACACCAAGGTCCTCACCGCCAAGCTCGTCAAGCAGGATCTGGCGACCGTCGTCAGCGGTACGGGGCAGATCAAGCCCAAGACCTATGTCAACCTGGGCGCCACTGCCATGGGCCGCGTCACCCGCCTCCTGGTTAAAGAAGGCGACATGGTCAAGAAGGGCGAGACCGTGGCCACCATCGAGAACGTGCAGCAGGAAGCGACCGTCTCCGGCCAGCAGGCCGCCATCGCCGCTGCCAAGACCGACATCTCTTCTTATATTGCTGCCGAAAAGACCGCCGAGGCCAACCTCGAGCACGCCAAAGCCGACCTCGAACAGAAAAAGCTCGATTGGACCCGCGCCCAGGCCCTCTTTAAAGACGGCATCATGGCAAAGCAGGACTATGACGCCAAGAAGGCCGCCTACGACCTCGATGTCGCCTCCGTAGACCAGGCCGTCGCCGGCGTCAACCAGGCCAAAGCCCAAACCGACTCTGCTCGCGGCCACATGCAGACGCAGCAGGCCACCCTACGCGCCAATCAGGACATGCTCAACCGCACCATCGCCGTCGCGCCGTTCGATGGAATCGTCACCAATGAGCCCATACGCGAAGGCGAGACCGTGGTAGAAGGCATTCAGAACGCCGAAGGCTCCACGCTGATGACCCTCGCCGATATGAGCGTGGTCACCGCCGAGGTCAAGGTCGACGAGACCGACGTGGTCAATATTCAAATCGGTCAGCCCGCCGATGTCACTGTCGACGCCTTGCCCGGCAAAATCTACAAGGGACACGTCACTCTCGTCGGCGATCAGGCCCTCCTTCGCTCAACAGGCGTTGCCACCTCCCAATCCACCACTGGCACTGAAGAAGCCAAGGATTTCAAAATCGTCGTCACTCTCGACAATCCTGACTCCTCGCTCCGTCCCGGTCTCTCCACCACCGCCAAAATCACCACAGCTAAGAAGTCCAACGTGCTCTCGCTGCCCATCCAGGCCCTCACCATGCATAATCCCGCCGACGATAAACCCGCCGGTTCCGGTGGCGTCCAGGCCGCTTCCAGCACCCCCTCCAAGACCCAGCCCATCCAGGGAGTCTTCGTCGTCGAAAAGGACAAGAACGGAAAGTTGCGCGCCAAGTTCGTTCCCGTCACCACCGGCATCACCGGCGCTACCGACATCGAGGTCACCTCTGGCCTCACCGAAGGCGAGGAGATTATTACCGGGCCGTTCAAAACCCTGCGCGCTCTAAAGAACAACGCCCTCGTCAAACGGGATACCGCCAAGCCTGTAACCACCACTTCGAGCTCTTCCTCTTAGGGAGAAGTCGCTGACGGGCTTCGCTAGCCGGCGAGCAATGAAATGCTCCCAGCGAGGAA
>PMXB01000317.1 GCA_003165935.1 Acidobacteriaceae bacterium | reverse complement strand
GACAAGGAAAAGCTGCAGGAGCGCCTCGCCAAGCTTGTTGGTGGCGTTGCCATCATCAAGGTAGGCGCAGCAACCGAGACCGAGCTCAAGGAAAAGAAGGCTCGCGTTGAGGATGCTCTCCACGCCACGCGCGCTGCTGTCGAGGAAGGTATCGTCCCCGGAGGCGGTGTTGCTCTGGTTCGCGCCATCCCCGCGGTTGACGAGCTGATCAAGACCCTGGAAGGCGATGAGAAGATCGGCGCGCANNCTCCTGCTCACCACTGAAGCTTTGGTGGTTGAGATTCCTGAGCAGAAGGCTGCCCCGGCAGGCGGCCACGGCGGCGGCATGGACGGCATGTACTAGGACTTGTCACCCGGGCAGTCGCGCCTTCGGCGCAAAACCATCAAAAGCCCTCCAGTTTGCAGGAGGGCTTTTGATTGCCAACTTGACAACATTGGTATCATAGGTATATATAATAAACTGTGAGGAACCAATGACACCTGTAACAGTGACTGAGTTTTTCGTTGCAGACCGAATCTGGGTCGCGACTGCCCTGCTACATCAAGAATTCAGTTTGAGAAACGATTTCAAGAAAGATGAAATCAGGGCGAAGATGAAGGAAGAGGGACTAGCGGATGGGGTCGAGCGCAGGACGCTCAGTGCGCATCTTGATCAACACTGTGTAGCAAATGTGCCTCCGTCAACAGGTAAATATCGGATGCTGTACGAGACAACTGCAGGAGGTAATCTCAGACTCTTCCGCCCAGGTGATTTTACCTGGGCATCTAGATACCAGAAGCGCAAACCTTCCAAAACTGTGCCCAAGCGCGAAGAAATTCCGCAGCAATACTGGCCACTTTTGGATTGGTATGAATCCTGGAGTACTCAAGCCCACACTCCCGAACCACCCATCAACTGGGAGGATGACCCGCTCATCCGCCTCATTGGTTCCGGGAAGCACATCTGGGCCGATGAACACGCCGATGAATACGTGAACAGACTCAGGGAAGAGCCCGCATGAGGCGGATTTTCTTCGATACCAACATCTTCATCTACATGTTCGAGGGACTTGAGCCGAACCGCAGCCGGTTGATTGAAATCAGGCGTCGAATGCTGGAGCGCGGGGACAAGATTGTGACCTCCGCTATGGCTCTCGGCGAAGTACTGGTGAAGCCTACAAAGCTCGGACAGACTTCACTTATCGAACAGTATGACCGCGCCATACGGACGACCGCTGAGGTGATCGCCTTTGACGCTCAGGTGGCATGGCGCTATGCGACGCTTCGCGCGACCCACAATATTCGAAACGCAGATGCCATTCAATTGGCCTGCGCGGCTCATTTTGGTGTCGACTTGTTTATCACCAACGACAAACCGTTGCACAAGATGGATGTGCCTGGCATAGGGTTCATCGCACCGCTCGACAAAATTCCGCTGTAGCAATTGCGTTCCCAGGTCGCGGTCAAATCAGCCGATAGGCTTGCACGAAGTCCAAAAAGCCTCCAGCTTCGGCTGGGGGCCTTTTGTTTGCTGCAAACTTGATACGACCGAAGATGCCATTACGAGGCAGCCATAGACGCATTCTCTCCGAAGGCGCTTCCCTTCCTCGCCTTCTTCGGATCCGGACGATGGGGGCTATGCGGCCCGGGGCCCTGTGCCAAGATTACTCACAGCCACCTGCGAACGGAGCCCGCGGAGCCAGCCAGCCGACAGCCAGCTTTTCGGAATGGAAAACTCGCCCCAGCCGCAATCAAGGCAAACAACGACATCGGGAGATGGCGTCATAGGGGGATGACCGAGCGTGCGGAGGGTGTTGCGGTAGAGTCGAACCTCCGCTGGGATCACGGAGACACTTGACGACTGACACTTGGGACAAACCATGGGCATACCTCGGCCGAAAAAGGCAAATCAGGGAACGCAGAAAATGCAAGGATCTTCAGTTCATTTAGGAATAACCAATCTAATCCCCAAAGATTGTGATTTCAATCACACGACTTGGTCAGAGCGCGTTTCTTTGCCAAAATTCTTCATCTTCTAAAATCCTTGTTCTCACCGGGCAAAAAGTCCAGTAATGTAGACGATCGAATACGACTGCTGCTCGTTCCAATGCACTCTCGCCTGACGAATCACAGCTTGAGCCGGCAAGATCGCCCCAAAATGCCACCGGGGCCCCCGCAAGGGCCCCGGCAGCGAACGGCAGAAAACGCCGCCCGTTAGTAGTTGAAGTGAATGCCAAACGTGACAGCCCTGTTGCCTCCGATGGTGCCCAGGACAGATCCGAAGGTTGAAGCGTTGTTGGGGCAGCCCTTAACACCATAGGCAGTAATGGCCTGGGATGCAATGCAGGTGGTTCCCTGGGCGCCGACGGGAATCTGGAGCGGAACCGTCAGTCCCTTGCCTGTCCCGCTCGTGTAGGGAACCTGATCGAGCCGCCCCAAGGCCGATGCCTGATCGCCAGCCGCGTTGGTGGTCGCAATTTGACCGTAGTTGACATAGTAGTTCGAGGTTCCGCAGTTATCGTAGCCCCCGTCAGCCGTAACCGCGTTTGCCGAACAAGCGCTGGCTTGACGGATCTGCGCAGTGTTGAGCGGCACATCCAGGCTCGTTGTGTTGGTCACGTTGAAGACGTTGAACTCAATCTGAAGATCCAGTTTTTCCTTAATCTGGACATTCTTCCGTACGGACAGATCAAGACGCTTCTGGGGTGCCTGCCGGAACAGGTTGCGCTGGCCAGGAGCCCATCCAGTCTCGTAGATATCCTGCGGGTCGCTTCCAGTCGAAACGGGAACGCCGTTTGTTCCAGGAGCGATGTAGTTGATGGCGATCTGCGTGGGATCGATGGTGGGGATATAGCTGCCGCCGGTGGCACGGAAGGGGCCCTTGTTCCCCGTGAGCGCAGTCTTCGGGTTTCCAGGATCCTTGATGCCGAGAACTGGATTCATTAGTGTCGGATAGTCGCCGAAGTTGAGGCTGCCGACCGCTCCGTAGAACTCATAAAGCGAGTACGGCTCACCGCTTTGCACCACGCCGATCCCTGTCAAGTGCCAATCATTGGCAATGTACGATGCCGCCGAATTGTCCTTGACCAGCTTGGGAGAGTTGACCTGGAAATTTGCGCTGAATACATTCGTGCGGTCAAAGTCAGACGAAGCCCAAGAACTGCGCAGATTCTTGGGGTCGTTGCCGGTAAAGAAGATGCCGATGTCGCTCTGCTCGTCGAGCGAGTGGCTGTAGGTGTAGCTGGCGCCAAGCTGGTAGTTATTCGAGAGGCGCTTTTCAACGTGAGATTCGAGGGCATCATACGCTGAGTTGCCCACCGTCTTGAAGAGCACAGCGTTGGGGCTGTATCCGACATACGGAGTGCGGAAATCGGTATTGCCACCGTCTTCCGTATTCCACGGTTCACCCTTGATTGGGTTGTAGTCGTACCCGTTGAACGAGTCCGCGTTGAGAACTTCAAATCCGTAGGTGGCCGTCTCACCCCAGATGGGGTTGCTCGCAGTAGCGATGCCTGGCTCGTTCAAGGGGATGGGAACCACGGCGTGACGGCCGCGATTGCCTGTGTAGCCAACCGTGATAGCCCAACTGTTGGTCGGCTGGTACTGAATATTGAAGGTGTAGTTCATGGTGTAAGGCAGCACGTTGCGCTTGTCGTATGCGCCGAAGTTCAGCGTGTCGGGGCAATCGGTGTAGCCTTCCTGGTTGTCGACGCCACCGCAGTTCTGGCCGAAGTCCGCCGACAAAGCGGTCGGACCTGCCATCCGGCTCAGCACACTCTGCAGCGCCTTGTTAATTGTGCTTGGATCGGAACTTGGCGGGATCGCATTTGCAACCGCATTGCCGAGCGGATTCTCGAGACAGAGCTTGCCTTTGTTTGAGGCAATTGAATCGCATTGAACGCCGGAGACTGCGGTCCCAACGACGTAGCTGGCAAGAGGCGCAGATTCGGTCACGCCAAACGGTCCGCCGTTCCCGCTGCCGGCCGGTTGCGAAAGATAGCTGAAGAGTTCGCCACGGTCGTAGTAGATACCGAAGCCGCCGCGCACCACCAGCGTTCCGTGATCCACCTTCGGTGACCAGGCGAAGCCCAGGCGTGGAGAGATGCCCCACTGCCGTCCGCTAAGCGTTGAGTCGCTCACTCCCGGGGTAGCGTCGTACTTGTTGTTGCCCGCAATCACAAACCCGGCATTGTTGACGGTGAAGCCGGTTGTGGTGTTGCCGGTGACGTCGTAGATGGAAGGATCGAAGTTGAACATGTTGCCATACTTCTCCGTCATGCCCCCATGGAGGTCATAACGGATTCCTGCCGTGATGCTGAGGTTTGGTTGCGCCTGCCACTTGTCCTGAAGGTAAGCGCTGGCCTCGTTGGTGCGGTAGTAGCGGTCTGCGTCATTGCGCCCGCTATTGGCGTCGGTCGACTCGAGAACATTGGAGCCGGATACTTGGCCGGTCAGGAACGTCGAGAAGTTCTTTGTGCTAATCTGGGCGTCACCCGAGCGGTTGTTCTCGATATTCAACTGCGTATAGCTGTAGCCGCCGCCTGCAACGATTGTGTGCTTGCCAAACGCAAAAATCACATTGGTCGATGGGTTCAAGCGGTTTTGATAGTAGCCCATGTCGGCAAACGAGCTATAGGGGCCAACCTTCAGGGCAGGAGAATCAAGCTGGCTGCTGGGGAAGGACTTCAGCAGGAGTCCAGGCAATCCCGTTCCAAACGATCCAGTTGCGCCCATGCCGAAGTTCGAGGCACCGCCGGAGTTGGTCAGGGTCTGGGTGTAGTAGCTGTAGGAGTACATCCGGTCGACGCCGAGCCGCTGTTCCCAGTTGAGGCGAGGGCTGAGCGCAATCGTGTTGTCCAGTGCCGCTACCTGCGAACCGTTGTCCTGCGAAACCGGGAACCCCCCGGTCTGGGAAAAGCCGTATGGCTTATGCACCGGATCATTCTGGTAGTAGTACTTTGCCGAGATACGATCGGCCTTGGTCATGTCATAGTCAACCGATGCGGTCGCCTGATCTGCAGTCAGGATTGAGGTGCCGATCAGGTTGACGTTCGGCACACCATAGAAATAAGACGCAGTTGATTGCGCCGACGGGATCAGGAAGCTTCCATCAGGCAGCTTCGCATTCATCAAGGCCATGGCGATCGAATCAATCGCGGCAGGGGCCTTGGCCCCGTAGCTTACGACTGCGGCATCCAGCCCGGCCACGGAACGATCATCGGTCAACCCGGAAGGCACGGTCATCTGCGAAAGACCGGTGCCCTCGTCTCTGTTGGCTCGATGCTGGTACCCAACAAACACGAATACCTTGTCCTTCAGGATTGGGCCGCCCGCTGTCGCGCCTGCCGTCCAGCGTTGCAGGTAGGGGTTCTCCAACGATTGAGGGAACGTGCCGATGCCATCCTGGGCCGTGAGCTCGTATTGCTGGTTGAAGAAGAATGGGTTCGCATTGAGGTCGTTGTTGGCGAAGGTTCCGTAGACCGAACCATGCCAGGTGTTGGTACCGGTAGCGGTGTTCGCGTCAATCTGCGCCCCGCTCGTCGCGCCCTGCTGGGCGTCGTACATTGAGGTGTTGACGCGCAGTTCCTGCAGGAACTCTGGCGGAGGCGAAGGCAGGCTGTTGCCGTTCGATCCGTAGACTGAAGTACCAACTGGTTCGCCGCCTCCCACGGTGGGTGTTCCTGCGGATGAAGTCGATGAGGTGCTGCCGCCGCCGATATTCCAGTTGTAGCGCTGCGAAGTTGACCCGCTCGAGCTCTTGCCGTTAAAAAGATTGGTCGCGTCCACGCCGTTCACCTGGAAGGTGTTCGACGTGTCGCGCTGTCCGTTGGCCCAGATGGGCTGGTTGCCCAAGCCGCTGTTGCTGTCGAGGTTCGAGAGTAGTTCTGCGCTCACGCCCGGCGAAAGCACGGCAAGCTGCGTAAAGCTTCCGGTGGCCAAGGGTGTAATTTCGATCTGCTTGGTGTCGAGCGTGTAGCCGTTGGTGGTGTCCGTCGCGTTCAGCATCGGGTTGGCAGTCACTTCAACCGACTCGTTTGCCTTGCCAATCTTCAACGTCACGTTAACTGTCTTCGCTTGCGACTCCTGCACTGCAATGCCAGAGACCTGGGTCGTTTCAAATCCGTCGTGGCTGAAACTCACCGTATAGGTTCCGATTGGCAGGTTGAAGATTTGAAAGAACCCGGTCTTCTGGGTAGTCGTGGTCGCAGTGTAGTTAATCGCAGCGTTGGTAAACTTCACCGTCGCGTCGGTCACTGCTGCTCCAGTTGCATCCACTACAGTTCCATTCAGTGATCCCAGGGTTTGTTGTGCGCTTGACTGCAGCGAACAAAGAATCATGGCCATCGCGAACAGACCACTGTAGACGACACTCCTCCAGAATGAACGGTTCATTAGTATCCTCCCAACGTGCTTGAAATCGTTGTTGTGTAGATGGGCAGGCGAGGTGCGATCTGAGTCGTATCGCCCACGGACGTTTTTTTGTAATGCCTGCTTGCGATAGAGTCTATACAAATTTCGTAAGATGACAATGAATATTTCGCACAAAACAGTAATGATACAAACCGAAAGTTCACTCGTAGAGTTTGACTGAATCGAGCGGGCTGTGGAAAAGTCGCCCGCAATTTATTCGAGCACCTTCACCGCAAGTGCCGCGGATTGAATTGCAATACGACAATGCCTTTTTCTGACGTTTAAAGAGACGAAATTGGTACCAGCGGATTAATTGAGGAGATAAAAGCCGGATATCCAATTTTGCAGTAGGGCAGGAAAACAGCCCAGCACGACAACTGCGGTAGCGATGACCAGCAATACGAACATTGTTACCGGATGAACACGAATTGGAGATTCCTCAACAGCCTTCATCACATAAGCGCGCTTGAGAACCTGCAAATAGTAGTAAAGGCTCACCGCGCTCAGGGCGACGGCCAGCGCGACCAAAGCAAACGGAACCGGGCCAGCGGAAACACCTAGCACTGCGGCAAACAGGTTGAACTTCGCCCAGAAACCGACCAGTGGAGGAATCCCGGCAAGTGAAAGGAACAGGACGAGCAATATAGCCGCAAGCAGCGGGTTGCGCTTGTGCAGACCGAGGAAGGCATCGAGGCGGTCGCTGCCCGTCGCCCGCTCCACCACGCCGACCACACCGAAGGCTCCAATCGTGGTTAGGCCGTAGGTGAGCACGTAAAAGAGGACGGCGTTTGCGCTAAGAAATGCGGGACCGGTGGTGCTGAGGAAGAATTGAAATGGACTTCCCTGCCCTGCATATATCCGATGTGCGGCGATTCCAAGCAGGATATATCCGGCATGTGCAATGGCCGAGTAGGCAAGCAGTCTGCGCACGCTCACCTGTACGAGAGCGGCGAGATTGCCAACGATCATGGAAGCAGCAGCCAACACAAACAAAATCGCTCCCAGGGACTGCCAAGTCAGATACTCATTGCGAAGGTAGCTCTCGACAACATGCCTTTCTCCGCCAATCGGGCCGCCCGGCATGAGCAAGTTGCTGCTGATGGTCAACAGAAGCGCGAAGCTAGCAACCTTTGAAACAGAAGCGATGAACGCCGCCGCTGGAGCTGGAGCCCCCTCATACGTATCTGGAGCCCACAAATGGAACGGCACGGCTGCGATTTTGAACCCGAGCCCCGCCACGATCAGAACCCACGCTACAAAGAGCAATGGGCTACTGCCAGACTCACCAATTGAATACTGGATCCAGTACAGATTTGTACTTCCGCTCAAGCCGTAAAGGTAGCTGAATCCAAACAGCAGGAATGCCGCCGACATCCCGCCAAAGAGGTAGTACTTTATCGCGGCCTCGGCACTCTTTGCGGAGGACTTGGCAAAGGCAGTCAAAACGTAGAGGCCAAGGCTCAGCAGCTCAAGCCCGATGAAGATTACGAGCAGGTCTCGAGCCGCCGAAATCAACAACCCGCCGGCCGCCGACATCAGCACGACGTATCCATACTCGCCTGCATGTTGTGTGAACTCGCTGTCAAGAATCAGCAGCAGCGTCAACGCCGAGAGCGCGAGAATTCCCATTTGTGCGATCGCAGCGGTGCCGCCGTTTGCAAGAGTAAGATTGTCGCCTACATAGAGCCCGAAGCCCGTTTGTTCGCCGACGGCCCACATTGCCGCGCCGCATCCTGCAACGCCCAGCAATGCGGCAACAACTGAGCGCACCTTCAGCGAAGCCTTGCGCAGCAGGCCTAGATCGACTACCAGCACCAGTAGCGCTGCAAGCTCAAGCGCCGTCTCCGGGAGTGTAACGCGGAAAAGGTCTGCGTAGTTCATCGTCCTCCTCCCGCGAGCAACGCCTTCACCGCTGGCTCGATTGCTTCGAGCAAAATTCTCGGGTAAACACCAACGAGCAGACTTGTCCCGGCAAGCAGGACGACGCCCGTAACCTCAGGCCATGTGATTGGCGCAAACGGGTGAGCCTGTTCGGCCTCCAACTCATGTGCGGTGGGCCGCAGATCGCTGAAGAAGGCTTTCTGCAGGGCTCTCCACGTGTAAGCAACTCCAACGATGATTCCCACTCCCGCAGCCAGCGTCCACCAGGGCCGCGCCATCCAAGCACCCGCAAGCACTTGGAACTCTGCAACAAACCCGGAGAAGCCAGGCAGCCCCATCGAAGCTATCCCGGCTATAACAAACGCCCACGCCGCAAACGGCAGCCTTCGCGAAAGGTGCATCTTTTCAAGCTCTGCAAGCTGACGCGTGTGCGTGCGGTCATAAACAATGCGCCCCACAATGGCGAAGAGAAGCCCGGCAATAATGCCATGCGAAAACATTTGCAGCACAGCGCCGGTCACGCCGATCTGATTCAGCGTCATCAGCCCCAGCAGCACAAATCCCATGTGGCTCACGCTTGAATAGCCGATCACAAACTTGAAGTCGCTCTGTGCCAGCGCCACCAGCGCGCCGTAAACGATCCCAATCACTGCCAGCGCTGCGAAAACGTCGCGCCACGATCCAATCCCAAGCATCGACCATCCCCACGGATCGAGCCCGTGCGGAAACAGCCCAATGCCCACGCGCAGGCAACCATAAGCTCCCAGTTTCATCACCACGCCAGCGAGCAACATTGAAGCTGCTGTCGGCGCGGCCACGTGTCCAGTGGGTGCCCACGTGTGGAACGGCCACATACCTGCCAGGATCGCAAAGCCGACAAACACCAGCGGAAAGCACCACATCTGAAAGCTGACCGGCAGATTGGCGTGACCAAGAGCAACCAGCCCCGTCGATTGGCTGCCCGCGGTTGCATATGCCGCGAGCAATCCGATCAACACCATCGCCGAACCGGCAAAGGAGTACAGCGCAAGCTTCATCGCCGCATATTCGCGGCGCGTGGATCCCCATATGGCGATGAGGAAGTACTTTGGAACGATCGCAATCTCGTAGAAGACGAAAAGCAGAAACAGATCGTAGCTGAGGAATACTCCGTATACCCCGCCGATGAGAGCAAGGAAGAATGCGAAGAACTCATTGGTGCGGAGTTCGATATTCCAACTGAACAGCACGCCCGCAACAGCGGCAAGGCCCGTAAGCAACACCAGCACACGACTGATGCCATCGGCCGCGAGAATGTAGTGAATGCCCATCGCCGGCACCCACGGCAGATCGACAATCGTCACTCT
>PMXB01000226.1 GCA_003165935.1 Acidobacteriaceae bacterium | reverse complement strand
AGAATCTACTTTGCGTTCTATTTTGGTTACCTCTTTACAGCTTCTGACTATGTCATGCTTGAAAACTCAATCATTCACAGCAGAGTATTTTTTTAACGGCCTTGCAGCCCGTTCAAGATCACTTGAAAGCCCAACTCCCGGCTGAGAGCTTCTTCCTCGGGGTGCGCATGAATGTATCCCGCAGTTGCCTCGCACTGCCCTCGAACCATCAGCACCATCAACTCCACTGGCGCATTCTCAAACTTGCCGCCCTTCACCAGTTCACGGGTCGTGCTCAGCATTTCCATGATGCCTACCGTCGGCACCTCGTTCTCCTTGACCAGTCTGCCTGAGCTGCGCAGCTGAACCAGAAGCGTGAGCATCTCAGGCTGAGCCAGGAGCCTGTCGATAAACCGGTCCCATACATATCGGAGCCGGGTTGGTGCATCCGCCTTGATGGGGTACTCGGCCAAGGCGCGGTCAAACCTCGCTCGCAAATGCCGATAGAGCTCGTTGATCAGATCGTCCTTGCTCTTGAAATACGTGAACAGCGTTCCTTCAGCCACTCCTGCGGCTTTTGAGATCGCCGAAGTTGGAGCACTCAGGTTTCCACGCTCCGCGAATACACGCAGAGCAGCCTCCAGGATCGCGATCCTTTTGTCATCACTTTTCGGCCGGGACACTTGGTACCTCAGGACAATGCGTTTAATTGAGCGCTTACTCAGTCATTTAAAGATTAATCGATTTATCGCTTCAAGGCAAGTTTTGTTTAAACAATGAACACTCTCGCTGAGACCCAAAGCTCGCCAGCTTCTTCCCAGTGTCCTGCATTCAGACCAGAATCGGCTCGTCGGCCACGCCTGCCGTCCCAAAAACCCGCCTATACCGCTCTATTTCGGCCGCTGGGCCCATTGCTTTCAAATAGTTATCTGAAAGCTTGATCGCCGGACGTCCGTTTACATCCGTCAGCTTGCACACCAGGCTGATCGGGTTAAAGTCTTCCCCATCCTGCGGATTGCAGTTCCGAAAATCGTTTGTAAGGAAGGTTCCCCATCCGGCACTGAATCGGATGCGTCTGCCACGCTCCCACTTCTTGTGGTCATCAAAGTCGCTCGCTCGTTGGAAGTCTCCCGGACCTGCTCCGTTCAGGATTTTGCCCCCGAAGTAGGCGTGGAGGCCCAGAATCTGATCGACATCCAGGCCGTCGCTCGCAATCAGCCTCTTCTTCCTCGGGTCTTGTCCCCGCTTCTCAAGCCAGCCTATATACTCGTCGCCGGCCACGTAAGGATCTTTTGAATCGACGCGCTGCCCGGTCCAGTCAGCCACCCAGTTTGGCGCGCCCTCAAGAAACTGCGTTGTGCCAAACGTATCGGGAAGCAGGATGAGCAACTCGCCCTGGTAGCTTTGCTGCCAGAGCTCAAGGATTCGATACTGCGCCTGGCGCAGCTCATCGTCGTTGTTGGCCATTGCGGCCAGTGACATCGGTAGTTCGTGAGCGTTGGTGCCTATCGCTTCAAGATCGTGCTTGTACGCAAGATAGGTATTTGAGCTGCCTGCAAAACTGGCGCCCAGCACGTCAGTCAGGGCGATCACGACGTATTCATGCCACAGAAAGCTGTGCCTGCGGCGCGTACCGAAGTCGCTTATGTTGAGCCCAGGAACTCCCCGCAGCCGCTCCATCTTCTCCCACAGCCGTGTCTTGGCCCTCGCGTAAAGAACGTCCAGCTCAAACTCGCTCAGCTTCTTCAGGCTGGCGCGCGTCTTCAGTTCGTCGATCACCGAAAGCGCGTAAATCTCCCAGAGCGTGGTCTCAGTCCATGATCCATGAAAGTTCAGCACCAGTTGGCCATCTTCGGTCGACACTTCAAAATCCGACAAGCGGAAGTCATTTTCCAGCCAGTCAAGGAATGCCGGTTCGAAGATTCCGCGCTTGCCGTAAAAAGTGTTGCCGGCGAGCCAGATCAGCTCCGACTTGTGAAAGCGAAGCTGGCGCGTCGCTTCCAGTTGCTCGCGCAGCTCGTCCACAGACACCACATCGCCCAGCCGTATCTGTGTAGAGCGATTCATTAACGTGAACGAGGTCTGCGTCGTGGGGAAATGCTTCCAGATGAACTGAAGCATCAGCAGCTTGTAGAAATCGATGTCGAGCAGCGACCGGGTAATGGGATCTAGCTCCCAGTTATGGTCGTGCGCGCGTCTGGCCAGGTTAATAATCACTGTCCTTCCAATGTACCGGAAGCCGCACTCAATCAGGAGGGGCCTCTATATGCCGGCTCAAACCACCCGGGCGTGCGCAAAGGGGATCTACCCCCGGTTGATTTCCTCTGCGAACCGCTCGCGCAACTCCCGCCGGAGCGTTTTGCCATTATGATTCTTTGGCATTGAGCCCGCATCCAGAATCCAGATGCGCCGCGGCGCCTTGTAGGCCGCGAGACTCTGTCGGCACCAGTCCACCAGCTCGGTTTCGCTCACACTTGCTCCGTCGAGCAGTTCAACTGCTGCCACCGCAATCTCGCCTTTCTCTTTGTGCGGCAGGCCAAAGGCCGCGGCACGCGCTACCTGTGGATGCGCCAGAACCGCCTCTTCCAGCTCGCGAACATAGATTGAATAACCGCCCGATTTGATTACATCCTTGCTGCGGCCCACCAGCCGGATCAGGCCCAACCCGTTCCGCGTAGCCAAGTCGCCGGTTCGAATAAAACCATCGGCAGTCAGCAGGCCTCCACTGTCTCCCTTGTCCTTCCAATAGTGCGGCCGCATGCCGCCACGGCGAATCTGCAGCTCACCCACCCGGCCGCTTTTCACTTCTTTCCCGTTGTCATCGACGATGCGAACTTGGAAAGGGGGAACTGGAAAACAGAAGTCGCCGCTGCCCGGCATGAATGAGACATCGACCCCCATCATGGCCAGCCCGCCAAGCTCCACCATCCCATAGCCATTCAAGAGCACGGGCGGAATGCGGCGTCCGAAAGGCAAGCGAACCAGACCGCCAAACTGACGGAGCCGCTCTCGTATATCCGCAGGAAGATGATCGCTCGCCGAAAGCCATACCCGAACAGTCTTCAGTCTGGCTGGGTCAGGGCTGCTGTTGACGATCCGGGCAAACATCTCCGGCACTCCAACCACCGCGGTAATTCCAAACCGCTCGATGGCATTGAGCGCACGGTCGACATCGAAACGATCAAGCAGGCAGCCCCGGATCCCGGCCACCAGGCCGTTGAGCGCGATGCTGATGGCCATGATGTGTGACCATGGAAGCGCGATGAGCGCAAGATCCTTCGATCCGATGAAGAAGCTTGCCAGAACCGTTGACGACCGGCCCCCGAGCAGCGCGTTGCTTGAGAGAGCCGCGCCTTTCGGAAAGCCGCTTGTTCCCGAAGTGTGAAAGACCGCGATAGTTTCCTTCGGGTCGATGCTGGAGGGAGGAAAGAACGCCTGTTCATCCGATCTTTGCAGGAACCCTTCCATCTGCGCTACAGGCGGAGCAAGCTCATTCTCCACCTGAATCCATGTCTTCACATGCAGCGATTCCTGGGTGTGGATCGTCCGTTCAAAAACTGCCCTGTCTGTAACCAAAATGTCGATCTCGCTCTTCTCGAGAATGCGCCGAACCTCCGGCAGCGAGAGCATCGGATTGAGCGGCATGGCAATGCCGCCTGCGCGGACGATGGCCAGAAACCAGTGAAAACAATTGCGGTCGTTGGTGCGATAAACCGCAACTGCCTGTCCCGGCTTGAGCCCCACGGTTCGACGCAGAAACGCATCGATCGAGCAGACATCGCTGTGGAGTTCTGAGAGTTTGAAGACGCCAAAGTCGCCGACCGACGTTTCGCCGTCTCCCCTGCGGAGCAGCAACTCGTCGAGCAGGTTTGAAACCGTAAGACTCGGATCTTTTGAAAGACGATAACGGCGAATTATATTCATTCGGCGGTGACAGGTTTGCGGCCCCAGTCGCTGGCAACGCAGTAGTGGAATAAGCGATCTAAGTAATCGAGAACCGGAGGCGGCGTCAAGCCGACAGGCCCAAGCAGACGTTCAGCGTTGGCAGTGTCAAACTGCATCTTCATGGTGAAGTAATCGCGATAAGCCCGGCCATCGCGCAGAATTCGCCTCTTCCGGCCCCAAAGCGCGATGAAGAGAATCGGCCGGATCGCTGCAAAGAAAAGATTGGGATCGACGTAGCGCGGCTCGCGCACATGAAAGTACTCAGCCGCACGCTTTGCAATCTCCGAAATCGTCGCGCTCGCGCGAGGGCCTGCACACAGATGAACACAGCTGCCAAGAGCGCTTTCATCAAAGGTCAGGCGCGCGACGGCTGACGCCACGTAATCCACCGGCACAATGTCGAGCACTGCGTCGGGATAGCCCGGCACAGTCCGCCACAGACGCCGCGCATAGATCTTCAGCGGCCAATACATCATTTTGAAGCTCGAAGTCACGCCGGTACGGGAGTCGCCCACGATGATGCTGGGACGCAGGATGACCCCAGGAAGTGAGCCAAGGCGCGAGCGAACCAACGCCTCCGCCTCGGATTTGGACTGTTCATAGGTGTTGCGAAACCCTTGGCCGACGTTGAGTTCGTCCTCCCTCACAAGGTCGGATCGTTCACCGGCAACGTAAGCCGTGCCCACGTAGGCCATGCTCTTCAGGTTGCGCGCGCCGGCTGCGAAGTCGAGCAGGCGGCGCGTCCCCTCAACGTTGATGTTCCGCGCTTCTTCCAGAGTATGGTCAAACCGAACCGTTGCGGCAGAATGAATTACGCGAGTCACATCCCCAGAAAGACGATCCCATGCCTTCTGGTCGAGCCCGCAGTTCGGCAGGCTTACATCGCCCGAGAAGACCTCGACCCGCGACCTGAACTCTTCAGGAACAATCCGATCTGCTCGCTGCTGCCCCGGCTGCCCGGCTCTGTCGCGAATGAGCAGAGCAAGCGAAGCATCAGGCTGGCGCGCCAACAACTCTCCCACCAACTGGGTTCCAAGAAAGCCAGTTGCGCCGGTGATCAGGATCAATTCAGGATTATTCATTCAAAAATCTGGCCTCTGTGCGCAAACATCTTCAAGGCCGAAATGCGTTGACTGGGTGTGCGTGTGCGACCAATGGATGTACTGCCATTATAGCCTCCCAAACGAAACCCTCATCGGTCGATGGCAGCCGTGATTGCGGACCGGACCTCTTCAGAAAAGTCAGGCATCGAGCCAGGCTGTGATGCAACCCAGCTTCCCCAACGATTCCCTGCCTCGTTCAGCGTGGCAAGGCCCGCTCCCCGTAGAAGATAGTGGGTCAACGCTGCGGTGAACGCATCGCCAGCCCCAACGGTGTCAACGACCGTGGTCGGGATTCCGGGGTGAGCATGGGAATCCCTCCTCGTCACCAGCAGGCTTCCTTGGTCTCCACGAGTCACCGCAACAAGTTCCGGCGCTGAAAACTCCGCAAGCAGGCTCCTTGCACTCAGCAGCAGCCTATCCCCGAGTTGCGGGCCAGTCTTGATCGGCATTCCCAGCAGATCGAGAACAAGGGGAACCTCAGCCTCGTTCATCTTGATCACAGTGGCAAGCTCAAGCGACTCTTCAATCACCTCGCTGGTGTAGAACGGCTTGCGCAGGTTCACGTCAAAAACGCGCAGGCACGACGGCGATGTCTGCGCGATCAATGTCTGGATCGTCTGTCGGGACTCCAGCCCGCGTTGTGCAAGCGAACCAAAGCATACCGCATCGGCCCTGCTCGCAATCTTCACCCACTCTTCACTCAGTTCCAGAGAGTCCCAAGCCGAAGGATGATGAATCGTGTACTGCGGCTCACCATCATCAAACCTGACTGTCACGCGGCCTGTTTCGCGCTGCGAATCGATCTGCACCAGGCTTGCATCCACCTGAAGCGATTCAAGCCGATCGAGAGCCAGCTTTCCGAGTTCATCCCAGCCCACGCGGCTCAGAAGCGCGACATGATTGCCAAGCCGGGCCGCCATGACGGCAAAATTCGCCGGCGCACCGCCCAGGCGCGGGCCCTCCGGCAATACATCCCACAACAATTCCCCGAGCCCTAGAACCACGTGGGCTTTGCTCGATTCCTTCTCCATGTATTGCCAGTTTATCTTGACGGCTTTCGCTTTCCGAGCCCCTTCCATCTCCAGATGGAACAGTCTTCAAAGTTCGAAGACTCGTACTCGCCCTCCGGTTGATTGGCCATAATCTTGTAATCGGCGATTGCATCCGCCCGCGATCGCGCTACCTTGCCAAGAAAGAGGCGCGTGAACCCCGCCGTATCTCTGAGCACACTCTCCTGCTCGTTGTTAACGTAGATCAGGTCCAAAAGATTGGTTCCACTGGCGAGTGCCCCTTCCCACTTCTTCAGGAGCCTCTTCAGCACTGGCCCGTCAAAGGGATTAAAGAGGAAGGCAACAGTAGGCGCATCCGGTAGAGGAAACTCAACCGCGTCTCCTTCAACAATGCGAACCTTCTCTGCCTCCACTCGGCCTGCCGCGCGCCATCGAGCAAGATTGCGCCGCGCAATGCGCACCAGTGCCGGGTTGAGTTCCAGCCCAACCACTTCTTTGAAGTTCATTTCCGCCGCAAGCAGCATCGCCCTGCCCATGCCGGCGCCGACGTCGAGGAACACCGTCTCTTCCACGCGGGCCGCAGCATCCAGCCGCCTCCAGCGACGCATCAGCGCAGCAAACACTGACGGCGCAACCCCGAAATAGGCCGTCGAGTGCCGGTCATGCCGATGGCCGCTCTTCAAATGCCTTCCCGCAATCAGGCCGCTGGTTCTTACGCCAAACTTCTCATCGAAAGGATGAACGGTGTACCCATCCTTCACAGTCAGTCCGGGTAGCCTCTTCGGCCGCTTCGCGGCAATTGTTCCGCGTATTCCAGCTTTCACGAATTGAAAGTAGCACAGCGGCGGGAATTGTTGGCCGATCCCTTATTCACCCGCAGCCGGCGCAGCCCCAGCCAGCAGAATCGGCGCAGTCGGCGTGTCGCTGCCGCTCGCCTTCTCTACCGTCACGCCAAATGCCTTCGCAGGAACGCCCTTCGGCAGATCCGGCAGCACGACGCTGGCGTTGCCCGTTGCGTCTGGACGGAACAGTCCGGCAGGGATCGGCGCGGAACCGTTTGCCGGAATCACCCACAGCTCATATGTCTTGTCCGCCGGCAACGAAGCAAGGTTGTTGCCTTGGAATACGAGCGCGCCGGTCGAAGGCAGATAAACTGCACGTCCCGACGGCGAAGGAGGCGTTTTGATCGATGTCAGCAGCACACGCTGCGCCGAGGGCGCGGTCAGTGCCTCAACCACAGCTTGCGCTTTGGCGTTTTTCTCCGCCAGACTACGCAGCACCGCGGTCTCCCGTCGCAGCCTCATGTCTAGATGCATGATTTCCACGCTCAGGCCAGCGGCAATGATCAGCAGGGCGGCAACGGCCACGCGAGGAGCCCAGACAGAAACTCTGCCCACCGAGGCCCGGTTGATTGGAATGACCTTTGCAATCCTCGGCTGAGCTTCCTCTTGCTTCGCATCCTCAGCAATGCGGACCAGGAATCGATCACGCGCGCCTGTTGGCAGGGGCTGCTGTTCCGCACTCAAGGCAACCAGGGCAAGATCGCCAGTGGCTGCCGCCAGTTCCGCGCGGCAGAGCTCACACTCCGCCACATGCGCCTGCACTGCGGCCGACTCCTCGGCCGTCAATGCCTGCAACGCATGCAGTGTGAGATCTTCCCCCGGAATGTGCGAGCCGAAATGTGAGCCCTGCGTCACCCCTGAACTCCCTTCCTCAAAGTCATCAGCGCCGTGCGAATGCGCGTCTTCACTGTTCCCAAAGCATCGCCTGTCTTCGCGGCAATCTCTGAGTGGCTCATGCCTTCAAAAAACGCGAGTTCCACCAAACTCTGCTGCTCCGGCGTCAACCCCTTCATCACCACGCGAACCTTCTCAATCATCAGGTTTCGCTCCGACTCCGAAGCCAAATCCGTCTTGGCCGGCAACACCACATCTTCCACGGAGTCGGTCGGCTTCTTGCGACGCAGGCTGTCGATGGCACGATTGCGTGCCACCACTGCCAACCATGCGCCTAGCGATCCGCGTCCCTCCCTGTACGAACCGGTCCCCTTCCAAAGCTGGAAGAAAATATCCTGCATCACATCTTCCGCCTGGTCAGGCTCCTTCAGCACGCGAAGAGCCACCGAATACACCAATCCTCCGTACCTGTCGAAGACCTCAGCCATCGCCATCTGGTCGTTGCTCCGAATCCGTTCCATCAGGAGTTGGTCGCTCGTTCCAGTCGAACCGGCTAGGCGAGCCTCATCTCCGTCCTCATGCAAGGAACGATTCGAAGCTTCAATCGGATTGAAGGGGATTTCAGACATTCAAAGTGGGGAGACTCAAGCCAGCAACATTCTACCTACCCCGACTGAGCAAAGTCCAAAGCGTTCTTCAGGAACTGGCAAGAACAGATTCTCGAGCGTATGCAGCTTCCGAGGCTGGTCCGCATGAGTCTAATCCGTCACCACCAATTCCACGAAAATCTGCTGAAGATGGTGTTTCCCGGCGTAGAATCGTCCTCAACCCCGGGCTTTCGGAGGATTTCGATGCGCCCACGACCCTTCCTGCTTTCCCTGGTGCTGCTCTTGCTCACCACAGGTGCTGGGCTGGTGCTTCGCATGGTCCCCTTGGACCTATCCCCCCTCGTGGTCAAATACGGCGGCTCCATGCTCTGGGCCCTCGACATTTACTGGCTCGTCTCCACCATTCTCTCCAGCGGTAGCTTGGTCGGCTCGGCAATGATCGCCGGTATGTTGGCCACGGCGGTCGAGTTTCTCAAGCTCTATCACACCCCCGATCTCGAGGCCTTCCGCTACACGCTGCCGGGTACCCTGCTGCTGGGTCACAGCTTCTCCCCTTTAGATATTGCGGCATATTGGTTCGCCATCGCCCTCGGCGCCTTGATCGATACGCAGTTCCGCCCCACCAAAAGCATCTACCGCAACCCCGCCCCCGGATCATGAGCCGATTTGCGGCCCGTCCGTCGCCCACGCGAACGCATCCAGTCGTACTGTCGTTCGCCTCAACACGCAAATTGCCAGTGCCATTCTGGTAACCCGTCACCAATCCTGCGCAGATTCGCTCAGTGACAGCAAACCTCGAATCGCGCTACGCTGTTAAGTAATCGTGCCCGAAGCCTACTAAGGAGCGCTCGAACCCCAATGCCCATTCAGACAACCCCCAATATCTGGCACAACGGAACCCTCATTCCATGGGAAAACGCGACCCTCCACGTCATGAGCCACGTGATTCACTACGGCTCAAGCGTGTTCGAAGGAGTTCGCTGCTACGGCCAGCCCCACGGTTCCGCTGTCTTCCGCCTGCCTGAACACATGCAGCGACTGCTCGACTCGGCCAAGATTTACCGCATGGCCGTTCCCTACACCCTTGAAGAGCTATGCGCCGCTGTCGTCGATCTTATTGAAGCCAATGATGTTGCGCCTTGCTATATCCGCCCCATCGTCCTTCGCGGTTACGGCGAAATCGGCGTCAGCCCCAAAGGCTCGCCCATCGAGGTCTACATCGCCAACTTCCCGTGGGGCAAGTACCTCGCCGGACACGGCGGCGCAGATGTCTGCGTCTCCAGTTGGAACCGCCTGGCCCCCAACACCATGCCCGCCCTCGCCAAGGCCGGCGCAAACTACATGAACTCGCAGCTTATCCACATGGAAGCTGAGATCAACGGCTACCAGGAGGGGATTGGCCTCGACGTCAACGGTCTGGTCAGCGAAGGCTCGGGCGAAAATATCTTCGTTGTCCGCAACGGCGTCCTCTACACCCCGCCACTCTCCAACTCGGCGCTCTCCGGCATTACCCGCGACTCGGTGCTGACCATCGCACGCCATCTCGGGATGACGGTGACAGAGCAGGCCCTCCCTCGCGAGCTGCTTTACATCGCCGACGAGGTCTTCTTCACCGGAACGGCCGCCGAGGTCTCCCCAGTCCGCTCCATCGACCGCATCGTCATCGGTGACGGAAAGCCCGGCGAGATCACCAAAAGCATCGCCGACGAGTTCTTCGGCATCGCCAACGGNNCTCAAGCCCGACCGCTTTGGCTGGCTCACCCCAGTTAAGGTCGAAGCTGCGGTGCCTGTTACGGCATAAACGACGCTGAGAACAGAAACGGGGCAGGCCAGTTGGCCTGCCCCGTTTCTTCGATCAATCGCGCGAATGGAAACGCCAGACGCTGCGGACGGGAAGCGGAGTTCTCCGCCTCGAGATGTGTTCTGCGTTTCACATTCCGGGTGAGAATCGAATTCCTCGACCCAACACTCCCACAAAGAAGACCAACACAACCGCTCCCGCCACAATCCAGGGCACGCTGCGCGTAATCGGTCCCGCTGGAGGCACCGACGCCTTCGCAGTACCAGCTTGCGGGAAGTTGTCCATCTGGGTAAGGCCGAAAGAGGCTGCTGCGGCCATGATTCCACCGAGCATCGTTCCAAAGTTGCGGCTAGGGTTCAGAGCGGCAGCCAGAGTTGCTGCGACAATTGCTGCAACGTAAGGAATAACCGTGATCCGCCGCAACCGGGAGATGTCCTCAGGCTCATTTGATCCTCCAAAGGGTCGGATGGCCCTGGCAACAACTCGAAGAAATACCCAGTAGAGGATGAGCGTGGCGGCGATCAGCAAGACTCGCCACGCCCAGATTGGAGTCCATCCGGCTATGACTGCGGCCCAATCCCCAAAACCCGCAATGCCCGAAGCGATCGGATACCCGGCAGCGAAGAAGAGATTGAAGCTGGCCGCTAATACAAAGAAGTAGCGCAGGTGGGGCGAAGCCTTCCTGCTGAGACGGACGGCCACCAGCGCAAGAAATCCAACAACAAGGTTGGCGATTCCACCCGCCGCGGGAATCCACCGGTTGATGGTCCCGCTGTGGTCAATGTTGCATGAGGTCAGAAGCACAGGCTTGCCGCCGAATGCCAAAATCGCAATCCCATGCCCCAGCGCCTCATGCGTCACGTCGGCAACTACGAAGGCCAGTATGCCGAGGGCTGCCAGCGTGAGTGCGTTGTCGGGCAGTTTGGATTTCATCTCACCTTTCTCCCATCCTTCCATTCTCAAGGAACGACGTCGGGTTTGGCGTCGGCTCCGTTCCGTTTCAGCCGGGAGCTGGCTCCAGGGCTAGTAAGATTGTTAGAGCAGCCGTTCTGGTCAAGGAAGACACCCACGCGTGAAACCCGACATGAGAGTTTCGTTCGCCGGCATCGAACTGGCGAATCCCGTGATCGCCGCCAGTGGAACCTTCGGCTACGGCATTGAATTTGAAGAGATCGTCTCGCTGGAGAAGATCGGCGGATTCGTCACCAAGGGCATTTCTCTGGAGCCCATGGCCGGTCATCCCCCGCCGCGGATCATCCAGACCGCTGCCGGCATGCTCAACGCCATCGGCCTCCAGAACGTCGGGGTCGAGGATTTCCTCCAGCGCAAACTCCCCCCGCTCAAGAAGTACCCCCAGGCCAAAGTCATCGTCAACGTCTTCGGCTACACCGTCGGCGAATACGTAAGCGTAATTGAGCGACTCAATCAGGCCGAGGGCATCGCCGCCTACGAACTCAACGTCTCCTGTCCCAACGTCCACGCCGGCGGCATGGCCTTNNAAGCTCTCGCCCAACGTCACATCCATTGCCCACATGGCCAGGATCTGCGCCGCGGGCGGGGCCGATGCCGTCAGCCTCACCAATACCTTCCTCGCCATGTCCATCGACACCGAGACTCGTACTCCCCGGCTCAGCAATGTCACCGGCGGCCTCTCCGGCCCGGCCATCAAGCCCATCTCACTCCGCATGGTCTACGAAACCGCCCGCGCTGTTTCCATTCCAATCCTCGGCATGGGCGGCATCGTCACACCGGAAGATGCGGTGGAATTCCTGCTGGCCGGCGCCACAGCCGTGCAGGTTGGCACCGCCAGCTACGCCGACCCGCGAGCGGTGGAGCGGCTGGCCCGCGGGCTCGATTCCTGGTGCCGTAGCCACCAGGTTGAACGTGTCGCAAGTCTCACCGGAGCTCTCGAGAACCCCAAAGGTTAAGAGCGTCAGAGCCCACTCACTTCTCCTGCCTCAACATCCAATTCCTCTGAGAATGTGAGGTATCTCACAGATTCTGCGCTTCCACGCTGAAATCCACCCCTCTTCCTTTGATCTGGATCACAGATTCGCAACCATCGAACTGTGACGGGGCGCACAGCGAGCTGTCGTTTCCAATGCGTACTTTAGCCAACGTCAGACGGTGATGTATCTCACGTCAGCGATCAGCTGTGAGCCACCTCACCAGAACCGGCACATTGAGCGAGGTAGGCATGGGTAACTCCATTTGGCAAAACATGCAGCAGAAGGGCTACAGCCGCAGGGACTTCTTACAGTTCTGCGCTACAGCCGCAACCGTAGCTGGATTTGGAAAATCCGGCGTGGCCCAGGTGGTCTCGGCCTTTGAAAAGAAGGAAAAACCCGCGGTCGTCTGGATGCACTTTCAGGAATGCACCTGCTGCAGCGAATCATTTATTCGCGCATCGCACCCCATTGTGGCCGACGCACTGTTGGACGTGCTGTCGCTGAACTACACAGAGACGCTGATGGCCCCCTCCGGCTTCCAGGCAGAAAAAAGCCTGAGCGACACCCTCAAGAACAACAAGGGCAAGTACATCGTCCTCGTCGAGGGCGCCGTGCCAACCAAGGACGACGGTGTTTACTGCATGATCGGCGGCAAGACAGCCGAGTCGATCCTCCAGACCGTTGCCGCGGACGCAGCCGCCATTGTGGCTTGGGGCAGTTGCGCTTCGAACGGTTGTGTCCAGGCTGCAAAGCCGAACCCGACCGGGGCTACGCCGATTTACAAGCTGGTGGACAAGCCGGTTATCAATGTGCCGGGATGTCCGCCCATCGCTGACGTCATGATGGCGGTGGTCACGCACCTGCTGGTGGTTGGTCAGGTCCCGGCGCTGGATTCGCAGGGCCGTCCAAAGGAGTTCTACGGCCGCCGCGTCCATGACACCTGCTACCGTCGGGCCAACTACGACGCTGGACTGTTCGTCGAGTCCTGGGACGACGACGGCGCGCGAAAAGGTTACTGCCTGTACAAGATGGGCTGCAAGGGTCCGGTTACTTACAACGCCTGTTCAGTGGTGAAGTGGAACGAAGGCACCAGCTATCCCATCCAATCGGGCCACAATTGCATCGGCTGCAGCGAAGCCGGCTTCTGGGACAACGGTCCGTTCTACCAGCATCTGGCTTCGTTCCCCGGATTCGGCGTGGAAAGCACTGCCGATACAGTGGGCACGGTTGTAGGGGTAGCCACGCTGGCAGGAGTCGCGGCACACGTTGTGGCGACCAACGTACGCAAACGAAAAGTGATCGCGGAAGTCCACGCAGAAGATCAGAAGGAGTCGTAAACAGCTATGACACGCGTCGTCGTAGATCCGGTAACTCGCATTGAAGGCCACCTGCGCGTTGAGGCAGTAGTGGAAAACGGCGTCATCACCGACGCATTCAGTTCAGGCACCATGATTCGCGGGCTCGAGAAGATTCTCATCGGCCGCGATCCACGCGATGCCTGGGCCATTACCGAGCGTGTCTGCGGCGTCTGCACCACGGTGCATGCGCTGGCCAGCGTCCGCTCAGTTGAGGATTCGCTGGGCATCTCTGTGCCTCCCACTGCGGAGTTGATCCGCAATATCATGCTCACCACCCAGTACGTGCAGGACCACGTGATCCACTTCTATCATCTTCACGCGCTTGATTGGGTGGATATCGTCAACGCATTGAAGGCGGATCCGAAGAAGGCCGCTGAGATCGCTCAGTCCTTCTCCAAGTGGGACAAGAACACCCCGGCCTACTTCACCGGCGTGCAGGACAAGATCAAGCAATTTGCCGCCAGCGGCCTGGGCATCTTTGCCAACGGCTACTGGGGCCATCCCGCCTACAAGCTGCCCCCCGAAGTCAACCTGATCGCGGTGGCGCACTACCTGGATGCTCTCGAATGGCAGAAGCAAATCGTCAAGATTCACGCGGTGTTCGGCGGAAAGAACCCGCATCCGAACTACCTGGTCGGCGGCGTGCCCTGTTCCATCAACTTGAATGAAGTGGCGGCCATCAACTCCGAACGGCTGAACCTGGTCTCGCAACTAATCAGCCAGGCCGACGAGTTCATCAACCAGGTTTACATTCCTGATCTGCTGGCCGTCGCCTCGTTCTACAAGGACTGGTCGAAGTATGGCGGCGGGCTCCACAACTACCTTTGCTACGGGGAGTTTCCCACCAAGGGCTACAACCATCCCGAAGCTTTCAAGTATGCGCGCGGCGCCGTGCTCAATCGCGACTTGAGCACTGTGCATCCGGTCAACCCTCGCGACTCACAGGAGATCAAGGAGTACATCGCCTCCTCGTGGTATACCTACGCGGAAGGCGACAACGTCGGCATTCATCCTTGGGCCGGCGAAACCCAAATCAAGTATTCAGGTCCCAAGCCGCCCTTTGAAACGCTCGAAGGGTTCAGCAAGTACTCCTTCCTGAAGACCCCGCGCTGGAAAGAAAATCCAATGGAAGTTGGGCCACTGGCGCGCCTGCTGGTGTCGTACGCGTCCGGCCACACCGATGTGCAGGAGCTGGTCAAGGACACGCTGGGCAAGCTCGGCGTTCCGGTTGACGCGTTGTTCAGTACGCTGGGCCGCACCGCGGCTCGCGGATTGGACGCGGCCCTGGCCATGATCTGGCTCAAGGAGTTCTTCGGCGAATTGATGGGGCGCGTCAAGATCAACGAAGTTTCTACGTTCAACGGTGAAAAGTGGGATCCGAAGACCTGGCCGGCCGAATCCGAAGGCGTTGGACTCGTCGAGGCTCCTCGCGGTGCGCTGGCGCACTGGATCAAGATCAAGAACGGCGCCATCGACAACTATCAGTTGGTTGTCCCGACCACATGGAATGGCTCCCCGCGCGATGCCAGCCAACAGCGCTCGTCGTTTGAAGCGGCGCTGATCGGTACGCCTGTTGCAAAGATCGACGAACCGGTCGAGATCATTCGTACCATCCATTCCTTTGACCCGTGCCTGGCCTGCGCCGTCCACCTCTACGACCCGCAGGGCCGGCACCTCAACCAAGTTTCTTTTGAGTGAGGGCTATGAGTACTCCAGGCATTGGCGTCAAAGACGTCTTCACAGCAAATGGCAGCGCGCCAGTCGAGTACCGGCGGATTTATGTGTGGGAACTGCCGGTACGGGCCTACCACTGGATCAACGCGATCGCGTTGGTGGCTCTGTGCGTCACCGGCTACCTGATCGGCGCCCCGATCCGTCTGTTCAACGCGCCGGAAGCATACGAGCAGTATTGGTTCGGATGGGTGCGTTTCATTCACTTCGCAGCCGCGTATGTTTATGTTTTCAACTTTCTGGCAAGGCTCTATTGGGGGTTCGTTGGCAACAAGTACGCTCGGTGGAGTGCCTTCTTTCCGCTGAAAAAATCGCAACGGCAGGAGATTGTCGACGTCATCAAAGCCGACGTGCTTGAAACCAAAATGCACGGGCCCATCTCGACTGGGCACAACGCTCTGGCTGGCCTCATCTATTTCGGCACTTTTCTGGCTTTTGTCTTCCAGACCATCACCGGGTTCGCCCTCTACTCCAGTATGAGCAGTTCCTGGCTGCCGCGGATGTTCACCTGGATTGTTCCCCTCATGGGCGGAGAGTTTGCGGTGCGCTTCTGGCACCACCTCTTCCTCTGGTTCTTTGTAACCTTCATCATCGTCCACATCTACCTTGCCTTCTATCACGACTACATCGAGGGCCGCGGTACGGTATCCTCGATCATTGGCGGATGGAAGTTCGACCGGGAGAATCGTGGAAAATAGTCCTGAACTCAAAACGCTGGTCCTCGGACTCGGCAACGTTCTCATGGGCGACGAAGGCATCGGCGTATACGTGGTGAGGGAGCTCGAAAAGCTCCCTCTGCCCCCCGATATCGAGTGCCTCGATGGCGGTACCGGCGCCTTCACGCTCCTTGAGCCGCTGGAGTCCGCCGGCCGCATCATCCTTATCGATGCTGCAAACGACGACAATCCCATCGGCACCGTCACCCGCACCACCCCCCGCTTTTCGCGGGACTACCCTCCCACGCTCACCGCACATGATGTCGGCATGAAAGACCTGCTCGACGTCTTCTATATTCATGGCAGCACCCACGAAATCATCCTCTACGCGATCACCATCGACCCGCACCAGCCTATCCGGATGAGCCTTTCGCCCGTCGCTGAACAGGGGGTCGTCGTAGCCACCAAGATGATTCTGGACGAGTTGCAGGCCAATGAGCGCGCCCGCTCCGGGTTAGCGGCACTCGCCACCTATAAATAATCCCATTTGCTTTTTTCTCCATCTTGCCGATATCATCTGAATATGAAAGCTAGGTCCTGTTGTCGCTGCTGTACGTCGCTCCGCGCGCGCAGTTGACTTGGGTCTAAGCACCTGACAGAAATCCAAGATTCTAGTTTGCCCGCGACCCAGCCATGCTGCCGCGGGTTTTCTATTTCAGTCCCCAGAAGGAATCCATGAGCGAACTTGTTCCAGCCAAAGAGACAAAGGCCCAGAAATCCGAACGCCTGAAGCGCGAGAAGAACCCGTGGGCCGTCTTCGACGAGGTGCGCGCATTCGCCCGCGAAGGCCGTTCCAGCGTTGTTCCCGAGTGGGCCAGCTTCTATTTCAAGTGGTGGGGGATCTACACCCAGGGTGACGGAGCCGGCGTCACCGGAGGCAAGGGCGGCGAGGGCGTCACCTCCGACTACTTCATGATGCGCATTGGTGTCCCCAACGGCATCCTCACCTCCCATCAGATGCGTGTGATCGGTGACCTCACCAGGAAACACGCCCGCAACCTTGCCGACATCACCGTTCGCCAGGCCATCCAGCTTCACTGGCTCACCATTGAATCGCTTCCCGAAGTGGTTGACGCCCTCGATGCCATCGGCCTCTCGCCCAAAGGCGCATGCGGCGATGTTGTCCGCAACGTCACTGGCTGCCCGCTCGCCGGTGTGGCCGACGACGAGATCGTCGACGCTTCCCCAATCGCTCTCGAAGTCTCTCGCCTCCTCAGCGGCAATGAGGACTTCTACAACCTGCCCCGCAAGTTCAAGATCTCGGTCACCGGCTGCCCTTCTTGGTGCTCCCACCCCGAGATCAACGACGTTGCCCTTACGGCTGTCGAACACAATGGCCAGGTCGGCTACTCCCTGCGCGTTGGTGGCGGCCTCTCAAAGGACCCGCATCTCGCCGTCCGACTTGACGCCTTCGTTCTCCCCGAACAGGTCTTGCCGGTGGTTCAGGCCATCGCCGAGATCTTCCGCGAGCAGCAAGTCCTGCGTGAGAGCCGCGAACGCGCCCGCATGAAGTTCCTTTTCTTGCGCCACGGCTGGACCGCCACCACCTTCCTCGATGAGATCCAGAAGCGCATCGACTTCAAGCTCCTCCCCGCCGTTCATGAGCATGTCCCCGATGACATCTACCGCGACCACGCTGGCATTCACCCGCAGCGTACGCCCGGCCTCAGTTACGTCGGCGCATCCGTGCTGCGCGGCCGCATGAGCGGTGATCAGCTGATTGCTGTTGCCGATCTCGCCGATGCTTACGGCAGCGGCTCCCTGCGCACAACTGTCTCGCAAAACTTCGTCATCGTCGATGTCCCCAACCAAAAGACCGCCGAACTCGCAGGCAAGCTCAACCTCCTCGGCCTCCACGTCGACGGCTCTTCCTTCTGGCGAGGCGCGGTTGCCTGCACAGGCACCGAATTCTGCAAGCTCGCCATCACTGAGACCAAGGGCTTCACCCGCTGGCTTGTGGATGAGCTCGAAGACCGCCTTCCCGAATTTGACCAGCAGCTCCGCCTGCACGTAACTGGCTGCCCCAACGGCTGCGGACAGCACTGGATCGCCGATATCGGCCTCGAAGGCAAGAAGATCAAGCACGAAGGCGCTCTGGTCGACGCGTACTACTTCTGTATGGGCGGTTCAGTAGGACTGCACGCAGCTATCGCCGAGCCGGTTGGCTATCGCGCCCTTGCCACCGAAGTGCCCGACTCCATCGAACGCCTGCTGCGCCAGTACCTCTCCACCCGAGGCCTCGGCGAGAACCTGCGCGCGTGGTTCACTCGTCATACGAATGAACAACTGAACTGTTACCTCAGCGGAGGCCCGCTCGACTTCGCTGAACGCGATCTACCCACCGGACACGTCCCCCATGGGGTCGCCGATTAAAGGACCTGCCATGACGATGCTTCCCATCTTTCTCAAGCTCGATGGCCGCGACTGCCTTCTGGTAGGCGCTGGGAAGATTGCGCTTGAGAAGATCGGGGCGTTGCTCGCCACCGGGCTTCGCCTGCGAATCGTTGCGCCCGAAGCAGTTCCTGAGATTCGACAAATGGCCATTGAAGGTGCGGTCGAGTGGATCGAGAAAAAGTGGGATCCTGCGGACCTCGACGGAATGTTCCTCGTCATCGCTGCCACCAACGATTCCGATGTAAACCAGGCCGTCTATAAGTCAGCCACTGAGAAGCGCGTACTCTGCAACAGCGTCGATGATGTTCCGAACTGCGACTTTTACTTCGGTTCCGTTGTGAGTCGTGGCGATCTGCAAATCGCGATCTCGTCAGCCGGACAGAGCCCCGCCGTCGCACAGCGTCTGCGCCGCGAGATCGATGAGCAGCTTCCTCGGGACTTCGGCGTCTGGCTTGAATCACTGGGAAGCCTCCGTCGCGAAGTGCTCGCCACTCATCCGCGTGGCGAAGCCCGCAAGGCTCTGCTTCATCAGCTCGCCCAGCGGCAAATCTGCGACTCAGTTGCCTGCCCTTCGCGCCAACTGGCTCGCGCACCGCTTTCCGGCCAAGGCGCGGCAGAGCGCGGAAACGTATCCCTGGTCGGTGCTGGCCCCGGCGATCCGGAGCTTCTCACCCTCAAAGCTCTTCGTGCCATCCAGAAGGCCGATGTAGTTCTCCACGATGATCTTGTCCCGCCCGCAATTCTCGCGCTCGCCTCGACGCATGCTGAGGTCATGAATGTCGGCAAGCGTTGCGGCTCAAAAAGAATAACGCAGGACGAGATCAACGCATTGATGATCGAGCACGCCCGCAACGATCGTTCAGTCATCCGCCTCAAGAGCGGAGATCCGCTCGTCTTCGGCCGCGCTGCCGAGGAAATCGACGCGCTGAACGCAGCCGGCGTTCCCTTCGAGATCGTCCCCGGCATCACCGCTGCCTTCGCCGCGGCCGCCGTGGTGGGCCGCTCCCTCACGGATCGCCGGTGCGCCTCCAGCGTCACCTTCTCCACCGGCCACCACGCCCAATCGCACAACAACGCGCCCCTGCCCCAAATCGAAGACGCCACCCGCGTCGTCTACATGCCCGGACGCAACCTGGAACTGCTCGCTGAGGAGTGGCGGCAGGAAGGCCTTCCCGCCGATTTTCCCTGCGCCGTCATCTCGCACGCCGCACAGCCCGGTCAGGAAGTGCATTACACCACATTGGCAGCCCTCGCCCAGCTGCCTCAAGTCAGTGCGCCCAGCCTACTCATCGCTGGATGGTGTGTCGCCTCCGAACGTCCTACCCCCATCTCCTCTCCTCTTCCGCGGGAGATTTCGTCTGGTGTCGAGTAGCAGGGGGATTTTCTTCTGCAGAGTACATCGTTGTTTCTTCCAGGGTTAATCTGCTCTCCAGACTGCCAGTTTCCCTTGCCTTGGTATACTTGACCTGACCTCACCAACCGGGGCGTCCTTCCGTCCCATCGATTGCTAGCCAGGGTTTTCCTATCTGCCCTCAGAGAATCTCGGTGTCAACAGTGATCTCCCCCTTATCCTCGCGGTTTTCCGAGCAACACCCGCTTCGCCTTGCCTACTTTGTCACACATCCAATCCAGTACCAGGCGCCCCTGCTGCGTCGCATTGCACGCGAGCCTGACATTCACCTTAAAGTCTTCTTCGCATGTGACATTTCTGTACGCGGCCACCTCGACCACGAGTTTGGCGTCCGCGTCAAGTGGGACACTGACCTGCTTGCCGGCTACGAACATGAATTCCTGCCTGTCCTTCGCGATGCCGTCGATGGCCAGGCCCCGACATTCCTTCGTCCCCTCAATCGACACGTCGGCAGAATTCTTCGTGAAGGTCACTTCGACGCCGTTTGGGTGCACGGTTACAACTATCTTACGAATCTGCTGGCGCTCCGCGCCGCTCGCTCAATGAAGATCCCTCGTCTGATTCGCGCCGAATCAACGACGTACGATCGCCCACGCTCGCAAATGAAGCTCTTAGTCAAAAGAGCTTTCTTTGCTCTGCTCGCCCCTTACGTTTCAGCTGTGCTCGCGGTGGGCGACGACAATGCTGCGTATTGGAGCGGCTACTTCCGAGATCGCCTTCCCATCTTCCCCTGCTGCTACGCCGTTGACAATCAATTCTTCCAGCGGAAATGCTCCGCGGCGTCGGAGAACAGAGAAGAGTTTCGCCGCTCCCTCGGCCTTCAGGCTGGCAGGCCGGTGATCCTCTTTGCTGCCAAACTTATACCGCGCAAACGTTGCGGCGATCTGCTTGAAGCGTTTCTCAGCCTCGTTCAAACTGGCGGCGCTCAGCCCGCGCCCTACCTGCTGATCGTTGGCGATGGAGAACAACGCGCCGCACTGGAGCAGCAGGCTTCCCGCACGAATCGCGGCGACATACGCTTTCTCGGGTTCCGCAATCAGTCCGAGATGCCACGCCTCTACGACCTGTGCGATGTCTTCGTTCTGCCGTCCGCGGACGAGCCCTGGGGCTTGGCGGTGAATGAAGCCATGAATGCAGGCCGGCCCGTCGTGGTCTCTGACCAGGTCGGCTGCCACAAGAACCTGGTTCAGGATGGTAAGAACGGATTTGTCTTTCCAGTTGGCGACACCGCTGCCCTCGCCGACAGCCTCTCGCGCGTTCTTGCGGGCGACACCGGCCGGCAGATGGGTGTCGAGAGCCTGCGAATCATTCAGGACTATAGCTTTGACCACAATGTGCTAGGTCTCCGCGCGGCTCTTGAGGCGCTCGTTCCCGGATTCCATGCATCCTGAGCACGCACCCGCGATCCAAATACACCTTCACGCTGAATTTGTTCCTTGCCATGGATTTATGTGATCTCAATGGCGCGATCCCGCACCCGAACTCGAAGCTCATTCATCACATCCTTGAGTCCAAAAACAAAATAGCACTCCACAATCAGCAGGATAAGACCCGTTGTGGCCACTATTGCCACCATCGTCAACGACCGTTGCCGCGCGAATGCGAGCATCGCCGCACATAGAGGAAGCGAAACCGCCATCACCGTGGCGAGTTTCAACACCGGGATCATGCTGATCGATGGGTCGTGGTTGAACAGCTTCTTGTTTTCAAAATAGATGAGCCCCATCTGCGCAAGTTCCGAGAGCAGCCACATGTAAAGAAAGCCATTCAACCCGAATTCAATCGTGAATGGTATGCTCAGCGCGACCATCAACACGTTTCCGAAGAAGACAATGATCGAGAGGCGTTTGTGTTGATTCGTTGAAAACTGGAAAAACTGTTTGTGGTCCCGCATGCTCATGGCGCCCGAAATCAATGCCATCAAGCCATAGGTGTACGAATCAAACAACATGGGCCGGCGCAGCCAGACCTCAAGAAGAACTGGCGCAAAAAGATACGCGCCGAGATTTGCAATAGGAATACCGGCAAAAATCACCTTTTCGGAATAGTGGAAGATGTTCAGCAGTCTCTTCATATTCTGGTTGGCATAGCTGAAGGTGATCTCTGGCGCAATGGCGCTTGTGAGTTTCGCTAAAGATTGGCGCGCCGTCGATAGAATCGTCCTGCTGGTGCTGAAAAGCACAACCACCCTCGGTCCGACAATCCATTGCAGCAT
Source organism: Acidobacteriaceae bacterium (assembly GCA_003165935.1). Lineage (GTDB taxonomy): Bacteria > Acidobacteriota > Terriglobia > Terriglobales > Acidobacteriaceae > Telmatobacter. Next base: position 30,363 of record PMXB01000226.1, on the reverse strand, counting down.
AATCAGCGGAGCCTGAAAAATCAGAAACTGCTGCGCAAAAATCATCCCGAATTGTCCGCTTGGCGCAATGATTGACTTTGCTGTCTTCCAGTTGGCTCCCTGCAGTCCGATCGGTAAATCGCCGATCCTGCGTTTCAGGTCGAACGCACAAAACCCTGTCAGAAGGACCACGAATACAAACTGTCCAATCGCAAGCGTCGAAAACCGAACCCTGAACGAGGCAAGCCCCACGGCCGCCAGAGTTCCACCTAGGGAATTTATGTTGCCCCAGGTGAGCCCCCGATGCGATTCCTCGATCACCATGAACAAGCCGCCGAAATAACCCGCAATGATAAGCACCATGGTTTGCAGGCCAAGGAAGAACGCTGTGAGAGCCACTTCCGATTGACTCATCGTGGAGAGATGCAGCAGCTTCGCGATCGGAACAACGAAGACAAGCGCCGAAACCAGCACGCCGAAACATATCATCCCAAGCGTAAGAGCGAGCGTGCTGCCTTGTAACTGGCGGTACTTCTCACGCTCGCCGCGCTTGTGCAGCATCGTTAACTCATTGCTGGCATACGTTGTCACGCCGAAGTTCAGCGTAGAGAGATAGCCCAGCGTTCCTGAGAGAACAAGCCACTCACCGTAACGACTCATTCCGTAAAAGTGGAGAAACGCGGGCGGAAGCAGAAGCTGCGCGAATATCGTGAGCCCCATTCCCGTGAAAAGGGCGCCGAGCATTTTTAGGATTCTATGAAGCATTTCCGCCTGTTCAAGAAGTCCCTATTCGATGGGCTGATTCTGTACTTCGCCATCGCAATTCCTCGTAGTTGAACATCCCACCGACGGCCTTCCTCCCCCGCCATCGAACCGGAGAAAACTGTCCCAATGTGAGTAACGCACTTCCCCAGGATCAAGCTGCAAATGGATTGGACGGTCAGTTCCAGGTACTTCCTTCGGTCGACGGCTCAGTAAAACCTCACTTCAAGATTACCATGCGCTCAATCTTCGGATTCGCCACATGGATGCAGCTGATGCAGCGGCATTCTCCGCCGAAAAGCCGCCCGCCGTCAGCTCGATCGCCGTAGGCCTGCGCTTGAGTTACACTAACTGCAACTCTGCTGGTGACCCGGTGACCCGAATCTCTCACGCGTCGCTCTCTCCAACCTGTTGTGGCTGAATCCGGTAGGCGAGTCAATGAACAGCCGAGTTCTTCTCTTTTGCGAATGATCGATCAGGGACAATCCATGCGTATTTCCATTGTGATGCCCACTTATAACGGGATGAAGTATTTGAAACAGGCTGTTGATTCTGTTTTGGCACAAAGATATCAAGACTGGGAGCTCCTAATCAGCGACGATGGATCTGTTGATGGGACGCGGAACTTCCTCTCGGAACTCACTGATCCGCGTATTACCGTCTTCCTTCAAAAGGAGAATCTGGGCATTTTTGGAAACCTGAACTTTCTTTTTTCTAAGGTAAGCTGCGAATTAACCCAGTTTCTTTGCCAGGACGATTACTTCAGCGACGAGGGATCTCTCCACAGGCTTTTAGAGCAGTGGGCTGGCTTATCGTCCGAAATTGCTTTTCTTCGCTGTAATCATCACCGGGACTCCAACTCAAGTCACTCCCGGTTTGAGGCTCCTGTTCTGCCTCCCATTGTGGCTCCCGAACAATCTGACCTGTTCTTCTTCATCTTTGGCTGCATACCCGGCAATTTATCGAATGTGAGTGTCCGCACTGAGACTGTGAGAAGGGCCGGGTGGTTTCGGGTTGACATGCCGTATGCGGGAGATTTCGAGTTTTGGAGCCGCGTCGGGCGCTCTTATCCTTGGGCAATCTCCAGGACGAATGTTGCAGTGATCCGCGATCATCCAGAACAGGCATCCAAATTCCTCAATAAGCATGGCGAGTTGTTTCCGCAGATGCGGCGAATTCTCGAGACCCTCTATTCGAATTTGATTCACAAGGGCTACCCATCCAACCTGCTTCGCCTTGAAGTCACAATCAACCACATATCTCAACATAGGTCGACAGGCATTAAGCTCCTCCTCAAGGGGAAAGGGCTTGCCTATCTGCGAGAAGTATCTACTCAACTGGACTCCAGCCCCGCCGCATTAGGTACGGCGATAGGGTGGATGGTCTGTTTTGTCACGCTCGGAGGTAGGGTGTTTCTTAATGTCGTTTCGAAAAAGCTTCTCAAGTCTTCCTGCCCGGCCTCTATCATCCAGTCATAACTGGAGATCATGGCTTTGGGTTTGGAAACGTTCGTCAGCATGTGCTGTTTCCGATTCCCTGCAACCAGCGCGCTAAAATCCGTTCCTCTCCGACCTGCCGTGGTGTGCCACCCATTCAGCTATCTCAACCATCTGACGAGAGATCGCTGGTAGGCCTGGGGCGCAAAACGCGCAAGGGATTTCCCGCGCAAATCATCCCAGCAGGAACGTCCTTAAGCGCTACGCTGCAGGCGCCCACCACTGCCCCGTGACCGATCGTGACCCCCGGCCCAACAAACACGTGCGCTGCCACCCATGCCTCGCTCTCAACGCGGATAGGCTTCGCATAGAGATCGAATGTCGGNNAGAGTTACTTTCCAGGGATAGGTCACGGTGACTGAAGGCCGCAGCAGAACTCCCTTGCCGACCTTTGCTCCGAACAGCCGTAGTAGAAACCGTCGCCAGCCGTAAAACATCTGTGGCGAAGTGTGGAAAAGAAGCGATTGAGCAATCCACCACATCTGCACAAACCAGGCTGGCCGTCCGCGGAACCCGGGGGGAACTGAAGCTCGAGAAAGATCTTGTATCCGATTTACCATCCATCAGCCTCATTCAACTTCAAAGCCTGATTATCCTTATCACTGAGCCCTAAGATTGACCAGCGGTTGGCCCTTGTGTTTGCAAGAGACCTGTCTGCGTCCTAGTCTGGCTTGATAATGTATACACTACTCCATAGTGTGATCTCGACGGGTTAATCCGAGCGGAGCGGAGTCGGGAATGCTGAAGGTTAGCGCCGCATGGCTACTTGGGGGAGTACTTGAAAGCTGACTGGCGAGAAACGGAACCGTCGGCCCCAAAGTCTTTCCTGTTGGGAGATCCCGTTCATTCAATCCGGGTAGAATCACTCGCGGAACAATAGATTCAATGGAGCCGAAGATCAGACTTGAACTGACGACCTGCTGATTACCGATCAACGACCTGAGGATGGCCAAACGCCGTCCATTCGTGCTTCGAGTTGCAACGCAGGCAAATAGATTCAGCATAAAAACAGGAGCCTTCGCTGGAGAGCTAGGGGCATCGTCCTGGGAGGAGATTCACGTGTCGAGTACCGCTCATATCAAGTCCCTTGACGGCGTACGTGGAATTGCCATTCTTGCCGTGGTTCTCTGCCATGCCGGGGCCATCGTGAAAGACATTCCCCAATTAAGCTTCCTTGGTCTCGGGACGATGGGCGTAGACCTGTTCTTCGCCTTATCGGGTTTCCTTATCACTTCGATCCTGATTCGCGAGCGGGAGCAGCCGAAATACTTCCGGAACTTCTACTACCGGCGAGCGATGCGAATCTGGCCGCTCTATTACACCTACATTCTCTTCATGTACGGGATAGTCAGAAATTTGCCGCGCCTCGGAGCATTTCAGCATCTGGTCGCGCACTCTGCATACTTGCAGGAGCACCCTTTGACAATCGTGACGCCGCTCCCGGTCAGCTTGCTGTTCGCTCAGAACCTGTGGGTGCCGAGCCTTTTCTGCTTTAGAGACCTGACCTCGATCACCTGGTCCCTATGCATTGAAGAGCAGTTCTACTTGTTCTGGCCGGTGGCTGTTCGATTCCTCTCCCAGCGCTTTTTCACCATCCTGCTGTTCGCCATTCTGATAGCGTCCCCGTTTCTGCGATTGCTCGTGTTTGCGCATGGCTTTGACGGCGCGACGCAGTGGCAGACGGTGTATCGATTCCCTTTCTTTCACTTCGATGCGATTGCCGCTGGGAGTCTATTCGCCATTTTGCGACCGAAGCTGGAGGCGCGAAGGAATTCAAAGACGAAGCTGTGCGCCGCCCTGGCTGTCTCCGTTCTGGTATTGTGCGTGGTCGGTACCGCCAGCGCATGGTCCTTCTCGGCGGCCGCTCTGATGTCCGTGAGCCTGATCGGTTTGGCACTCTCAGGGGTGGGCAGGAGGGTATGGGAGTGGAGGCCCCTCACATTCCTCGGATTTATCAGCTATGGCCTTTACCTCATCCATCCAACGATCTTCGATCTCCTGCAGTCGCGCACCCTCTATCGGATGGTCGGCCTGAATGGAAACATCGAGGTGATCGAGGTCATTATGGCCTTGTTCGCCATCGTACTCAGCATCGGCATCGCTACCCTGTCCCGGTGCACTGTGGAGGCGTTCTTTCTTGGCATCAAGGATCGGAGAAGCCGAGGTGAGAGGGAGAAATTACTGCTCATGGCCGACCCCTCCGGCGTGCGATGACCTGAGGGGCTGTCCGACTGGCAAAGCCAGAATCTTGCCGGTCTTGTCCAAGCTCTGAAGAGGACCGGAAGCTTATCGACAAATTGGTGAACATGCGGAGGGTTGGAACACCTGCTTCCAGCGCAGGTTTGCCGGCACACCACTGGTGCGAAGCAGCTTCAATATCTAGGCCTCCGAGGCAGACGCACCGCTCATCCTCTCTCCCTTAGCACCCTTCACCGGGATCATGCTTACGACGCCGCCCACAACGTACGAAAACGCGATCAAAATGAGCGGTGTACGGGTCAGAATCAGCATCAATGACCCCATGTTTGCCCCCCAGAGAGTGTAAGCAAAGCCGCCAAGCGCTAAAACGCCCCAGGGCTTCCTCAAGTCGAAGAGGCTCTCGTACAAAACGAAACAGGCCGGGTACACCACCCCCCCCACAACAACGACACCAAGCCAGCCGAAGGCTCCAAAACTGTCGCTGATGGCTGTAATCATCACTTCCTCGTTATCGACCCAGTCTGCGTTTACGCCAGTGACTCGGCCCAGGTACCCGCCGGAATCCTCCTCCGGCTTGTTTGGGTAGAGAAAGTGAGGCACATTGTGAAGGGCGTCGATTTTGAGCGCCGTGAACCCATAGTGAAACCCCGTGGAGGTTGCACTGATCATGTTGCTATCTGCGCGGATAGCGGAAACGCGGCTCAACTCGAAGGTTCCAGGACGATCGTAGTACTCTTCGCGCGACCCGCTCCCGGTGCCTCCCCTGCTGAATTGCCGGACGACTGCGAGACTAGGCATGTTTCGAACGGCGGTAACGATGTCTCCAATCCGGCTATTCAAGTCTTCACCGGTTATGTTTCCTCGTAGATAGATTTCAATTGGAGAGATGAAAGCAAAGAATAGAATCAGGCCGGTGATGCCGACAATGTAATGCCTTTTTTTGAATTGATATCCACTCGTATAGCAAGTCACGGCGTAAATGATGCTCGGAAGCATGATTGGCCCGCGGCCGGTTCCAATCAACCCAAAAATTACCAGCGACAGCCATGGAATGAAGGCCCTCAGACCAAAGCTGTGCTCGCCGTCACTCTCTCGAATTCTTGAGAACACCGCCAATACAAGAGAATACGGGAGCAGGGCTTCAAGAGCGAGGCCAACGCCGTGTCCTGTGGCCGCTTTTCCTGCTGCGGAGACTTGAGCATTGTAGAAGACAAACAACGCATTCCCGAAAAACCCGGCAATCAGCGATACCGTGTACTGCAAATCAATCTGCGCTTCGGACTCGGGCTCCAGGGGCTTGATTAACCTGATACGCAGTCGCCCGTAAACGAAAGTGCCCACCATAATGCAGAAGTAGAAGACCAGGTAAACCTTGATGGTCAGATTGGGCGCTTCGAGGTTCTTGTCGGCTGCCTCAAAAAACAAGACTTTCGCGAACTGAGAGATTACGATCGTGAAAAGCGCGAAACACGTAAAGCCTATCCCGCTGATTGTCTTCAACCCGCCAAGCAGGTTAAACGTCACGGCGATGCAGCCTATCGTTCCGGCCATCATGGCAACGAATTCAAGCTGAGTGCCGGCCGCGAGTTCTCCGGCCACCAGAAACGTGATGGCGGTGAACAGCATTACGGCGGTTATCCTGAATGGCCTATCCATTTCAACCCTGCCCTGACATTTCTTTCAAGCCAGTTCATCGAAATCCCGCACAAACCAAAATTCGTCTCCCCGAGTTCCATTTATTTATAGAGAGTTGCCGCATAGAACGCCTGAACGGCAATCGCAGCGCCACCTGCCGCAATCGATGCTTTAAATGCGTTGGACGGAATGAACAGTACATCGTCCGAACGAAGTGCGACATCCTGCTGCTTTCCATACATGATCTTCTTCAAATCGAGCAGAATCTCCACATGCTGGCTGTCAGCGTTGGTGCGGATGATCCTCGCCTTCGACAATCCGGCCCCGTAGTTCACCCCGCCGGCCATAGCGATTGCGCGCAAGACCGTGATTGGGGTGTTATACGCAAGTGGAATCGCGGTCGGCGTCTTCACCTGGCCCAGCACAAACACGCTGCCGACTTTGGAAACAAGCACCGTGTCGCCGGGAAGCAAAGGAATGTCGATGCTGCCGGCTGCAGTGGGGTCGGCGCCGAGGTCAACCGTAATCGCATCCGCTGACCCCTTCCGCTTCACCGTGATCGTATGGCTGGCCAGAGGGGTAAAGCCTCCGCAGGCGCTGATCACATCAAGCAGCCTTATCTGCCCGTATGCGGGAACAGGCGCCGGCTTCATTACCTCGCCAAGAACAGTTATCGCGCGTGTCGGTGAATCGACAAAGCCTACGCTGACTTGAGGGTCCGTGAGAAAGCCGCCCTGTTTCAGCGCGCTCTTCAAATAGTCGGCCGCCTCTGAAACCGTCATCCCGGCAAGCTTGACGGTGCCCAGATAGGGCAGCACCACCTCGCCCGTTCCGCCAACCTTGATCCCCTGAAGAATGGCCGGGGACGAATTGAAGATTGTGCCCGCGGACGTCTGTCCGTTTGTCGTGAGCTCTGGCACTCCATAGGTCGATATGGAAATCACGTCGCCAGGTGCGATCTTCACGTCGTCGTAATTGACATGCATCGACGACGCTGGCGCACTGGCTGCCCGTTGCGGAGATGCAGGGGCAGCTCCCGTATACTGCCCCAGCGCAGGAGCGCAAAGGCCCAACACAGATGCCGCAAGGAACAGGATGCGAAGTTCGAAACTAACCATGCCGGCCATCCAACCTCCTCTCATTACTTATCCATTGCATGTTAGTTCTTATAGTCATACGAGTAATACCCGAGATAACCGTAGTACTCGGGAAGGCTTGCATCCACCCCGTTTAGAACAAATCCGTATACCTTTACTCCTACGTCGCGAAAGATCTCGCCGGCGCGCGAAAGCATTGCTCGCGTGCAGTATCCCTGGCGAATCACAAGAACCAGTCCATCCGCCACCGAAGCAACAATCAGCGGGTCAGTGACGGAGAGCGCCGGCGGGGAGTCGAAGATCACATACTCATAACGCCCTCGAAGCGCCTCGACAAACTTTTTCATCTGATCGGAGGCGAGCAGATCCGCAGGAAGCGGCGGACAGATGCCCGAAGGAATCACATCAAGTGAAGGAAGCGTCTTGTGTGTCTGAATGATTCCGTCCAATGGCTCAAGGCCAGTAAGGTACTCTGAAAGGCCTTTGCGATCGCTCAGACCGAGCCGCCAAAAAACGCTCGGCCGGCGCATATCGGTATCTACCAATACAACCTTCTTGCCGCCTTGTGCCAGCGCGGCCGCCAGGTTCATCGATAGTGTCGACTTCCCTTCTCCCGGCTGGCAACTCGTTATTGCAATCACTCTGGATTCGCGCGAGGTGCTCGAGAGCTGAATCGAGGTGCGGAAGACCCGCATCGATTCGGCAAAAGACGAGCGTGCGTCCCACAGAATCTCCGGCCCCGTTGCGGCGTCCGTTTCAGACCCTTTGTTCTTCCAATTCGTTTGTGGAACGATGGCAATCGCGGGCACACCGAGCAATTCCTGAATTTGTTTCGAGTCGCGCATCCTGGTATCCATGCGCTCCAGCAAAAGTGCCAGCGCGAGCCCGGCAAAAAGGCCGAAAATGAATCCAAGCTCGGCCATCGTCACTGGTGACATGCTCGACGCGCCGGTAGGAACCGATGCAAGATCGACCACGCTGATATCCGCCGAATCGAGCCCGGCGTCCACCGCCGCCTCGCGAAGCCGCGCCAGGATGCTCTCATACATGTGCCGGTTCGACTCGTACTCCTCCGTCAACAACTCGTATTTGACGATGTCGTCTCGCTGCCCATAGAGTTCGCGAACACGGTTATCCAGCACTCCCTTGGCCTTGTCTTCAGCAGCATGGGCAATTCCGTAGGCATCTCTTGCCTTGTTTATCACCGCCTTTTCTTCAGTCGCGATCTCGCGATCAAGGGCCTTGATCTGCCCGTTGAGTTGCTTGACTGTCGGGTAATTCGGGCCATAGAGAGGTTGCTGGCGAGCAAGCTCGGCGGCAGCCGTCGCTCTTTGCGAGCGCAGGTTCTCAAGCAAACCACCAGTTCCCTCCATGCTTACCGGAGTTTGGCCGTCCTGGATTCGCTCCGGCGGCAGTGACTCCAGTATCCGGAACCGCGCCTCCTCGAGCACGCGATCTTCAGTGGCGTCCGATGCGCCCTTCTCCAGATTCGAGATTTCCTGGACAATCATGCTGTGGCTGGGATCAAGGGCCGAGATTCCCAACTTTTTTTGCAGATCGACCATCTTGTCTTGCGAATCCTGAACGATTGCGCGCAGGTCGTCGATCTGGCCCGTAAGCCAGTTAGTAACTTGCTGCGTGCTGCTGTAGTGAGCTACAAAATTGTTCTTGATGAACTCACTCTCCAAAGTATTCACGATGTCCGCTGAAAGTTTCGGGCTCGGACTTACGTAGGAGATTGTGATCATCTGCGTACGAGGTACACGCGCGATCGTAAGATGGCTGCGCAGATTACCTATGATGGCAGCGCGCACATTCGGGTCATCCAGGTTTCCGTGGACCGTAGTCACCGGCTTCCCATCGATGTAGTCAATCCCGCGTGCTGCGCTGTTGCCCACAAAATGGGGGTCGTCCTGCAGCTTCAGAGTGCGGGCAACTGCCGTGAGCAGTTTTTCGCTGTTGAGAATGCGGCTATCGCTCTCGATCACGACATCCAGTTGGCTGCCACCGGCCAAAACCGAACTGATTGACTCTTTGAGATCCGCGGCCGAACCAGGCTGTATCTGAAGCTCTCCCGTCGCGGTGTACATCTTTCCCTTGTGCGCCCCATAGGCCCAGGCAAGCAGCGCTAGCCCGATGGCCATGCTCGCCAGCAGGATCCGCCTCTTCCTGACAATCAGCCAAAGATCGGTAAGAACCAGATCTTCTTTCGCGGGACCCATAGCAACATTCGTGGTGCGACTGGACTGTTGCAATCAAACCTCTCGATGTTCACAGCTGACGGGTAAGGACCTAGGAGGCAGGTTCGGCGTAGCGGAAATGCTGCGATAGTACTGCGAAAGAAATACAGATAACCAGACAAAATTCAGAGATGAGCCAGCCGGGAAACAACCCCGGCCAAACACTGCACCGGGCTCACAATTTATGCGGCCTGAAGGCTCCGGAACCAATCTCAATTTCAGCGCTCAAATCAATATTCCTGCTGCCCCCGAACGCATGTCCAAGGTTATAAAGCACTCATTTTGATTCTAATGCAGGCCAATGGGGGGTCTGCATTGAGGGCGGAATTATTTGCCGGATTCGGCAGATCGGAACCCTCAAATTCGTAGGCACTTAGCCGTCTTTGCACGGTAGGCTCATCCCATCGAAGTGCAAGTGAATCCCACTTTGGAACACCTCGCGTCCTGCCAATGTCTCAATGTGGTTACCCCTCCCCTCTGCTTCTCAGAACAGGGAAACGGCGTCCAACTTGTGAGATGTCAAATACAATCTTTGGTGCGAAATCATGTAAATTGGACACTCTTTTCCACCGGTGAATTCTGATTTTCATTCAATGGCAATTCCGGACTCGTTTATCCACAAAAACGGCCCTCTTCGCCGTTGACCCTGCCCCCCGCCCTCCTTAGAGTCATTAATCGAGCAGCAACAAAACACCTCTGCCATGGCATCGCTTCTTGGCAACGCGGCAGAGCCGAAAAAGACTGTTCCTCACCCCCGGAGTACACATGCTGAAACTGAAGAAAATCCACATCCTCGGCTTCAAGAGCTTCTGTGATCGCACAGAACTCTCTGTGCCAGGCTCGGGCATCGCAGTTGTGGTCGGGCCGAACGGGTGCGGAAAGTCCAACATCCTCGACGGGGTGAGCTGGGTGTTGGGTGAGCAGAGCGCCAAGTCCCTCCGCGGCACAAACATGCAGGACGTTATCTTTGCCGGCACGCGCGACCGCAAGCCGCTTGGCATGGCTGAAGTCACTCTGACCCTCGCTGATCCTGAGGTCTTTGAAGGGCCCATCCCGGTCGAGCCTGAAGTCGCTGTTGACCCCGACGGCCCAATCGACTGGGATGAGGAAGAAATGCGCCGCGCCCGTGCGGCTGAGGCGGAAGAGATCATCGCAGCCGAGCAACCTGGCCAAGGTACCGAAGAACTCGGGCCCGAAGCTGTCGAGGGCGGCGGCCCGCAGCCCGTCGTACTCAAGATTCGACGCCGCAAATTCCAGCGCACACCGCAAAAGGGCGAGATCATCGTCACCCGACGGCTCTTTCGCACCGGCGAGAGCGAATACCTGCTCAACGGTAAGCTCTGCCGCTTGCGCGACATTCAGGACATCTTCATGGGCACCGGCCTCGGCCCGGAGAGCTACGCCATCATCGGCCAGGAGCGCATTGGCCAACTCCTCAGCTCGAAGCCCCACGATCGCCGCGCCATCATCGAAGAAGCTGCCGGCATTACTCGCTTCAAAACCAAGAAGCGTCTCGCCGAACTGCGCCTTGAGAGTGCACGTCAAAACCTTGCTCGCCTCGACGACATCTTCGAGGAAGTCACGCGTCAGATGAACAGCCTCAAGCGTCAGGCAGCCAAGGCAGAGCGTTTCGCTGCCGTCCGTGACGAGTTGCGCAGCCGGCTGCGTGTGGTGTTGACCAGCCGCATGGCATTGATGGACGCGGAACAGGCTCGGCTCGATAAGGAGATCGGCGCGCTCACCGAGCGCATCAATGAGTCCGCCGCTTCCATTGGCGAACTGGAGACCAGCCAGCACAACCTCACCGAACGCGGCTACGAACTCGACCGCGAAGGCCAGCAAGCGCAAGGCCAGGCCAACGAGGCAGCGCTCGAATTGGAGCGTGCCATCGCCCGCGAACAGGCCAATCGCGAGCGGGTTGCCGATCTCGAATCGCGCATTGCCGCTTCGGCTGCCGAGCTCGAAGCGACCGAGACCCAGCTCAAAGGAATCGCCGAAGAGCGCGAGCAACAGAAGGTGTTCCTTGAGACTGCGGCTGGTGAAGCAAGGACCTTCCGCGAGCAGGTGGAGGCTCGCCAGCAACAGGCTCGCGCCGCCGCCGAAGCAGTCTTTGCCTCCGAGCGCCAGTTGGAGTCGAGCCGTCGCCACGCCATGCAACTGCTTACGCTCGCGGGAAACGCGCGCAGCCACACGGCGCAAGGCGAAGAGAGCCTCGCCGCGCTCGAACGTGAGGCGGAACGCCTTGAATCCGAGATGCGTCAGGCCAAGAATGAGCAGGAAGGCCTGGGCATCGAAAGCGGCCGCGTGCGCGAGAAGCACGAGTCCGCGACTGACACGCTCAAGCGGCTTGAGGCTGAGATCGCTTCCCTGCGCGAGACGCTCCAGGCCCGCCGCTCCAGCGAGAATGCCCAGCGCACTCAAGCCAACCAGTTGCGCGGCGAACACGCAGCCGTGGCAGGACGGCGCGACGCACTCACGGCCCTCATTCGCAATCACAGCTACTCCACCGACACGGTCCGCAGGCTGCTCAAGCCCGGAGCACTCGGCCAGGGCATCGCGCCGGTGGGCACGCTGGCCGATTTTCTCGAAGTAAGCGGCGAACATGAAGGTGTGGTCGACGAGTTCCTTCGCGAGGAGCTCAACTACGTCGTGGTCGAGAGCTGGAATGCCGCCGAACAAGGCGTGCGTCTGCTCAAGTCCGGCGTAGACGGCCGTGCCACATTCCTGATTCATCCTCCGCACACCGAATACGGCACCGGAACGAACGAAGAAAACAGCATCGCCGGCCCCGGCGTCACGCCGCTTAAAGAATCCATCCGAGTTCTGAATGGGTTTGGTAATTCGCTCGAGGGAATGCTGCCCAAGCTGAGGTACAGCTTCCTTGTCGAGGACCCGGCAGCGGCGCAGCAACTTGCCGGGCGTTACACCCATGCCTTCTTCCTCACTCCAGAGGGCGAGTGCTTCCACAATGCGACGGTGACCGGTGGCAGGCCAGCCAGTGAAGGTCCTCTGGCGCTAAAACGTGAGCTGCGCGAGACCGAGGCCCGAATTGCCAAGCTCGAAACGAGCCTTGCCCAGGCGGAATCGGACGCGGCAGCCCTGGCCCGCGAGGCTGAAGAGCTGACGGTGCAACTTGAGGCCCGAAGCGCCGAGCGGCGTCAGGCTGAGACCGAGTCGGCCAACCAGGGCGCTGCGCTCAAGCAGATGGAAGCCGAGGTTCAGCGCGTCGAGCGCCGTCTCCAGGACTGGACCATGCAGGCCGCGCGCAACAAGGATGCGCGGGAGGCTAAGAAGAATTCAATCGCCCAGCACAGAGAAGAGACCTCGCGGCTCGAAGGCGAGCACGCCAAAGCCGAAGCCGGATTGGACGAGTTACAGGCGCAACAGGAGATGCTGCGCGGCACCCGCGAAGAGCTGCAGCAGGAAGCCGCACGCGTGACTGCGGAACTGGCTGGCCTTGAGGAGCGCCGCCGTGGCGCGGAGGCAAGCTTCCAGCGAATCGACCGGCTCAACAACGATCTCGAACGCCGCGTCCTCCAACTCAAACAGACGCGTGCAGGGGCTGAGGCCGAGCGCGAGCAGCGGCTGGCCGAGAACTCCGGTCTGGCACAGCGACAGAAGGATCTGGCAGAGGCACGGAGCGCTGCTCTGGCCCAGGCCCAGTCGATTGCGACCCAGGCCCAGGCTCTGCGCCAACAGTTGGCCACACTCGAAATCGAACTCAAGACAGGACGCATCGCGCTCGACCAACTCCGCGAAGATCGCGCCGCCTGCTCCAGCGCTGCCGCCAAGTTGCTGTCCGACCTTGAATACCTGGAAGGAAGCTGCCTCACCGAAGTCAATGTTGAAGCTGCTGTCCTGCGCGCCGACGAAACCATTGAACGGCTCCTTGACGAAGCTCTGACCCTGGAAGAAGAAGCCTGCCGGACCCTCCGCGATCGCCTCGAACAGATCGGCCCCGTCAACATGATGGCGCTCGACGAGTACAAGGAAACCGCCGAGCGGCATGGCTTCCTCGAAGTGCAGCGCACTGACCTGATCGAGTCCATCGACAACACCATGGAGACGATCAAGGAGATCGACCAGATCTCCCGTACCAGGTTCGACGAAGCGTTCGCGCGCATCAACGAAAACTTCGCCCACGTCTTCTCGCGCCTTTTCCAGGGCGGCCAGGCCTTCCTCCGGCTCACCGATGCTGAAAATCAGGCCGAGAGCGGGCTCGACATCGTCGCCTCGCCTCCGGGCAAGAAGCTCCAGAACGTCTTGCTGCTCTCGGGAGGCGAAAAGGCGCTCACTGCCCTGTCACTCTTGGTCGGCATCTTCCAGTTCCAGCCCAGCCCCTTCTGCGTTCTCGACGAAGTCGATGCTCCTCTCGACGAAACGAACGTGGGTCGTTTGGCCGACCTGCTGCGCACATTGAGCTCTGAGACTCAGTTCCTGCTCGTCACTCACTCCAAGCGCATGATGCAGGCCGCCGACATGATCTACGGCGTCACTATGCAGGAGCCCGGCGTCTCCAAGGTCGTCAGCGTTCGCCTTGGCAACCAGGAACTCCACCGCGCCACCGCATAGCATGGGTGTAGCGCCGGTCTCCCGACCGGCTGTCCTGCCGGCGTCCCCGCCCGCACCAAACAAAGTTTGCGGGTGCCCCAGGTCCCGCGCATTTGGGGACCTGGGAATCCAAGAATCCCACCCCCGCAGTGAAAAGGGCCCCCGAACAATCAACATTCGGGAGCCCCCCTCGTTTTTCGCCTTTACACCTTTTCTGCCCTCACTCCGGCAGCGCCTGTGTTTCGCTCACCTTGAAGGCTCCACCCACCGTCGCTGCACCCATACCCGGCTGTCCGCCACCGACTGAAATGCTGAACTCACCCGCCGGCACCTCCGGCTCCCCGGCATCGGTAACGATGCTCAGGTCGCGCGGCTTCAGGTCGAACTGCACCTCCTGCGAAGCTCCACCCTCTAGATGAATCCGCTGGAATCCCCGAAGTGCCTTGTTCGGCGCTCCAGCCACGCCCGGGAACTTGAGATAGAGCTGGACAACTTCGTCTCCCGCGACCTTGCCGGTGTTGGTTACCATAACGCTGGCGTGCAGGTCTTCGCCCGCGGCGAGCGCCTTGCCCGGCAGCTTTAGATCCTTATAGTCAAAGGTCGTGTAGCTCAACCCAAAGCCAAACGGAAACAGCGGCTCGCCCTCAAAGTAGCGATAGGTGCGGCCCTTCATCGCGTAGTTGTCAAACGCCGGAAGCTGCGCCACGTCCTTGTAGAACGTGACCGGCAGCCTGCCTGCCGGATTGTTGGCGCCGCTCAGAGTCTCGGCAACAGCAGTGCCGCCTTCCTCGCCCGGATACCACGCTTCGAGGATTGCATTGGCATGGTCCTTCGCCCAGTTCACCGCTAGAGCCGAACCGTTGGTCAGGACCACCACCAGCGGCTTGCCCGCAGTTGCAAGCGCCTCGATCAGTTCCTCTTCGGGTGCAGGCAAATCAAGACTGGTTCGATCACCACCCCTGAAGCCCGGCTCATTCACCTGCATCTCTTCGCCTTCGAGTTCGCTGGTGATGCCCACCACGGCCACCACCACGTCTGCCTTCTTTGCCGCCTCAATCGCTTCTGGCTGCGGCTTCATGTCCAGCTTCGCCCAAACCAGCTTTGCCACTGGCTCTGCATTATCGCCCGGCGAGTAGTCCACCTCAAGCTTCGCCGCCTTACCTGCTTCCAGGTGAACGCGACCCACTTTGCTCTCTGCGCCGTTCGAATCCCAGGCAGAAGTCACTGGCTTGCCATCCACCCGAAGCCGGAAGAAGCCCGATGAGATCAGCCCGAGGTTGTAGTCCCCGGTCTCGGGAGCGGTCAGGTCGGCCGCCCAATGCACCGATAGCTGATGAACGCCCTTCGCTTCAGCCGGCAATGGCGCAGCGGAAATATCCACCACGGGGTCTACTCGCGAGGCGAAGCTGGCGGTCCGCTTGGGGTGGTTGATGTCGGTTGTATCCATCTGTGCGAAGTCGATCTTCGCTCCCGGCTTTCCGTCCACCGAAAGCGCTGAGGCAGGAACAGGCGTGGCTTCCCTGCTCAGGAACATCGTGCCCGGCTCAAAGGTCACGTTCGCGCCGGCGAACTCCTTCTTGATGCCTTCAAGAATCGTTACGGTGTGGGACGGTTGGCCGTTATAGTTCCCCAGCAACACCCGGCTCTGCTCAGCAAGCGGTCCGATCACAACGATGTTCGTTCCGAAGTTCTTGATCGGTAACACTCCGTCGTTCTTGAGCAGCACCATCGACTCATTCGCGATCTTGCGGGCAAGCGCGCGATGCTCCGGCGAGTCGAGCTCGCTCCCGGAGATGCGCGAGTACGGATCAAGCTCGGGAGGATCCCACATGCCAAGCTTCATGCGAGCCGTGTATAGGCGAACCAGGCTCACATCGATGTCTGCCTCTTTCAAGTAACCCTGCGCAACGGCGTCGAGGTAAGGTTTGTAGTCAAAATTCCCCTTCACCAGCGAACCGCCATCCACGCACTCATTGTCCATGCCGTGCTTCAAGCTGGTAGCCGAGGCCTCAGGCTGCGAAGCCGTGAACTTGTGCCCGCGGAAGATATCGATCACTGCGCCGCAGTCGGAAACAACGTACCCATTAAATCCCCACTTGCCGCGAAGCTGATCCACCAGCGTGAAATCGTTGGCGCAGGCGGGCTGCCCATTGATCGAGTTGTACGCACACATCACCGAGCCGGCCTTGCCCTCCGTCACGGCAGCGCGGAACGCGGGCAGATAAGTATCCAGTTCATCGTGCTTGCTCACCGTAACATCCGCGTTATGACGTGTGGGCTCAGGGCCTGAGTGCACCGCAAAATGCTTCGGAGTTGCAATCGCGCGATAGTAGTGCGGATCGTTGCCCTGCATGCCGGTGACGAATGCAACGCCCATGCGGCCGGTCAGGAACGGATCCTCCCCATAGGTCTCCTGCCCGCGGCCCCAGCGAGGATCGCGGAAGATGTTGATGTTCGGCGCCCAGAAGTCGAGCCCCTGAAAAAACATGCTGGCGCGCTTTTCACGCACGGCCTGCACATGCTTGATCCGCCCTTCAACGCCGATATCCTCGGCCATTTCATGGATGGCCGGCGTATCGAATGTTGAAGCGAGACCGATCGGCTCAGGGAACTCCGTGACGCCGTTGTTGATGACACCGTGCAGAGCCTCAGACCACCAGTCGTACTGCGGGATATTGAGCCGTGGAATGGCGCGGGCCTGGTTCACCAGCTGCGAGGCCTTCTCTTCCAGCGTCATGCGCTTCACAAGGTCGGCGGCACGCTGCTCCGGCGGAAGGTTCGGGTTAAGGTAGTCAGGCTGCGAGCCGGACTGGGCTGCGGCCACACAAGCCATTGCCACCGAGGCAAGGCCCAGGACCGCGATGGTGCGGGCTACGGTGCGAAAAGCGGGGATTCTCATTATTCTCCTCAAATACTTGAGCGGGGGTGCAGGCAGTAATCGTGTTCCCAAAGGTCTACAAGCGGTTCCCTGCGGCAAAAAACGGGCCATCCGGAAAGTAGATATCCATGGCGACAGTTGTCAACCATCGGAATTCTAGCAAAGCGCTTTACNNAAAAAAACACCTCCGAAGGAACTCTTCGCCTCGGAGGCGCTTGCAGTTACCAAGATAGCTTACGGGGACCAGTAGCCGGCACTGGAGGTCGGTAGCACGCGGCTACTGGTGATCCCTGTATGAACGAAGCTAGCCGCGGCTTCCCCTTTCCACTGCTGCCTCGTGTCGCCCGGCTCTAAGGAGACCTTATTACGCGCCTCCCGAACCATGTTGACAACTGGAGTGTCTCCCAACTCGCATTGTCTCTCTGTGACGGTCATCACACACCTTCGTGAGTGTTTTCCACAGTGCCTTAACTACCAACTCTGTGCATACCGCAACCCGGGGTCAGTACAGCGGAGGATCTGCCGCATTCTCCTTCAGTCATCAATTGCCGGCTGAATTGACAAACCTCACCGCGCACCGGAAAATCGAAGATTCAGTCCCACCTCGGAAGGCCTTCCTGTGACAGCGCTCCTGACGACGAACCTTGGCGATCTGCCGTTGCTCGGCAGGGGAAAGGTCCGCGACCTCTATGCCATTGGCGACGCACTACTGCTGGTCGCGACAGACCGAATCTCGGCCTTCGATCACGTCTTGGCAACGGGCATCCCGGGCAAAGGCAAGATCCTTACCCAGATTTCGCTCTTCTGGTTCGACCTGCTCTCTGAGCTTGTCCCCAATCACTTGATCACGGCTGACGTAGCCCAATACCCGGTTCCGCTCCACCCGTATGCGGATCAGCTCGAAGGCCGTTCGATGCTGGTGAAGCGCGCCTCCATGTTTCCCATCGAGTGTGTGGCGCGAGGTTACCTTGCAGGTTCAGGCTGGAAGGAATATCAGACCAGCGGCACCGTCTGCGGACTTTCGCTGCCCGCCGGCCTGAAAGACGGATCACCGCTCCCTGAGCCGCTCTTTACGCCGGCAACCAAGAGCCAGGACGGCGCCCACGACGAGAACATCTCATTCGCGGCAGCCGGGAAGCTGATCGGCCTGGCCGACGCTCTAGAGTTGCGGCGGCTCACCCTTGCCATTTATACCCGAGCCGCCCAGCATGCCGAGTCCCGTGGACTGATTCTGGCCGACACAAAATTTGAGTTTGGCAAAACGCCGGATGGGATTATCCTTGCCGATGAGGTTCTCACGCCCGACTCCTCCCGCTTTTGGGAGGGCTCGGCCTGGAACCCCGGTGGACCCCAGCCTTCGTTCGACAAGCAATTCGTGCGAGACTATCTGGAATCCATTCACTGGAACAAGCAGGCCCCGGCTCCAGGCTTGCCCGACCACGTGGTGGAGCGTACCCAGGCAAAGTATCTTGAAGCATTCCGCAGGCTGACGGGACGGAAGTTAATTCTGTGATCTCGACATCCCAATGCACGACGTCGTCAATCGCACCGACAAGACTCCTAAGCAGCCGGAGGGCAGCATGGACAACCTGATCGCGGGAATGACGTGGGTCGACTGGATCATCGTCATTGCCATCGCCGGCGCAGTCCTGAGTGGGCTGTCGCAGGGGTTCCTGCGCTCCGCCAGCTCGCTGCTGGGGTTGCTCCTGGGCCTTGCGCTGGCTTGCTGGAACTACATCTGGGTGGGTGCTCTCTTCAAGCCCTTCGTAAAGGTCGTTGAGATCGCCGACGTCGTCGCATTCCTCCTCATTGCGGTCGTAGTGATGGCGATCGCGGGCCTTATCGGCTCCATCCTGTCCAGGACTTTTCAGAAAATCGGCTTGGGCTGGCTCGACAGATTAGTGGGGGGAGCATTCGGCCTTCTGCAGGGTGTAGTCTTAGTAACGATTGTCATCCTTGTCACAGTCGCATTTTTGCCCGACTCGCATTGGCTGATGAATGCAAAGTTGCCCAGGCACTTCTTTGGCATGTGCCACATGAGTACGCGGATCAGTCCCGATGAGCTGGCCCTTCGAATTCGGATGGGCCTCAAGTTTTTGCAGGAAGGAACCCCGGCGTGGATGCATTCTCACACGGGCAACTCCTGATTTTTTATGGCACGTTGCCCAGTGGCGACAGCGTCGCTGATAGAGCAAGAGGTTGAAGTGAAACGAGAATTAGACAGCCTGGTGACCCAGATGCACTCTAGCGGAATGCGCTATGAGGAGGCGGTTCGCGAATTCAAGCGGCAATACCTGCGCGAAGTTCTGGTTACGCATCGGGGGAACCAGTGTAAGGCCGCCGAAGAGCTGGGCATGCATCGCAACACGCTGAGCCGCGCGATGGCCGAGCTGGGGCTCGATCTTGCGGAAGTTCGAGCCACGCTCAAGCGTCCGCCCCGCAGCGAACGTCCAGTACTCAGTACGGTCCGCTCCCTGTACCGACAGGGTTAGGACCCGACGCAAGCAAATGCGGAAACCAGAAACGCAATCGGCAGCGCGTGTACACCTGCGCCCGGGCTTTGCCTGGGACGCGCAGGACGCCTACCTGTTTGACATCGACGGCACCCTGCTCCGCGATCCTGACCGCATTCACTTCGACGCCTTTGCCAGCAGCGTAAAGCGAGTCACCGGCTTCGAGATCTCGCTCGCCGGGGTCTCCATCCACGGCAGTACTGACACCGCGATCCTGCGCGAAGCATGGCTGCAGGCGGGTATCCCCGCACAGGCGCTCGACGAGCAGCTCACCGCAATTCTCAACGCGATGGGCAGCGTCGTGGCCGACAGGCGCCACCAGATGCGCCTGGTGCGCATGCCGGGCGTTGAAGATGTGTTCCGCCACCTGGCTGCCCGCGGCGCGCTGCTCGGCGTGGCCACGGGCAACCTCGAGATGATCGGCTGGATCAAGGTCGAGCAGGCGGGACTGCGCGAGTGGTTCCGTTTCGGCGGTTTCAGCGACCAATTCCCTTCCCGGCCGGATCTGATCGGCAACGCTGCTCTCAAAGCACGCGAACTCGCCGGCAACTCTGCCAGCGTCTGCGTTGTCGGCGACACCCCACGGGATATAGCAGCGGCACGCGCCAACAACCTCCCCGTCATCGCCGTCGCCACAGGCCACTTCAGCTTCGACCAGTTGTTGGACCACGATCCTGAGGCCTGCGCCACCTCCCTGGCCGACCTGCTGGCAGCAACGCAGGTGAGCGCGTGAGAAGACATTTCGAACGAGCCGGCAATTCGCCCAGGAAGGCCCCGCGAGACGTTCTGCGGCTGCTCGCATGCGTTGTTGGGCTCACCGTCTCAGCAAACTTTGCAATGGCACAGACAGCCAATTCCGTACCAACCAAAGCAGCATTGAGCGCCCCTGCCACTCCCGACCAGACCACCGCAAAAAAGCCTGCCAGCGGCAGCGCACGCAGGCACGCGGCCAGCCTCTTTCTCGATGCCAGCAAGCAGTTCCAGAAGGAAGACTTCGAACAGGCGATGATCACCTACCAGCGGGCCGCCGAACTCGACCCATCAAACACTGACTATCGCCTGGCTGCCGAGCTGGCTCGCAGCCACCTCGTCACTGTGCTCATCCAGCAGGCGGCAAAGGCCCGGCTCCTTGGAGATGCAGGGGCTGAACGGGTTGCGCTCGAGCAAGCGGCTGAGCTTGACCCCAACAACATTCAGGTCGCGGAACACCTGCGCGAGATGGGTGAGGATGCCGCCCGCAGCGACGAAGATGCTTTCGTTAAACCCAATGCCGGAGGCCGCAGCACCGCAGACCTTAGCCCAGGCATTTTGCTCGAGCCATCCTCCAGCAAGCGCAGCTTCCACCTTCACACCGATCAGCGCCAGATCGTACAGCAAGTCTTCAAAGCCTATGGCCTCGAAGCAACCATCGACGACAGCGTCCGCATCATGACCATTCATTTTGACCTGGATGACGCAACTTTCCCAGAGGCCGCAAGGGCCCTCGCTCTCGCAACCAACACCTTCTATGTGCCTCTGGATGCGCATCGCGCCCTCGTTGCTCATGACACGGTGGACCTTCGCAGGCAGTTTGTTCGTCAGGAATACGAGACCATTTATCTCCCCGGACTCACGGCGACCGAGCTCACCGATGTGTCGAACATCGCAAAGAATGTATTCGATGTAGTGCAGGTCACACCGAACGCCGCCGCCGGAACCGTTTCTCTTCGAGCGCCGCTTAAAACCTTGAATACCTTCAACGAGACCGTCCGCCAGATCATGGAGGGGCACAGCCAGGTCATGCTCGAAGTGCGCTTGATCCAGATCGCGCATTTGAACGAGCGCAACACCGGCATTCATCCACCGCAATCAATTACGGCCTTCAACGTATACGCCGAAGAGCAATCGATCCTGAACTCCAACCAGAGCCTCGTGCAGCAGATCATCTCGAATGGACTCGCTGCGCCCGGTGATACGCTGGCCATCCTGGGTATCCTGCTCGCGTCGGGTCAGGTCTCAGGCGGTGCCCTCACCAACGGCGTCGCACTCTTTGGCGGCGGCCTCACGCAGTCGGCCCTGGCGCCTGGTACGGCAACCGCCAACTTCAATCTCAACTCTTCTGACTCGCGCGAGCTTGACATGCTGCAGTTGCGTCTCGGCGACGGCGAGGCGGGAACAGTGCGCTCCGGCACCCGCTATCCGATTCAGACATCTTCGTTCTCAGGCTTGTCTGGGAGCATCCCCTCCATTCCAGGGCTGACTGGCGTCGGTACCTCCAGCAGCCTGGCCGGCTTGCTCGCGAACCTCGGCGGCAGCGTCCCCAACGTCCCGCAGGTCGAATATCAGGACCTGGGAATGACCCTCAAGGCCACACCCAGAGTCATCCGCAACAACGATGTCGCCCTTACCATCGACCTCAAGATCGACGCGCTTGCCGGCAGCTCGATAAACGGGAACCCCATCCTGAACAATCGCGTTTACTCCGGCGTCGTCACACTCAGGCAGGGCGAGGGCGTGGTCGTGGTCAGCGATCTCAACAAGCAGCAAAGCCTTGCCATCAGCGGCGTTCCGGGCTTCAGTGAGATTCCGGGCCTGAACGATGTAACAGGCAAAGACAACCAGAAAAGTTACGCCACGCTGCTCATCGTCATCACACCGCATGTGATCCGCGGACCACAAGCCGCCGGTCATTCGCCCATGTTCCGCATCGACAAAAGCCCTCAGGCACGATAGCGGTGCCGGCGAATTCCACCTGCTGGATCACTCCGCAAATAAGAACCCCCGAAAAGCTCGCTCATCAAAAGTGAGAAATGCTTCGGGGGTTCGTACTTCTTGTTCCGAGCCCTTCAGCGATGAATTCAACGCTCCAGGCTCAACGTGAACTACTGCTTGATTCCGTCCAGCTTCTCCTGGAAGAGAATGATCTGCTTGATCAAGTCGTAGGAGGCGTTTGCGGGAACCTGTCGGCCATTCACCATCAGGGCGGGCGTCTGATTCACGTTGACGTCCTTGGCGAGCTGAACAGAAGCCTTCACCTGGGATTCAACCTCGGGCGTCTTCGAGCAGGCATCCACCTTGGCCGGATCGAGCCCAGCCTTGGTCACTGCGCTGTTCAGTGTGAGCGTGGCGCTGTCGGCGCCCTGGTTCAGGCCCTCTTGCCCCTCAAACACCGCGTCCGCGAAAGTAAAGAAAGCAGTGCTGCCGCCCATCTTGTTCACGCACACTCCATAGGCAGCCGCGCCTGCCGCCGCGGGATGCTGGGCCAGCGGGAAGTTCTGGAAAACAATGCGTGCGTTGGGAAAATCGACGAGAAGCTTCTCCATGTTCGCCTGCGCCTCTTTGCAATGCGGGCACTGGAAATCGGCAAACTCAACCAGTTCCAGTTCTTTCGACGCCGTACCGCGGTAAGGCCCGTCAGCATGCTGTTGCAGCGCGGCGCGGTATTCGGCAAAGGGTTTCTCGCCGAAGCTGAGAATCTCGTCGCCTGCGATTATGTGCTTTCCATCACCCATGACGTAAAACTGCATGCCAACAGGCTTGATCTTCCCAGTCTTGTCGCCTACATACACCACCACTCTGCTCACGCCTTCCACAGGGGTCTTGAGAATCTCTTCCACCTGCCATACGCGGTTCTGGTCATATCCCCAACTGGCATCCAGAAAACCATCGACGACCTCCTTGGTCGGCGATGCGGCGGTGAAGTTGGCCGGGTCCGGCTTGGGAAAGACTGGAGCCGTTGAAGGCGCCGGTGTCGGCAAAGAGGGGGTGGGCGCTTCGGCGGGAGCAGGGGGCACCTGCTGCTGAGCGACGGCATTGAAAGCAAACGTTGAAGCAACAACCAGCGCAGTTGCTGCAATGCAGCGGGCGCCGTTCAGATGGTTTGACACACGAATCAAGCTGGTTCTCCTTGTTAAGCGGTATATTCCGCCACGTTCTAGCTTATACCTCGACCGTGACGGCGATGGGGAATCTGCGGCCCATGCCGAAGGATTTCGACGTGACTTTCAGCACAGGTGCGGCCTGTTGGCGCTTGTACTCCGATCGCTCCACCAGGCGCACTACTTGTTGGACCAATGAAAGAGGCGTTCCCGTTGCATGCGCGATTGCTTCCGGAGTTTCATAGCGCTCCACGTAGGCTTCGAGAATCGGATCGAGCACTTCGTAGGGCGGCAGAGAGTCAGTATCTTTCTGATCGGGCCTCAGCTCCGCGGAAGGCGGCTTCTCGATCACGGCCGGAGGAATTGTCTCGCGGTCGCGATTCAGCCAGCGGCAGACTGCGTAAACGCGCGTCTTCACCAGGTCGCCAATTACGGCCAGCGCACCCACCATGTCGCCATAAAGCGTGCAGTAGCCCACTGCCATCTCTGACTTGTTGCCCGTGGTCAGCACCAGCGCGGAAAACTTGTTCGACAACGCCATCATCAGCACGCCGCGAATACGCGATTGAATATTCTCCTCAGTCGTGTCGGTCCGGGTGCCCTCAAACAGCGGAGCAAGAGCTTCCCTGTACTCGTCGAACAGTCCGTTTATCCCAATGACTTCGAAGCGAATGCCAAGATTCTGCGCCAGGCGGCGACTATCGTCGATCGATCCCGATGACGAGTACGGACTGGGCATGCCGATGCCCAGCACGTTCTCCGGCCCAAGCGCATCGGTCGCAATGGCCGCGACCAGCGCCGAGTCAATGCCGCCACTGAGCGCCACCAGCACTTTACAAAAGCCGCACTTGCGCACGTAGTCCCGCGTGCCAATCACCAGCGCCCGGTAAGCAGCCTCCGTGTCGTCGTCCTGAGGGGTCGCGATAACCGGAGAGTCGAATGCGTCCACAACGAGAAGATCTTCTTCGAATGACTTTGCTTGCCCGATCAGTTCGCCCCGGCTATTGATCGCCATCGAAGTTCCATCAAAAATCAGGCTGTCGTTCCCGCCCACCTGGTTGCACATCAGAACGGGAATGTCATCGCGACGCGCTATGGCTGCCAGCATCTCTCGACGGATGGAGCGCTTGCCGTGCCAGAACGGCGAGGACGAGAGATTGATGTGCAGATCCGGGTGCTGCCCCATCAGCTCCTCCATGGGATCGACTTTATACAGCCGGTGCTGCCAGAAGTGCTTGTCGTTCCATGCATCTTCGCAGATGGTGATACCAAGTCGCAGCCCTTCGAGCTCTACCACCTTCTGCCCTTTCGATGGTGAGAAATAACGCTGCTCATCAAAGACATCGTAGAAAGGCAAAAGCCGCTTGTGCTGCTCCAGCAGGATTGTGCCCTTGTCGATGAGCACCGCTGCATTCACGGCAGCCTTTCCCGAGCCCGGGTCGGCGGGCAGTGCTACCCCGGCAAGTACGGCCGTCGGTAGCCCCGCAGTTGCCGCTGCAAGTTCCTCAACAGCGCTCCGGCAGCGCGCCAGAAAGCTTGGCTTTTCAAGAAAGTCGGCTGGCGGATAGCCGCAGATCACCAATTCGGAAAACACCGTCAGACGCGCACCCAGCCCAGCAGCCCGCGCAGCGGAATCCCCGATCTTTGCCAGGTTTCCTTTGAAATCCCCCACCGTGGGGTTGATCTGGGCGAGCGCAATCTTCACTCTTCCAGTTTAATCCGTTGCGGCGAGCCGGCTTGCACTCAGATGCGTCACCGCCGCTCGTGTACTCCCAGATACCGCCTCAAACTCGCGTCTACGACCCAGTCCCAGCCAAAACTACACCGATCGTGCGCCCAATGATCTTCAGATCCAGCCAGATGCTCCAGTTCTCGATGTAGGTCACGTCAAGCGAAATGTAGCTGTCGAAGGAAGGATCCTGCCTGCCCTGCACCTGCCATAGGCCCGTCACGCCCGGCAGTACGTCCAGGCGGCGCAGATGGCTTAGCTTGTACTCCTTCACCTCGCTGGCCAGCGGCGGCCGCGGACCGACAATGCTCATGTCGCCGCGCAGCACGTTGAAGAACTGCGGAAGCTCATCAATCGAATACTTGCGCAAAAACCGCCCCAGCCGGGTGATGCGCGGGTCGTTGGTGATCTTGAATAGCACTCCCTCGCGCTCGTTCATATGCATCACATCGGCACGGCGCCTCTCCGCGTCGCGCACCATGGTGCGGAACTTGATGCAGCGGAATACCCGCCCTCTTTTGCCGATGCGCTCCGAGCTGTAGAAGACAGGCCCGTGTGAATCCAGCTTGATTGCGACAGCCACCGCGATCAGCACCGGCGACAGCAAAATCACTGCAATCGCCGATAGCACCACATCAAGCACCCGCTTGAGCAGCAGACTCATTTCAGGCACGTGTCCGGTATGCAGCGGGATCGTCGGGAACTGGCCAATGTACTCGATGGGGCTGTTCCACGCCAGCCCATCGTACATATCGGGCACCACCCGCAGGTCGATGCCGTGAGTCCGGGCTTTTTCCAGCACTTCCTGCACGATCCCGCGCTCGCACGCAGTGGTGAAAAATATCTCGTCTACGAACTGTTTGCGGGCATGTGTAAAGAGCGTATCGAGCCCGCCCAGCACATCGCCGGACGTCGAGGTAAACCGTGAGTTGGTACCGGGAAAATCGATGAAGCCCTTGAACGTGTAACCGAGGTGGCGAATGCTCTCCAGATGATGGCGTAGCGCGTTTGCTTCTGGACCGGTTCCAACTATCAACACATTGCGCGTGCCCACGCCCCGCTCAAACCGCCGATAGATGAGCAGGCGGTAAATGAGCCGGCGAACGCTTAGAGAGATGGTCACCAAACCGATGGTGACAAGCACTACTGTGCGGGAAATGTCCTGGCCACGGACGAGGTAAAGAGTTCCCGTAAGCAGCAATCCTGATGTAAAGCACGCCTGAAGGCTGAGCCGCTGCTCACGGAGGATGCTGGTGATGCGCACTGGGGTGTAGAGATGAAGCCGCCGGCTGGTCATGATCAGGGCAGCTGTGTAGCCCGCTAGAAGCGAAAGCAGAATCCATATTGGCCGCCCGTTCAGGAGGGTGCCGTTCCAGAATCCTTGGGCTTCAGCGACCGGGCCAATGTGCATCCTGTAGAGCGTCGCCAGGGCCGCCGCACCGAACACGGTGGCACCGTCGAGCACCATCCAAAGCTTCGCTGTGCCCCTCGACGTCCGTGCTGGTTGCGTGGAAGTCCCTCCGGTTAAATCAGGAGCTGAAGATACGGATTCCGATACACGTTCCCAAAAATTTGTGGCCATGTAACTTCCGCAGACCTCAGTGCTTTAATTCGCCTGGGATAGGGTGGGGAAAACCCCCCAAAAAAGAGAATTCAGTATTTAGAAACCGAGGCAAGTGGGGCAAGAACCTTGCGGGGAACCTCTCCCCGGTCCATGGTTGCCTGATCGTGGCAATCTTCCATTATGCTCTCGGTGAGCCACGCCGGCATGTCCGCCATGCCGTGGCTCGGGGGATGAATGAATTAGACCCGTTACCTGCGCCGCTTTCCATTGAAACCAGAAGGGCTGGATGAGTGCGCGCACGTCTTACATGTCCGACCAGTAGCTTGAGATCCCGATGGACATCGATGCCGGATGGCGTCGGAGCCCATCAATCAAACCATCACGTCCCACTGAATCGCACTGCGAAATCAATGACAACAAACCAATTATAGCAAAAGTCCCTTCATTCGAGAGCCCTTCGAGCGCATCCATGCCCAACCTGGATTGGGGTATGTGCTCACTCAATTCAGGACCCTTAAACCAAAAGCATAGCTCCGTTTCAAGACCAGGGACAAAGAATATTCGTTCAATTAAAATATGACTAACTAAGCAAGAGCTCGCGGCCTCAATTTGCTCCCAGCGCTGGCTACGCAAACCCGTCTACGCGCTCGGCAACACGTAGGCGTCCAACGTGAGGAACTGCTGTATGAATGGATCCTGCGAGGCGAGAAAACCTGCCAGAGGCCCAAAGTACTGCGCCCGCCCTTCATGCAGAAACAGCACCCGGTCGGCCAGCCGCTCGGCAAAGCGCATATCGTGTGTGACGACAATGCTGGTAAAGCCGAGTTGCTTCTTGAGCCGCTGAATCAGGTCGCCAAGCCGGCGGGCGATGATCGGATCCACCATCGTCGTGGGCTCGTCGTAGAGCACCACCTCCGGCTGCGACGCCAGAGCTCGTGCAATCGCCACGGCCCGCTTGCGCCCGGTCGACAGGCCTGACGGCAGGTTGTCCGTAACGTCCTCGGCGCCCACCATGTTGATCAGCCGGTCCACAATCTGCACCACTTGGTCTTCGGCCAGGCCTCCCCGTTCACGCAACGGAAACGCCACGTTTTCGCGCACATTCATCGAATCGAAGAGCGCCCCATTCTGGAAGACCATGGTGACCTTCTTGCGAATGGCCTGCATGTCGTTCTCGCTCAACCCTGTAATCTCCTGGCCCTCAACGCGAATCGAGCCGGAATCGGGCTTGAGGAACCCCATCAGCATGCGCAGCGATACCGACTTGCCAACACCGCTGCGGCCCAGAATGCAAAGCGTCTCGCCGCGATTTACGTAGAAGCTCACATCATCCAGCACCGAGCGGCCATTGAACCCAATCGAAACATGGCTGAAGCTGATGATCGGCTCCGTGTCATGGCCGGCCATGGCATCAGGAGGCCTGAGTTCCCCGGTGTCAGGGCCATACAGGTCGGGATTGGACGGTGTGTCAGCCATGGCGATAAATCCAGATTACGCGATTCCCCAGCCCTGCCCTTCGAATCGTTGCGAATCCGGCGGAGGTAGCGCCGGTCTCCAGACCGGCTGTCCTGGCGGCGTCCTCGCCGCCAGTCGGCGTTCGAGTCGACCAACATCTCCTGCTGGTCCTAGCTCAAGCGCCCTTGCAGAATCGATTCCGCTCGCGCCAGTTCTGCGTGCGTATTCACGTTCAGGAACCACCACGCCGGGGGCAATNNGCTTCGACAGCCGCGTGAAACGCCCCGTAGCAGCCCCGCTGTAACGAAACAAGCCTCCCCTCGAAGTGCGGCAGTGCTACCCTGCCCAAAACGGCAGGAAACGTCTGC
Organism: Acidobacteriaceae bacterium; assembly: GCA_003165935.1. Lineage (GTDB taxonomy): Bacteria > Acidobacteriota > Terriglobia > Terriglobales > Acidobacteriaceae > Telmatobacter. Next base: position 2,040 of record PMXB01000226.1, on the reverse strand, counting down.
ACGAAGCCGTTTACCGAGCAGAGTGTTACTGCGCTGCCCGTGATCCGGGAATGGCCGATCATGCAGGAGATCAGCGAAGCAGGCAGCAACGGCAAGTCCACTGACACGAATGCGGCCCGCTCGGCAGATGTCGCGCCGAATGCCGCGCAGATGCCCCCCAACGGCCCTTTATCAGGCTCAGCGTCCTCGATCACCGGTGCGAAGCCGCTCAGGTCCGACCTCGCTCCCGCAATGGCCGCTTCGATCCCCGCCCCGCGAAGTGTATCTATCGCTATCTCAATCAGCTTCCGCCCGCAAAACAGCTCCAGTGCCTTATCCCTGCCCATCCGGCTCGACTGCCCGCCGGCAAGCACAAATCCCGCCTCGGCTGCCCCGTTTGCCGCGTCCTTCAACCCCCAGCCTCCTCCAAAAACCGGATCAGGGATTGAATCCCCAACTCAAAGTTCTTCAAATTGAACTTCTCGTTCGGCGCGTGCAGATTATCGTCGGGCAGCCCAAAGCCCATCATCACGCTGGGCAGGCCAAGTTGCCGGTCAAAGTCGCCCACAATCGGAATTGAGCCGCCCGACCGAATAAATACCGTCTCTTTCCCCCAGACTTCTTTCAGCGCCAGCGTCGCTGCGCGGATGTAAGGGTTGTCCACCGGGATCAGGCACGCGTCCCCCGAGTGGATCAGCCGCACCTCCACATCCACCCCCGGAGGCACAATCTTCTCCACGAAACTCTTGTATTGTGCGAATGCATGCGCTGGCGTCATATCCGGCACCAGCCGCATAGAAATCTTGGCTGTGGCCTTCGCCGGAATCACCGTCTTCGCCCCAGCACCGATAAACCCGCCGGCAATACCATGCACCTCCAGCGTTGGCCTCGCCCACGTGCGTTCCAACACGCTGTAGCCCTTCTCGCCCACCAGTTCTTTCGATCCGACTTCGGTCAGGCGGTAATGCTCCTCGTCAAACGGAAGGCTCCGCCAGGCCGCCAGCTCTTCCTCGCTCGGCGCGACCACATCGTCGTAGAACCCAGGAATCAGAATGTGCCCATCCTCGTCCTTCAACTTCGCCAGAATCTGCGCCAGCGCAAAAAACGGATTCGGCGCGGCCCCGCCATACATCCCCGAGTGAAGATCGGTCTTTGCCCCGCGCACCTCAAGCTCGGTGTAGATCATGCCGCGAATGCCAACGCACAACGTCGGCAACCCCGGCGCAAATAGCTCGGTGTCGCAAATCAGCGCGAAGTCAGCCTTCAAGTCCGCAGGCTTCGTCGCAACGTAACTCGCAATCCCCTCCCCGCCAACCTCTTCTTCGCCCTCGAACAGCACCCGCACATTCAGCGGCAGCTTGCCTGTTGCAGCCAGCAGCGACTCTAGCGCCTTCACCTGCGCAATTACCTGGCCCTTGTCGTCCACCGCGCCTCGCGCATAGAGGTTCCCGTTGCGCTCCTCCGGCTCAAACGGCGGCGAAATCCACTCGTCCAGCGGATCGGGCGGCTGCACATCGTAGTGCCCATAAACCAGCACCGTCGGCTTGCCCGCCGCATGAAGCCAGTCCGCATAAACCAATGGATGTCCGCCCCCTCGATCCTCGCCGGTCTCGATCAGCCGCACATTCTCCATGCCAATCTTCGACAAATCCGCAGCCAGCACCTCGGCCGCAAAGTGGCAGTCGCCCTTGTGCTCGGGCAGCGTCGATACCGAAGGAATCCGCAGCAGAGCCTTCAGCTCATGCAGAAAGCGAGGATGATTCTGGCGGGCATACTCAACTGCGGGCGATGGCATGGGCACGTTACCTTTCCTTGCTACTCAAGGTCAAAGAAAAGTATAGCCCCGCGCCTCAGCCTCGATTGACTTGGCTCCGCAAACGCCGCGCTTCAGTTAGTCGTAACGGGATTTCCTGGCGCGATTGCAGTTTCGAGTCCCATGAATCCCGCGCCGTAGGCGCATTGTCTATCCGTCCCGAACCCGAGCCTGGATCTACGGTGCTCCGCACCTCCCGCGCCGTAGGCGCAGTGTTTGTTAGCCCCGCGCTTCAGTTAGTCGTAACG
>PMXB01000014.1 GCA_003165935.1 Acidobacteriaceae bacterium | reverse complement strand
AGGTAGCCGTTGGGCTCGGGAGGGAAACGGGTCTGGATGACGGCGTCGCCGTAGCGTTTGGAGCGGAAGTCCTCGGCGATCTGCTCGCGGAGGAAGTTGGTGGGAACGGGAGTTTCGGGGGCGGTCGGAACTGCGGGTGAGTCAGGCATCGTGATTGACACTTCCAATCACGATGCTAACAAAGAGAACAGGGTTCAGGGTTCAGGGNNGGCGGGTCTTCCTTTGCCTGAAGGGCCAGGCTCGCTTTGCCGTGCGCGTGAAGATATCTCGCAGGGGCTAAAGCCCAGGTTATTTTTGAGGGCGTAGATGGCCCTGCTCAAGCCGTGCCGTTGTTACAAAGCAAGAACAATTGCAAGGCCACACCCTTGCGACAAACATAAATGCTTCGCAAGGATGGGGCACTCGGCATTCGTGGTGCGGGCGGAGCTTTGGATGCTCCAATGAGCAGCGCTAGGCCTGAGGGGGTGCTGGAGGCGGAGGGGGCTGCCATGCGGTCAGCGACTGGGCAGGCTGCGTGGTTTTCCATTCGCTGAAGGCGAGGACGTAGAGCCAGATTAGAAGGCCGAAGGTTGGAACGATGTTGATGAGGGAGAGCCATGGCGAGAAGCCGGCCTTCTTGGAGATGAACCAGGTGGGGATGATGAGGACCACCGCCATGACCAGGAAGACGACCGCGTAGAAGCCGACAACGGCGGCGAGGATGCCGGGCATCAGTTTGGGATCGAGGGAATTCTGCTGGAAAAACAGGGCGAGCATGTGTAAGTGCATTTTTTGAGTCTCCCTGGGACTGGAATTGAAAGCTGTGAGACAAGGTAGACGTTTTGGGGGTGGGCTGCAATGGGAAAGTGATTGGGGTGGGATTTGTTGGCGGTTTACACGCGAGATGAGGCGGGGTGAGTATGCGGCCTGTTACGCGTGGCCCCGGAGCAGAGGCGTGGCAAGACAAAAGGCAACCGCAAGAACAACCGCAGGTCCTTCGACTCCGTTTGTCGCAAAATGCGCGACAAACTTCGCTCAGGATGACAACTTATTCTTCAAGCTGGCTTTTTTGTCTCCCACCCTAGCCGCAAAGACAAGAGCGCGGCGAGGGCGGGGCACCTGGAATGTTCTCCTTATTCGAGCGGGAGGCCGTCGAGGGACAGGAGGCGACCGACTGGGTATTCGCCGACACGGTTGGCGAGGTACCAGGGAGAGTGTTCGTAGAAGAATTCGAGGCGGGCGCGAGGGCTGGCGGCGAAGCGGGGGTCGGACTGGATGCGGTGTTCGAACTCGGCTTTGAGGGCGGGATCTTTGGCGAGGTTTTCGCGGGCGAGGCGCTCGAGGACGTAGCCTTCGCCGTATTCGCGCTGCTCGAAGATGGAGTCGAAGAATCCCCATCGGAGGGCGGAGTCGGGAGCCTCGGGCTCGAGCCAGTGGAGGGCGACCTTGGAGAGGCGCTGGTTGAGGGGGACGACGACGGAGCCGGCGGGGAAGGTGACGGATTCCTGGGTAAGGGTGCAGACGCCGAAGCGGCCGGGCTGAGCGCCAGCGCCTTCGCCGTGAAAGATGGGATGGCGGCCTTCGAATGGAGGGCCCTGCCACTGCATGCCGGAGCAGCGGTAGCGCTCGACATTGCCGGTCCAGGGGGCAGTAGTGTGGCGGAGGGTGAGGCCGTGGGCCTGGAGGACGTCGATGACGTGGGTCCACTGGCTGGGGATGATGTAGGCGGCGGGCGGGGTGGTAGCGATCGTGACTTTTGCGCCGGTCTGAAGGGGCAGCGTGACGTTCCATGGCTCGTGGGAGTAGCGGACCCACATTGCGCCGGAGATGGGGCTTAGCTCTCGGGTGAACTGATAGCCGTGGAAGAGGACGGGTGTGGTGTCGCCGGATGGAGCGAGGGCGAGGGGGAATTTGGTGTTGGCGAGAGGATGAGCGCCGAGCTGTGCTGCGTCGGCGTCGGCGTCGTGGTTGAGGGCGATGAGCTTGGCGGCGTCTCGGTTGATGATTTCAAGCAACTCGCGGAGGAGCTCGGTGTTGCCGGTGACGCGGGTCTTGTAGTCCTTGAGCATGTGNNAGCTCGACGAGGAGGCCGGGGCGGTTTTCGAGAATTGAATAGCCGGTGGAGAAGCGCGGGGGATTGGTGCTGGAACTCAGGCCTTGGGCGGGGTCGGAGTCGTCGTTGAGGTCGATGAGGGTGGGGAAGGCGAGATGGCCCGAAGCGTTGAGGTGTTGGACGATTTCGTGCGAAACGACGTCGTGGAGCCAGTGGGCGGTGGCAGGAGCGACGTTGGGCGTCGAGTCGGCGTAGAAGGTTACGTCGTATTGATAATCCATGCCGTCGGTGACGTGATCGTCGACGAAGAAGTCTGGGAGCCAGCGATGGAACATGGCGAGGAAGGCGCGGGTTTCAGGGGCGTCGGCCTTCATGTAGTCGCGGTTGAGATTGAGGTTGGCGCCATTGCCGCGCCAGCCGGCCTCTTCGGGGCCGTTCTGGTTGATGCGGTTGTAGGGAGAGCGGCGCTCGTGGCCATCGATGTTGTAGACGGGGATGAA
>PMXB01000093.1 GCA_003165935.1 Acidobacteriaceae bacterium | reverse complement strand
CGCCCTGCCGGGCGCACCAAAAACAAAAAAGCGCCCGCCAAAGCGGACGCCTTTTTGTTGCGGATCACTAACTCAGCTTCACCCAAGCCTAAACCCGCCCGTACAACTGAGAACTGTCAACTGAGAACTGTGAACTGTCTCTCCTACACCGGCTGCGGGTAGTTGTCTTCTTCCTCTTCCAGTCCGTAGCGGCGCAGCAGGTTCGGTAGACTCTGCGAAAACGCCGAGCGCGGCATCACCGTGTCGCAACCAGCCTCCACGGCCTTCGCCTTCAGGTCGCCTTGCAGATGGTTCAGGAAGCCCACAATCGACGTGGCCTTCTTGAACTTAGCCTTGAACTTCGGTATCAGCGTCATCGGCTTCGCGTTCAGGTTATTCAGGTCAAACACAACCAGCTTCGGCCATTGATCTTCCGCAGCGTCAGTAATCCGCGCAATGGAATCCTTGTCGCCCTTCAGAAACTCCACCTTCACGCCCAGCTTCTTCGAGGTCTCGTTGATCTTTGCCTGGAAGAAAAGATCGTCGATGAAGCACAGAATCTTGGTCGGTGCATCTTCGCGCACTGGCGAGACGAACGGCGCGAAATACGGGTCCTGCTGGTAGTAGCCGCTATGGCCGTTGCTCGAGGAGATCTGAATCGTCGAGGGTGGGCCGTCGGCCACGTTGCCGTTCAACTCGCGATAGCTGTGGTCCATCGGGCCAACAAACTCGCGCGGACCCTTCTGCCGCATCTTCCGCTTGCCGCCGCCCGAACCGTTCCCGGGCGAATACGAGATGCTGTTGCCTGGCTCTGGCCGTGGCGTCGACGCCTTCTGGAAGAACTTCTTCTTCTTTCGGCCGACCTGTCCGCCGCCCTGGTTGTGTTGCTGTGGTCTGGGCTGCTGAGTGGGAGGCGGAGCCTGGGCCTGCGTTGGAGGCGGGGCTGGAGACTGTGCCTGGGGCTGTCCCTGCTGTGCTTGGGCTGCGGGCCCCTGGCTGCCCTTGTTCTTGCGGCGGCGCCGACGGCGCCGGTGTCCCTGCGACTGCCCTGACCCATTGGTCGGAGCGGGCCCCACTTCCATCTGGGGCTGCGTCGAATCTGTTGTCATGCGTGTACTTCCTGGCTCTTTGCTTTTTGTTCCATTGGGTTGGATTCTTCTGCCTTTGTGTCCAGTCGCTTGCTCTTTCGTTGCTGGCTCACTCTGTTCCTGTTGCTTGTGGCCGACTCACGCAGCAGTCCGCCGGACTCCGGCTCGGTCACAATTCTCAATCCCCGATTTCCTCTTCCGAAGCTCCGCTCCGCTTCGATCCCCGTACGCCTTTGATTTACCCAGTACGTCTTGATTTCCGGCTGAATGGCCCCGTAGCCGGTGACCGCGCAAATTCCACGGTCAAATACATACGGCTCTGTCATTCTCGGCTGCGGTCCGGTGCGGTCAGCGTATTCCTCGGGTGTTGCTTTTCCTATCGGAATCTCCGCCGCGGTTGCCCGACCATATTAGAAATTGCGGCTGAAGGTCCTTGCTCTGCGGCGAGCGCGCTCTGCCCTGTTCGGGTGGCTCGCGTCAGCCGCTTGATAGGCAACTCCGATACTACAGCCAACCGTTCCGGCTGGCAAGTGTCGATATTCCCAGAGGTGCCCGTCGCTGCAATTCCCAAATGCTTTGCTCGGCTGCGATGCAATCGGCAACAGATGCAGAAACGCCACTCCATCGGAGTGGCGTCCGCTGTCCTGCGCTGGTCACTGGCCTCCCAGCTTATGTGTGGCCGGTGGTCTTGTCCACCGTGCCTGCCGCAGAATCCCCCGGCCGGATTTCCCTTTTTTCAGGGCCGCTTCTTGGCGGATGCTCTTGCCGGGTCTCTGCCTTTTTCTGGGGCTGGCCGGAAATCTCTCCAGCAGCCTGATCATCACTGGCACCCTTTACATAGCAATCCGATAGCCGTTCTTAAATCGTTTTACTTTCAATCACTTGCACGTCCACCAAAACCTCGCCGTTCTCGATTCTGGTAGCCATAAGGATATCCTTATCCCGAAAACCGTAGAACTGGCCCTCTATCCTTGGCACTTCGGGCAGTAATGCGTGCCCCGGCCTGCCACCAGAATCCGCTTGATCCGCGTCCCGCAACGTCGGCAAGGAAGCCCCGTCCGCTGGTACACGCAGTGCTCCAGTTGAAAGAATCCCTTCACTCCGTCTGCATCCACATAGTCGCTCACCGACGAGCCTCCCAGCTGAATCGCGTGCGTCAGCACTGTCCTCAGGGCCAGCCGCAGGCGTTCCAGCTCCTCCCGCGTCAGCTTCCCTGCTCGTCGGCGTGGCATTATGCTCGCCTGGAACAAGCCCTCGTCGGCGTAGATGTTTCCCACTCCACTCAACAATTGCTGGTTCAGCAGAGCCGCCTTGATGGCCAGCTTTCGCCCCCGGAACAGCTCCGCAAACTCCGCCGTTCCAATCGTCATCGGCTCACTGCCCGCGGCGCTGAATCCCTCCATCTTCTTCAGCTCGCGAAACTCCAGCCGCCCGAACCGTCTCGCATCCACAAACCGGATCTCCCGCCCGCTCGCCAGGCTCACCCGCGCATGCGTATGCGCCGCAACCGGCCCATCTGGGGTCGTCACCAGTAACCGCCCCGTCATGCCCAGGTGCACAATCCACTGGGCCGTTGTCTCGTTCGTGCCAGCCTCGCCTAGCTCGCAAACAATATGCTTCCCCGTCCGATGAACGCTCACGATCGTTCGCCCAGCCAGGCCTCTGGCTTGCGTCAATGCCGCTGTCTTGAACGGTTGTTTGTGACTGCTGAACCAGGCCTCGGCGATGCGATCTCCCCGCACCCGCGCATCCACGCCCCGCGCAATCGTTTCTACTTCGGGCAGCTCTGGCATCGCTATATTCTAGTTCCCCGCGCCTCGCCACTACCCTGCGATCTAAGCCTCGTTCGCTGCGTCTTCATCATCCGACGCAATCGCACGTGCCATGCCCCACTTGGCCAGGTAAACCAGCCCCAGCGACGCGCCCACCAGAAACACGCCCACTGAAGCGAACTCTATCTCGTTTAGCCGCCGATCTTCTTCCTCGGTCTGGTAGATCACCTGGCCATTGATGCTGCGTGGCACCGTGCGCGACTGCTCCGGGACCGGCCACTTGGGCATCGTGTTCCCGTAGTTCAGTGAGATCATCGCCGAAACAATCAGCCCCGCGATTCCAGGCAAGAGAAACAAGAGCGAGAAGAACTTCAGCGTCACCCTGCGATTCGATTCCATTCGTTTCGCTCCCAGTTGTCTTCATGCGCACCTGCGTTCAAGCATGCACGCTTCGCACAAGAATCGAACTTCAAAACCTGGGTTGAAGCCGTGTTTCCCCAGGCTGTATGGGTAATGGGAGGAGGGATGCGGTTACGCCCCACCCCGATTGGCGGGCCCAGTTGTCCAAATAGTAGACCAGGAGATGGCAGACGAGGACGACCAGGATTGGAGGGAGCGTTTCGATGGTACCCACACTGACCAACTAGAGTAACCGGAGCCAAACACCAGTTCGTCTGCCCAGGGTCGGACCCATCATTACCTGCGCTCGTCCGGCTCGCGTATCTTGCTCGCCTCAAAACTCACAATCTTCCAAACTCCAGCCGAGTCCCGCACATATACACGCATGTACCGATAGTTCCCCGATATTTCACCATCGGGTGTGTTGGCTTGCACTTGAGCCAGTGAAGTCACAACCGCGGTCCTTCCGTAAAACCTGACCTTTCGGTCTGAGACGCTCAAAGACGCCATGTGCATGCGTCCCGATTTCAGATTTGCCAGTGTTTGCGCCTTGGTCTGCACTAGCCCTGATGCCGTAATCGCCAGGTAGTCTTCCGCCAGCAGTCGATCCATCGCAACGGTATTCGACTTCAGGATCGCGTTCCGCCACACATCCTCAAGCTGGTCAATCTCATGTCTGCTCTGGTGCTGCTGCCCCTTCGGCATCTGTTGCGAACCAACCGGCATCCAAGCCGTCGATCGGCTCCCACCCTTGAGCGCAAACGTTGAAGGTGCCAGCCAAAGCAACACCCCGGCAACCATCGCTGCCTGGCGCAAACGGGTTCGCTTTGGGCACTTCCTTGAATGTCCGGGCATAGGCGTAACGGATAGTAGCCTCGAATCGCCATGCCGGTCAATCGGTTTCGAGCGCACTCTCGATTCCACCGCTGGACCTCTCCCGTTTTGGCCCTGTCTAACGCGTCCCAGGTCAGAGACCAGTCGCCCTCACGGTCCCGTCCTATCATTCGACGCACTCAGCAGCTCAAATGAGAGCGATCAGGTTCTCCACGGCTCGCTCCCGCATCCGCTGGTAGAGACCGCCAACCGCATACTTCTTGAAGTGCGCGCTCTCTCGATGCGCTTGCAGAGCCTTCTCGTCTACGTATTGCTCGTAGATCAAGATCGTGTCCATGTCCTCTTCACATTGATGCGGAACATAGCTCACACACCCCGGCTCCTTGCGCGAAGCCTCCGCAAGGCGCCGCGCCGCCTCCACCGCGTCGGCGCGATCTTCCTGCGCAAACTTCAACCGAACCAAAAAACTCACCATGAACTTTGCTCTTCTCCAGTGCCGGCCTTAGCCTGGCCCGCGCTTCTCAACGCTCGTCTACGCTCTAGCCTAACCGCAAATGCTCTTGAGCGCCGCCGCATACTCCGGAAGAAACATCGTCTGTTCCCGATCCGGCCCGGTTGAGACCATGCCAATCTTTGCGCCGCTCTCCCTCTCTTGAAAACGCAAATACTCCTGCGCGGCCTTCGGAAGCTTCCCAAATTCAGTTATTCCCTCGGTCTTCTCCTGCCAACCCTTCAGGCTGGTGTACACCGGCTCAATCTTCTGCAAGCCCGCCACATCCGCCGGAACCTCGTCCGTCATCTTGCCGTCGATCCGGTAGCCCGTGCAGATCGGAATCTCCGCCAGCTCATCCAGAACGTCCAGCTTGGTCACCACAAGCCACTCCGTGCTATTAACGCGATTCGAATAGCGCAGCAGTGGCAGGTCAAGCCAGCCGCAACGCCGCCGCCGCCCCGTCACCGCGCCAAACTCGTTCCCTCGCCTTTGCAGGTGATCGCCCAGCTCCCCGCCAACCTCGGTCGGGAACGGCCCTTCGCCCACGCGCGTTACATAGGCCTTGGTCACAGAGATCACGGTTCCAATGGCCATTGGTCCGAGGCCTGTTCCGGTCGACGCTCCGCCCGCTGCCGCCGAAGACGAAGTCACAAACGGGTAAGTCCCATGGTCGATGTCCAGCATCGTCCCCTGGGCTCCCTCAAACATCACGCTGCCACCCGCAGCCAGCACGTCGCCCAGCAGCTTGCCGGTATCGGCCACCCAAGGCCGCAGCTTTTCAGCCGCCGCTGCGTACTCCTCGTACATCTTCTTCGCGTCCAGCGGATCCGTCCCAAACAGTGCCCGCGCAATCGCATTCTTCTCCGCGCATGCCGTCTCAATGTGCGTCTTCAGCAGGTCCGCGCGCATCAGGTCCACTACGCGCAGGCCGCCGCGCGACATCTTGTCCTCGTACGCCGGACCAATCCCCTTGCTCGTCGTTCCGATCTTCCGCCGTCCCGGCGCGCTCTCCGCCGCCAGCTCAATCATCCGGTGGTAGGGCAAAATCACCTGCGCCCGGTTCGAGATAAACAGCCGCTCGTCCACTTCAATCCCGGCATCGCGCAGCTTCTGCGCCTCGCCCAGCAGAAAAATCGGGTCCAGCACCACGCCATTGCCAATCACGTTCTTGCAGCCGGCCCGCAGAATCCCGCACGGGATCAGTTGCAACACCATCTTCTGCCCGTTGGCAATCACCGTATGGCCGGCATTATGCCCGCCTGCATAACGCGCCACCGCGCTGAACCGCTCGCTCAGCACGTCCACAATCTTGCCTTTACCCTCGTCGCCCCACTGGGCGCCAAGCACTACCGCTGACTTCGCTCGCATCCTTCGTCCGTTTCTTTCTTTGGGGAAGTCGCTCGATCGCTCAGATCATCGATTTTGGCACGCTGAGCACCAGCCAACTTGACCGGTCGGCGCTGTCTTTCCCCTCATTGTCTCTGGAAGGCGCGCTCTTCCCGGCACCAACCTCTCCGATGATAAACCCCAACATGCCTGAGCGCCCGGGTGCAGCAATTACCCGCTGGTCTCCCGGCATTCCCCGCGCTACTGGGCTTGAGTCTCCCGGCAATTCCCAAATCCTCCGCAACTTACTCCTGCAACTTGGGTCTACCCTAACTAACCGTTCTCCGGCTCTGCGGTCTGGCACCTTCCGCATTCCGCCTGGACGAAATAGTTGCCAAAAGGCCGGAACCCAGCCTTCGGCGACCGGCCCCGCAACGAATGGCGGCTCGACTGAAGCCGCTGTGAGGGATTATGAAATTCCGTCTGGCTGCTCCCGCTTCCGCTCTGCTCTCGCTCTTCACCCGCCGCGAAACCAAACAGAATCTGCGCCTTGTCTGGCAGCGCTCCGTCGCTCTCGGCATGGCACTGCTCCTGCTCCCGCTCGCCCAGATTGACGCTCTCGCTCAGCAGCAGTGGCCCCAGCAGAACAGCCCCTATCCCAGCCAGTACGCCCAGCCCAACCCCTACGCACAGCCCATTCAGAACTACGGCTCGCAACCCAGCTACGCCCCCCAGCAGCCCGCCTACCAAAACCAGCCCGGCTACCAGCAGCAGCCCGGATATCAAGCCCAGCCCTACGCACAGAAGCAGTATCCGCAGCAGGCCCCCGGTCCTCAGGATTACGCCGACCAGGGCGCCTATCCCGACCAGTACGGCGCACCACAATCTCCCGACCTCAACCAGCAGCCTGACCAGGGCTTCGCCTCTCAGCAGCTTGAACAGCTTGTCGCCCCCATCGCCCTCTACCCCGACGCGCTTATCGCCCAAATCCTCGCCGCAGCCACCTATCCCGCGCAGGTTGTCGCCGCCGATCACTGGCTCCAGGCCATGGGCCGCGTCTCACCCGACCAGGTCGCCGCTGCCGCCGACGCCCAATCCACTTGGGACCCCAGCGTCAAAGCCCTTACAGCCTTCCCTCAGGTCCTGGCCATGATGGATCGCGATCTCAAGTGGACCACCGACCTCGGCAACGCCTACTACAACCAGCCTCAGGATGTGCTCACCACCATCCAGGTCCTCCGCCAGCGCGCCCAGAACGCCGGAACCCTGCGCAACACGCCCCAGCAAGAGGTCACCAACGACCAGGGCTACATTCAGCTCGAGCCCACCAATCCCCAGGTTGTCTATGTTCCCACATACAATCCCTGGTACGCCTACGGTGCGCCCATCAATCCCTATCCCGGCTTCTATCTCGTTGATGCCTTTGGCCACGCCATCGCTGCCGTCGGTGCAGGCCTGGTGTTTGGTGTAGGCATTGCAATCGGAGCATTCTTCCACGCTGCCTTTGGCTGGCTCGGTTGGGGCCTCAACTGGCATGGCGGCGGCATCTACTATAACCACGCTCCCTATTACTCACGCTCCACCTCCGTCGCTCATTGGGGTGGCTTCCATGGCGGCTATGGCGGCGGATATCGCGGTAGAAACTTCGGTGGCAACGGCTACGGGCCGTCGCGCCCCATGCCCCTCGGCCGCGAATCCGCTGGCGGCTACGCCGCAAACTCTCGCGGAGAGTCAGGCTACGGTCGGGCCTCCAATGGTTATGCCGGCCAGCAATTCGGCCGCGAAAACGGCAGCCGTGCCTACGGCAACGCCGGCTCCAACTACCGTGGCTCTGAAAACTATGCCTACGCACGCCCCACCGAGCCCATGCGGCAGCAGTACTCCGCTCCGCAGCAGCAATACGGCCGCACCCAGTCCTACTCCAACCCCGGCTACAACTCAGGTGCCTACCGGAACCAGCAGTCCTTCGCCAACCAGCGTTCTTACTCCGCTCCGGCATCCCGCGGACTCCAGCAGTCCTCTCCGCGCTATGAATCCTCCGGCGGATCCCACCTCTTCGGTGGTCATGGCGGCGAAAGCTTCCATGCCCCCAAAGCTCCCAGCTACCACGCTCCCAAAGCACCTAAAATGTCCGGCGGCGGCGGCCACTCTGGCGGCGGTCACTCCGGTGGCGGCGGCAAACATCACTAGGTCGTGATCGATCCGCCATCCATCTAGCTCTTGATCACGTTCAGGCCCATGCCTCATCTGTGCCGCGCGCTTTCTTGCCGCGAGCCCGCCACTGCCCGCTCCCGCGCTTTTCCGCTAAGCCCGGGCCAGCCTTAGGCCACTGCCGCACGCACTCCTGCGGGCCAGCCCAAGGCGCAATCCCGGTATGGAATGCCCCGCTGCACCAATTGATACAATCGAAAAGGTCATTTCCCTCCATGCCGCTCCGTCTTTTCAACACCCTCACGGGACAAATCGATACCCTCGTCCCCCAGCCCGGTCTCGCCCCAGGCCCTGCGCTTCGCATGTACGCCTGCGGCCCCACCGTCTATGACTACGGCCACATCGGAAACTTCCGCACCTTCCTCCAGATTGACGTCCTCCGCCGCACCCTCCTGCTCCTCGGCATTCCCGTCCGCCACGTCATGAACATCACTGACGTCGACGACAAGATCATCCACAACGCCCAAGCCGCCGGCATCTCCATCGGCCAGTACACCGCCCCCTTCGAGCGCGCATTCCTTGAAGATCTCGACGCCCTCCGCGTCCAGCATCCCGAGCAGCTAGCCCGCGCCACCGAACACATCGACCGCATGGTCCAGCTCGTTCAGCAGCTTGCCCAGGTCGGCGCGGCCTACCAGACCGAAGACGGCAGTTGGTACTTCCGCCTCGCTTCGTTCCCCGCCTACGGCCAGCTCAGTAAAAAGGACTTCGCCGGCATGGAAGACGGTGCCCGCGTCGACGTCGACGAATACGAGAAGGACTCCGCCCGCGACTTCGCTCTCTGGAAGGCCGCCAAGCCCGGCGAAACCTCATGGGACACACCCATCGGCCGCGGCCGTCCCGGCTGGCACATCGAGTGCTCCGCCATGTCCATGGAGTATCTCGGCGACACCTTCGACCTCCATGCCGGCGGCGAAGACCTCATCTTCCCCCACCACGAAAACGAAATCGCCCAGAGCGAGTCCGTCACCCACAAGCCCCTCGCCCGCCACTGGATGCACGTCCGCTTCCTCCTCGTCGATGGCCGCAAGATGTCCAAGTCCGAGGGCAACTTCTACACCCTCCGCGATCTGCTTCTCAAGGGCTACAAGGCCTCCGCCATCCGCCTCGCCCTCATCTCCGTCCCCTACCGCCATCAGCACAACTTCACCTTCGACGGCCTGGTCGAGGCCACCGCCGCCATCGAGCGCCTCCGCACCTTCCACCAGCGCCTCACTCAGGCCACGCTCGCTCCCGGCTCCAACCCCGATCTCCAGGCCGCCGCCGCCCAGGCCCACCAAACCTATATCGATGCCCTCTCTAACGACCTCAACACCGCCGAGGCCCGCGCTCCCATCTTTGACCTCGTCCGCGCCGCCAACACCGCACTCGACAGGGCGAATACAGATCCAGCCCGCCTCCTCGCCGACGATCGCGCCCCCATCCTCGCCGTCCTCGCCGCCTTCGACGCTGTCTTCGACGTCCTCACCGACACCGACGCCGACGCCACCCGTCGCGCCCTCGCCTGGGCCCGCGAAACCAGCCGCCTCGACGATGTCGCCCCCTCCGTCCTCGCCCTCGACGCCTTCACCGACCAGGCCATCGACGCCCTCGTAGCCGAGCGCACCCAAGCCAAGCGCCAGCGCAACTTCGCCCGCGCCGACCAGATCCGCAACCAGCTCGCCGAAAACGGCGTCCTCATCGAAGACTCCAAAGACGGCGTCCGCTGGAAACGCAAGTAGATCAGTACTTGATGCGCCGGTAGCCCCTTCGCCAACCACATGAGCCTGGGCATGACTTCAGTCGTGCCGAAAACGCATCGACCAAAAGGCTTGAGCTTTAGCTAAAGCCGTCGCCTGGTTGCGGCCAACGCGGCTCGGCGAAAGCCGTGCCCTTTCAAAACCGCGACTCGACGGACGATTGGGAGACTAGTAGCGGAGTCCGAGTTTGAAGGGGAAATCGTCTTCGTCGTCTTCGAGGGCGGGCATGTTGCAGTGTTCGTTGATGATGCGCCGGTGAAGGACGCGAAGCGCGAAGTGGGCGGTGGCTATGACGGCTGCGGCTGCGGCAAAGTGCAGAGGACTCGCTTCGATCCATGGCTCAAAGGCAACCGGGACTCCGACGATGACAGGGAGAAAGGTGAAGTACTTGAGAAGCGTGAGGGCCAGGTTTGGCTGCTCTCTGGCCGGCTCGCCCGTGAAGGCGACTGTTTTGAGATTGAGAAAGAGGGCATCCGTGAGCAGCAGGCAAAGGCCGGCGGCAAGGAGCAAGAGACTGGCAGTGGCGGGCCAGGTGAGCAGTTCCGGCGGGGCGAGTGGACGGAGTAAAAGCCAGGCGCAGAATGTGATCAGGTTGGCCCAGAGCAGTGTCCAGAGTCTGGCGGTTCCCAGCAGGTGCAACGCTGTGTTGAGGTTCGGGGGCCTGCCATGGACGATGCGGAAGGCCCAGCTTCCCTGGCGATTGCCGGGCGAGACGAAGGCCATGCGCAGCCCGGCGATGGTCCAGAAGGCGACAATGGCGATGGCGGCGCGGACGCCGTCGGGTGAGATTTCCGTGGTGACGAGGCCGTGCTTCACCGTGAGGCGAAGGACGCTGGCAACGACCACCGACAGGCCGACTCCGCCGTAGAGCACAAGATAGATGCGGTAGCGAGGGACGCGGAAGATGGTCTGGCCGATGAAGTGAAAGACGGCTCGGCGGATCGGGTTCCGAATCAGCGTGGCGTTTAGCAGCTTGTGCAATGGCCGAGCGACCCAACCGCGCGTGTCGTGCGAGGCGGATCCGACGACGAGTTGTCGCGCCCTTCGCAGGTAGGCGATGGGGTACGCGTGCACGGCCACGGCGCTGGTAATGAGCAGCGCCATGCCCCCGGTTTGGGCCAGCTTGCCATAGATGGGGAGTGCCGAGGGGCCCTCAAGTACGCGCTGATAGATGCCGAGGAACCAGAAGGGCGGGCAGTATAGAACAAACCGGCTCTGTGATCGGAGCAGGACCGGGACCGCGCTGGAGAGCACAGGAAACAACAGCAGGAGCATCAATAGGACAGAGATTGAGAGCCCCTGGAGCAGCAGCGAGAGGCGGCGGAACAACCGCTCGCCAAGGATAGAAAGAAGCAAGCCTTGCAGCGCCAGGATGAAGACCGCGGAGAACAGTCCGGCGGCCAGAACCGCGAGCATGTGGCCGGCGAGGAGGCGCGGCAGATTTGGCGGATCGAAGGCTGCAGGAAGAACCAGGGGCACAAGAAGATTGGCGTCGAGAAGGAAACCCACGATGAAGATGGTGATGGCGGCAACGCGCGCCATGAAAAGCCTTCGATCTTGAATCGGCAAGGTCGTGAGCACAAAGATATCGAGCAGATCGGGAAAGAACATGTCCCACTCGAAGACCGTGATGATGCCCATGGCAACAAATGAGTAGACAACAAAGAAGAAATGGTGATTCACCTGGAGCCAGTAGGGTGGCCCGGATATGTCGAGGGGACGGCCGGGCGGCCAACTGATGAAGGGGTGATAGACCGGCCATAGATACATAGCGACCATGAATCCGGGAATGCCAGTTGCTACGGCGATAAGAATCAGGCGGGACTTGGCGTCGCCGTCGGGCGAGGCGGTTTCGTGGTTGAAGAAGCGCTCGAGGAAATGGCGCACGAGAAGCGAGAATTGGCTGCGCTGCGGCACTTTTACGGCGCCGAGCGCGGCCTGGGCGTTCAGGGAGAGTACCTCCGGCCCCGCCATCATGAAGAGGCGCTGGAATTCGTCGGAGCTAGACATACTGCATGACCTCAATCATCTGCTCTGCGGTCTGGCGCGTGTCCTGCTGTTCGACTAACTGAGCAAAGACGCTTTCAAGATTGGGGAGACTCATCACGCTGGTCAACTCGGATGGCGGAGCGTCGGCTAAGACGCGCCCCTTGGCAATGACGATGACCCGGCTACACACCCGCTCAACCACTTCAAGGACGTGCGAGATGTAGAGGACGGCTTTGCTCTGAGCGGCAAGCAGTTCGAGCAGATCTTTGAACAGGCGGCCGGAGACAACATCGAGCCCGCTGAGCGGTTCATCGAAGATGAGCAGTTTGGGATCGTGCAGCAGGGCCGCGGCGATGAGCACGCGCTGGCGCATGCCCTTGGAGTAGGTGGAGATGGGCGAGTATTGCCAGGATTCGAGGTTGAGAAGGCGGAGCAGGTTGGTGGCCTTGGCCTCGATGAGTGCTTCGTTGAGGCCACGGAGACGACCGACCAGTTGCAGGTATTCGAGGCCGGATAGATACGTGTAGAGGTGGGCTTCTTCAGGGACGTATCCAAATGCGGCGCGGAAGGCGACCATGTCTTTCTCAATATCCTGCCCTTCGAATAGGACGTGTCCGTCGTTGGGGCGCAGCATGCCGGTGATGATTTTGACTGTGGTGGATTTGCCTGCGCCGTTGGGACCGAGAAAGCCGACGACCTCGCCAGGCGCCACGCGAAAGCTTACATCCTGAATGGCTGGGATGCCGCGGTAGCTTCGGTAGAGATGTTGGACTTCGAGCATGGATGGGGACCTCGGGTGAATGGCGTTCGAATTTGGATCCTGGCGGATTTGCGCTAGTGTGTCGTCCCGGGAATCCACTTGAAAACAAAAGCAAATCCCCTTCGACTTTGCTCAGGGCAGGCTTTCGACTCACCACCCCCAAACTGAAAGGCGTTTGGGGCCCCGTTCGCTCAGGATGACAGTCGCTGTTT
>PMXB01000366.1 GCA_003165935.1 Acidobacteriaceae bacterium | reverse complement strand
ATTGGTTTAGGTGGACGGGTTGGGGTTCGTTGATTCCCACCCTCACCGCAAGAGACCGCGGTTAGAATGGGGCACCCGGCATGGCAGGAATGAGGGGAGGGGAATCGTTTAAACTCATCTGCGCGGCGGCTTTGGCCGTCCGGGTTGGCGTGTGTGAGGTTACGAATGAAAAGGTTTTCCGCAGATTCGGCGATTGGCGCAGCCTTCCTGGCTGGAACACTGGGTTTGGTTGGATTGGTGAGTTCTACAGGCGCGGCCTTCGCGCAAGCACCGGCGCAGCGGCTCGAGCTGGATCGCAAAGGCGAGACGATCGTGCTCGAGCCTTATGCCGACAACATTTTGCGGGTGACGCTGAGCCTGAAGAAGGGGCCTGCGCTGGCTGGACCGGGCTACGGAATTATCGGGACTCCCGCCGCGGCTGGTTGGAGCGCGACTGAGACGGAGAAGGCGAATGTTTACCAGTCCAGCCGCATCGTGGCCACGGTGGAGAAGGACCTACCTCGGACCACACCGCTGCTGAGGACGCAGGCTGATATCGCCAAATTCTTCAACGGCTCCACGCCGGGCACGCACATTACGCTGCGCACGCCGGAGGGCAAGACGCTGCTTGAGCTCAAAGGCTGGGCCCAGGACGAGCCCAACGTGAAAGAGGGGACCGTTGCCATTCTTCGCGACCGCCGGCCGGGCGACGCGGAGTTTTATACAGTGGGCGCTACGTTTGCCGCTCCGGACGATGAGCACTACTACGGACTCGGGGAGAATCAGGAGGGTTTTCTCGACCATCGCGGCCACACGGTTCGTTGCTGGAACGATTACCTCGCTGCGGCGGCACCCAGTACCTGCGTTCCTTTTCTGGTGACGAACAAGGGTTATGGATTGTTGTGGGACAACCCCTCGAGGACGACCATTGAGACGGGATTTAACGAGCGGACGAAGTGGACATCTGAAGTTGGGGATCGCGTGTCGTTCTTCGTGATTGCCGGCGCAACGGCGGACGAGATTTATGCGGGCTACAAGCTGTTGACCGGGCCTACGCACTTGCTGCCCAAGGCAGCTTATGGGTATATCCAATGCAAGCAACGCTATCTGACGCAGAAAGAGTTGCTGGCTGCTGCGCAGGGCTATCGTGACCGGCATCTGCCAGCAGATGTGATGGTGGTGGACTGGTTCCACTACACAAAGATGGGGCAGATCGACATGGACCCGAAGGACTGGCCCGACCCCGTGGCGATGAACAAGCAACTCCACGCGATGGGATTCGAGACGATGATCAGTGTGTGGCCGCGGTTTATTCCCGAGGATCGATACTATGCGATGCTGCGGAAGAACGGGTGGTTCACGCATCTGGCGGATGGAACGCCGATTGACGGGCTGCCTTACGACCGCGCGGGATCGGACATCGATACGACAAACCCGGAAGCCGCAGCGTGGTGGTGGAAGACGATCCACGAGAACATCATGAGCCTGGGGTTCGATTCATTGTGGGCCGACCAGACTGAGCCGGATCTGCCTGTCAACGGCGCGTACTTCCACATCGGGCCTGGGACGCAATTCTTCAATGTTTACCCTCTGTTCCACACTGCCGCGCTTTACAACGGCTATCGCAAGGACGAGCCGAACAAGCGGGCACTTATTCTTTCGCGTGATGCATATACGGGCGCTCAGGCCAACGGCGCGTTTTTCTGGTCTTCCGACATTCAGCCGACGTGGGATACGCTTCGCAGGCAGATTCCTACCGGCCTGAATTTTGCGGCATCGGGGCTGACCTACTGGTCAAACGACACGGG
Organism: Acidobacteriaceae bacterium; assembly: GCA_003165935.1. Taxonomy (GTDB): domain Bacteria; phylum Acidobacteriota; class Terriglobia; order Terriglobales; family Acidobacteriaceae; genus Telmatobacter. Next base: position 3,383 of record PMXB01000366.1, on the reverse strand, counting down.
CGGCTGGGAATACTTGCCGGCCGAGCATCACCCGGCACATCCGCCGCTGCTCGACCCGAGCGACGCCCGGGCCAACGTGGGGGGCTACGACGATTACCCGGAGCTGTACACGCGATGGTTTGAGTACGCGAGCTTCTTGCCTATATTCCGGGCGCACGGCAGTCGCTTGGCGAACGAGGTGTGGTCCTACGGCAGCCAGGCGGAGCCGATTCTGGAGAAATACTTGCGGCTGCGCTACACGCTCATGCCATACATCTACTCGCTCGGCTACCACACGTGGGTTACGGGGGCACCATTCATGCGAGCGCTGCCGCTGGACTTTCCCAACGATCCGAAGGTTGCAGACCTGCGCGATGAGTATATGTTCGGGCCGGCGTTGCTTGTGGCGCCGGTTGGGGAGCAGGGCGCGACGCAACGCGAGGTATATCTGCCGGCCGGGGCGGACTGGTTCAACTACTGGACAAACGAAAGGGTGAAGGGCGGACAGACGATCACCGTGGATGCGCCCATCGATAGGATCCCTTTGTTTGTGCGGGCCGGTTCGATCATCCCGATAGGGGCTGCGGTCGAGAGCACGCACGAGACGCAGGCGATCGAGAAGGTGAAGGTGTATCCGGGAGCCGACGCGAGCTTCACGCTATTTAACGACGATGGCAAGACCTATGCATACGAGCAGGGAGCGGGCTCAGTGACGGAGCTCAAGTGGAACGAGGCTACGGGCAAGCTGAGCCATACGGGGAGCCCGGCGTGGAGCGGGTCCGACGAGAAGGTTGTGGAAATCGTGGGACGCTAAGCGAACCCGTTTTCAGCCAAGGTTCGGACTTGACGCCATGGGCGTGCCTCAGCGCGGCCATGGGGTGGAGTTTTCCAACTGCGCTTGTGCGTCCGACGATACCGTTCCGCCATGTTGGCCCGTCCAACTGATTTACAATCAACTTGGAAGCAGGAACGTTCTGAATGAGGCTTTTTTCGATGAATTCAGGCCAGGCGCGCGCGCGATTGGTCCATTTGGGGGCGGTCTGCGCGGCTGCTGCTCTGGTTGCCGGGTGTGGCACGAACTACCGGCCAGTCATTACCCCAGTCAATACCACCGGACCCGCGTCCCAGCCCCCCTCCTATGCCATAGTTGTCTCTTCGCCGGCACTCACCTCGCCGGGCATCGTGACGGTGATCGACTACTCGGGCGATACGGTACTTGCCCAGGCTCCGATCGGCCCCGGTCCGACTACCTTCTCCATCGACGAATACGGCGCCAATGGCTACACGGTAAACTCCGACGGGACCCTGAGCAACTTTCCCGTCAGCACTTCGCTGCAGGCTAAGAACGTCACCTACACGACGCTGGTTCCGACCTTCCAACTAGTCAATTTCTTTGCGCCTTCAGCCGGGTTGTACGCGACCGACCTGAGCAACAATTCGGTCGATGTGTTCAATGGCTTTCCTGCTTCGTATAAACTCTCCATCCCGGTGGCTCCTACCCCTGTTATCATGATCGGCTCTTCCCAGGCATCGCAGCGCGACTACGCTATCAGCCAGGGAAACAGCGAGGGAGGGAACGTGGCGAGCGCCGTGACTTGCAACCTGTCGCCAAGCACAGCCTCGGCAGGTGAGGTGGATTCGATAGAGACCTCGACGTATACCGTTTCAGCGAAGATCCCGGCGGGTAGATGCCCGGTGTATGGGCTTGCGAGCCCTGACAACAGGCGCGTATTCGTGCTAAACCGCGGCGACGACAGCATCACGGTGATCAACGGCCAGACGAACGCGCTCAATAGTTGCACACCGTTTACCGGCCAGACGGGAGCGACGGTCATCTGCCATTCAGTACTGCCGCTCTCAACCAGCGCAGTGAAGGCAACGGGCGTGACTCCGCCCAACGGAACAGCCGGGATGGGGACGATTGCAGGACCGGTATTTGCCGAATACAACTCTGCGACCAACCAGCTTGTGGTCGCCAACTACGATGGTAGTTCGGTGAGTGTAATTGACGTAAGCCTGGATCAGTACGGCAACGACAGCGCGACGTTTGGCACGACATTCACCATTCCCGTGGGAAAGAATCCAGCCAGCGTGACAGCCCTTGCAGACGGAAGCCGGGCTTACACCGCAGATCAGACTGACGGCACGGTCAGCATTGTGAACCTGACCAGCCACACGTTCGAGAAGGCATTGCCTGTGAACGGCCATCCTCGGACCGTAGTCTCAACACAGAACTCGTTGTACGGCAAAGTTTATGCGGCTTCGCCGGACAGCCCGTTCCTTACGATCGTCCGCACGGATATTGACCTGGTGGATACAAGTGTTCTGGTTGAGGGCAACGTCGTGGATGTGCGCGTGACCACGCAAAATGGCTCATCGGGGAATAGCTTTATCACGAGCCGGGTGCCGGGCTTTGGTCAACCATGCTATCTGCCTGGCGCAGCGAATGCGGCGACGCTGGCGCTCTGTCAGACGCTTCCGTAGCGAGTACGAAGAACTCTCAGAGCGAGACTCAGAGTGCAATTCAAGCGGGCCGTTCCCCAAAAGGGCGCGGCCAATCTTGTTTGGCGCCGTGGTTTTGAACGCAGGTTTCGCCGCGCCTGCGACCAGCCTGTGACGGGCGCTACAGACTGCTTACTGTTCGCACACGAAGGATGGGCAGATAGTATCCTTGGGTCCAAAGTTGACACAGGAAGGGCAAGTGTTCTGTGGCGGGCCGGGAGGGGAATTGCGGATGGATTTGGGGGACAAATCAGAAGGAATAACGCGGCGGCAGTTTGTGGCCGTTGGATCGTTGGGCGGCGCGGCTCTGGCTGCCGGGTGCGGCCCGAAATCAGGTGCCGGGTGGGAGTTCTTCACCGAAGCACAGGGGCGAACGCTCAAGGCAATCTGCGACCAGATTATTCCCAAGGATGATTTTCCATCCGCGTCCGAGGCCGGGGTACACAGTTACATCGATAAACAACTGGTGCGGCACTACCGCCCGCATCAGGACGCGTATCGTGACGGTCTTGAGCAGGCGGAGGCGCAGAGCCGGAAGCGATTTGGCAAGGAGATGGCCGATCTGGAGGGCGCCGATCAACTGGCGGTGGTGACGGACCTGGAGCGCGACCACCACGGGTTCTTTGAGATGGTTCGCAACCATACTCTGGAGGGGTACTACGGTTCGCCGCGACACGGCGGCAACCGCGACGAAACGAGCTGGAAGATGTTGGGGTTGGGCGACCCGCCGCTGCTGGGGCGAGCGCAATATGACCTGACCCTGAACGATCCCGGGGAGCCGCGCCGATGAATCGAGTGAATGCGGTGGTGGTGGGAGCGGGCGCGGCGGGGGGGATCGTCGCCAAGGAGTTGTCGGTTGCGGGATTGAGCGTGGTGCTGCTGGAGCGCGGCAAATGGTACAC
>PMXB01000231.1 GCA_003165935.1 Acidobacteriaceae bacterium | reverse complement strand
ATGTTTCCCACCCTAAACGCAAAAGGACGCGTTTAGGATGGGGCACCCGCGAGATATGTGACCTGTCGAGGGTGTTTGTCGGTGCGAACATCGGCTGGCGGCGGGGACGCCGCCAGGACAGCCGGTCTGGAGACCGGCGCTACACGGTTAGGTCAAGATTCCGACGACGTTGACTTCTTTGCGGCCGTCGGTTGGGATGGGCACGACGTTTCCGGTGACAGGTGCGCCATCGACGGTGAGGGAGATGGAGTTGCCCGGGCCTTTGCGCTGGATGGTGATGGAATAAGTGACGCCGCGGAAGACGCGCTTGGCGGTGAAGCCAGGCCAGTTTTTTGGAATCACAGGCGCGATTTCAAGGCCCGAGAGCGAGGTGCGGATGCCGAGAATCCATTGCGTGATGGCGTAGTAGTTCCAGGCGGCGGTGCCGGTGAGCCAGGAGTTCTTGGCTTCGCCGAATGTGGGCGCATCCTTGCCTGCGATCATCTGCGCGTAGACGTACGGTTCGCAACGGTGCAGTTCGCTGATGTTTTCGCGCGCGGATGGGTTGATGCGGGTGTAGTAGTCGTGGGCCGCATCGCCACGGCCCAGGCGGGTTTCGCCGATCATGACCCAGGGGTTGACGTGGCAGAAGATGCCGGCGTTCTCTTTGTAGCCGGGCGGGTAGGAGGAGATTTCGCCAAGCTGCAGGTAGTACTTGGAGTATGCAGGTTGCTGCACGACGATGCCGTGAGGTGTGGCAAGGTGGTCGCGCATGGCGTTCATTGCCTTCAGGGCTTTGCCGTCTTCGAGACCGATTCCGGCCAGGGCGCAGAAGCCGTTGGACTCGATGAAGACTTTTCCTTCAGCGCATTCGTTGGAGCCGATCTTTGCGCCGAAGTCGTCGTAGGCGCGGAGGAACCATTCGCCGTCCCAGCCGTGCTCGTTGATGACAGCAAGCTGCTTCTCGGTTTCGCCGATGTATTTTTTCGCCTCAGCTTCAAGGCCGCGGTGCTGGGCGATGGCGGCAAGCTCGCGACCGGCGTAGACAAAAAGGGCAGCGATAAAGACAGACTCGGCGACCTTGCCATCCTTATTGGTTGTGGTCTGGAAGCTCTGGCCGGGAGTGTCAGAGAAGCAGTTGAGGTTGAGGCAGTCGTTCCAGTCGGCGCGGCCGATAAGCGGGAGGCCGTGTGGTCCAAGGCGCTCCAGGGTGTAGTTGAAGCTGCGCTGGAGGTGTTCGTAGAGCGGCTTTTCTGAGCCGGGCTCGTTGTCGTATTGAACGGGCTCGTCGAGGATGCTCCAGTCGCCGGTCTCTTTGAGATAGGCGCTGACGCCGATGATCAGCCAGTGNNGGATCGTCGTTGAATCCGCCGCCAATGTCGTTGTTGCCGCGCTTGGTGAGGGGCTGGTACTGGTGGTATGCGCCGCCTGTGGGAAGCTGCGTGGCGGCGAGGTCGAGGATGCGCTCGCGAGCGCGGGACGGGACCATGTGGACGAAGCCGAGGAGGTCCTGGTTGGAGTCGCGGAAGCCGAGGCCACGGCCGATGCCCGACTCGTAGAACGAGGCTGAGCGGGACATGTTGAAGGTGGCCATGCACTGGTAGGCATTCCAGATGTTGACCATGCGGTTGGTGTGGGCGTCGGGGGTTTGCACCTGGAGGATGCCGAGCGTGGTCTCCCAATATTGGCGGAGCTTTTCAAATGCGGCATCTGCGCCGGCCGGGCTTAGATACTTGGCGATCACCGGCTTGACGGTGCGCTTATTGATGATCTGTGAGCCGGGCGGATCGAACTTTTTCTCGACAGGGTTTTCGTGGTAACCCAGCACAAAGACAAACTGGGCGGTCTCATTTGGCTCGAGATCGATGCTGACCTGGTGCGCGCCGATGGGGGACCAGCCGTGGGCGATGGAGTTGGTAAGCTCGCCGGCTTCGACGGACTTTGGCTTGTCCCAACCGCGGTAGCGGCCGAGAAAAGCTTCGCGCTGCGTATCGAAGCGGCTTGGCGCGGAGCAGCCGAAGTAAGCGAAGTGATTGCGGCGCTCGCGATATTCGGTCTTGTGGTAGATGACGCCGTCTTCCACCTCGACCTGGCCGGTATTGAAGTTGCGCTGGAAGTTGGTGGCGTCGTCCTGCGCATCCCACAGGCAGAATTCGATGCTGGCAAATCCCTTGAGGGCGGCGCGGGTGCTGCGGTGGTTTGTGACGGTTAACTGCCAGATCTCGAGATTTTCGTCGAGCGGTACAAAGTAGCGGGTGTGGGCCTCGATGCCCTTGTAGCTGGAGCCGATGGTGGTGTAGCCCATGCCGTGGCGGCAGGTGTATTCGAGGATGTCGCTCTGGGTTGGCTGCCAGCTTGGCGACCAGAACTCGTTGGTCTCGTCGTCGCGCAGGTAGATGTAGCGGCCGCCAACGTCGAAGGGAACCTGGTTGTAGCGGTAGCGGCTGATGCGGCGCAGCCGTGCATCGCGATAGAAGGAGTAGCCGCCAGCGGTATTGGAGATGATGCCGAAGTATGCCTGGCAGCCGAGGTAATTCATCCACGGCAAAGGAGTGTCAGGCTGGGTAATTACGTACTCGCGATTGCGATCGTCAAAGTATCCGTACTTCATTGAATGCTTTCCCTCGTTTTCTGTGCCACGTCTTGCCGGTTGGCTTTGAGGCTTTGCCTGCGCCGGTTACGGTGACGTTATCTTGAAACCTGTGCCGGGGCTGCCCGATTGGGTGAGCAGATGGCAGGGCCTACGGTCTCGCACAACATGTGGCGAATTGCGGGTGCTGTGGAGAATCGCCTTAGTATAGTCTTCGCACTAAAGCCAATCAATCGTTTTTGCAGAGGCTTTGGTGGCGGCTGATTTGTGATTAAATCGATTGCCATTGTTCACAGGAATGTGAAAAAGTATTTGCGCCGAGAGAATCAGGAAAGTTTGCGCAGGGAGTGAAGTGATCGGTCCCATTGAGGGCCTGCACTGGAAGCGACTTTTGCGCGACTCTGGCTGGTTCAGCAAGGGGAATCTGGTCTATGGCAAGCTCGTTCTTTCTGCCCTCATTCGTCCTGCGTTTTCGCAATCAACTCATGATTTTGGCAGTAATCGGTGCACTGTTGGGAGTTCATGGTGCGATGGTGAAGGCTGAGACGGGCATGGCCGAAGGGGCAAAGGCTGCTCCGAAGGCAACCACGGTCATCAAGGTGGACCAGGTGGGCTATCCGGTGGACGGACCCAAGGTGGCGCTGATCAGTATTGCGGCTGGGGGCCCCGTTTCGGCGGGAAGCCCGGCACAGGCCTTTGAGATTCGGCAAACCAGCAACGATGCGGTTGTGTGGCAGGGAAAGGCCTCCGCTCCGGTGGCTGATGCGGATACGGGCGAGCAGGTGCAGGCGGCGGACTTTTCAAACTTTCACAAAGCGGGGAGCTATTACATCTTGGTTCCGGGGGTGGGGCGGAGTTGGAACTTCACGCTGGGGAAGAACGTGTTTGAGCGAGCCTACTACCTGGCGATGCGGGGCTTTTATGGGCAGCGCTGCGGGACGGCCGTGGACATGGGGCCGGAGTTTCCGGGATATTCGCACCCGGCTTGCCATTTGCACGGAGAGTTTCATGCTTCTTCCGGCAAGAGCGGTCCGTCCGACAATCCTGGAGGCTGGCACGACGCGGGCGATTACGGCCGCTACATTGTCAACTCCAGCATCTCTACCGGCACGCTGATGTGGGCATGGGAGATTTATGGAAAGAAGCTGAAGAGCATCAACCTGAAGATTCCGGAGTCGGGCAATGGCACGCCAGACATTCTGAACGAGACGCGCTGGAACCTGGAGTGGATGCTGAAGATGCAGGACTCCGACGGCGGCGTGTGGCACAAGCAGACCAGCGAGCACTTCGATGGATTTGAGCAACCGCAGGACGACCACCTGCCGAGCGAAGTGATCGGGACGGGATCGGCACCGTACAAGAGTACCTGCGCATCGGCTGACCTGGGCGCGGTGGGGGCGATTGCTGCGCGGGTTTACAAGCCCTACGACGCCAAGTTCGCGGCAAAAGCGCTCGAAGCGGCGCGGCAGGCGTTTGCGTGGGCGGAGAAGAACCCGAATGTGATTTTTCGCAATCCGAAGGGCGTGTCTACTGGCGAATACGGCGACTCGAACTGCAGCGATGAGAGGCAGTGGGCGGCGGCGGAACTCTTTCGGACGACCGGGGAAAAGGCCTACGGCGATTACTTTCTGGCGAACTACGCCGCTTTCCTTCCCATGCTTGACTCGCCACCGGCAGAAAGCTGGAGCCAGGTTGCTCCGATGGGGCTGTGGACTTATGCCCTGGCGCACGGCCGGACGGACAAGGCAGCAGTGGATGCGAT
>PMXB01000242.1 GCA_003165935.1 Acidobacteriaceae bacterium | reverse complement strand
AGCATCCCCGACCTGTTCTGAGTGGATGCCGCCCCTGCGCTCCTTGTGAAGCCAGTCCGCTCTGCAGGTGTAGCATGGTCGCGAGGAAAAACCCGTGCATCTTCGTAAGCTATCTGTGCCTGCCGTCTCGCTAGCCATCGTCGCTTGTACCGTACTCACCCTATCCGTCACCGCCCAAACCGCGCCAAGCGCCAAACCATCCCCGCTCATGCGCCAGTTGAGTCGCTTCTCCGCTCCCGGCGTTCCCGACCTCGGTCCCGCGGAGACCGCCGTCGCACCGCGCGTTTGGGACAAGCCCATCCCGTCCGGCCTGCCCGGCAATGGCATCGCTCAGCACCCCATGCTCTATGTTGGCGAGGGCTACAACAAGATCTTCGTCGTCAACAACGGCAAGATCGTCTGGACATACTCCACCGGCACCGGCTGGGAGTATGACGACGTGTGGATGCTTTCCAACGGCAACATCCTCTTCTCACGCATGCAATATGTGGCCGAGGTCACGCCGGACAAGAAGGTCGTCTGGCGCTACGACGCCCCTGCGGGAACCGAGGTACACACCTGCCAGCCCATCGGCCGCGACAAGGTCATGTTTGTCCTCAACGGCCTGCCGCCCCGCGTCCTGGTCGTCAACATCAAGACCAACAAAGTCCTCGTCGACCACCCGCTCCCCGCGCCCAGCCTCACTGACCAACACGTTGTCCATGGTGAGTTTCGCCGCGTGCGCTATACCGCGCAGGGAACCTATCTTGCCTCCTTCCTTGAGATGAACCAGGTTGTCGAATACGACAAGAACTTCAAAGAGATCTGGCGCTACGAGATCAAGAGCCCCTGGGCCGCTGTCCGTTTGCCAAACGGCAACACGCTCATCACCGACGAGCAGGACATTCTCACCCGCGAGGTCAACCCCAAAAAGGAAACCGTGTGGGAGCTAAGGCCCACCGATCTGCCCGAGCCTTTCCGCTTCATCAACACCCAAACCGCCACGCGCCTGGCCAACGGAAACACCATCATCTGCTCGCGCGGCGAAGATGGTAAGGGCCCCCAGTTAGTCGAAGTCACGCCGGAAAAGAAAGTCGTCTGGGTCCTCTGGGACTGGGCAAACTTCGGCCCCGCAACTGCCGTGCAGATTCTCGACGAACCCGGCATTCCAGAGCAACCCGGCCAATCGCAACACTGATCGAGTTGTGCCTGGAGCCATCACAGTCCACTCCCAATCGAAGCCACGGCTGTTTGCGGCTCAACGCTCACCACCCCCCCAAACCGCCGCTCCCTCCGCTTGAACTCCTCCAGCGCTGCCTCCAGATCTGCCTCGCCAAAATCAGGCCACATGCGATCGGTGAACAGCAGCTCTGCATACGCCGACTCCCACAGCAGAAAGTCCGATAGCCGCTTCTCACCGCCGGTCCGTATCAACAGATCCACATCCGCGCTCTGCGTGTTCATCGTCTCCATCATCATGGTCGCAAGCAGTTCGGCGGAGGGAACTCGCTCATGCTCGAGTACAGCGGCCGCGCCCGCGGCAGCTCGCGTGATGGCATCGCGCGACGAATAGTCGATCGCAACCCGCACATGAATGTTGCGTCCCATCGCCGTTGCGCTTTCTGCTTTCTCAATCTCGCGCAGAACCGATTCCGCCAGTCGATCGCGCCTGCCAATAATCTCCAGCCGCGCGCCGCGCTGCCTCAACCGTTTCGTCTCCAACCGCAGAAATGCGCGCAGCAACCAGAAGATACTCTGCACCTCAGGCGCCGGCCGCCGCCAGTTGTCCGAGGAGAACGCATAGAGCGTCAGGCACCGGACGCCCAGGTCCAGTGCCCGTTCCACTACTCGTTGCACTGCCGCCACACCCGCACGATGGCCGGCGACCCGTGGCAATCCACGTCGCGTCGCCCACCGCCCATTCCCATCCATGATGATGGCCACGTGCAGCCCTTCGTTTGATCCGTTTGGCACGATGATGTTCCTCCCGCTCGCCGATCCGAGCGATCCATGCAGTTTGTTATGCGGGAGGGCCAGTTACCGGCAGCGAGCTGTACCAGTCGATCTTCCGTGTGAAATACATCGCTGCAGCCACTGCTACGAAGCTGGCGATCGCGCCGATCAGCAACGCGTCGTCCTGCATGCGCAGCAGCATATAAATCAGCGTATACAGCAAGCTGAAGACCGCCAGCGCCCTCACTCCCTGCGCGCGACTGTTAAAGATCCATCCCGCATTCACTGAGAGCAATCCCACTGTCCCGCCGGCGGCAATCAGATAAGCAAAATCAAATCCAATCTTCTCCGCGATCGATAGCAGCAGCAGATAAAAAATGATTTGAGCTGTGCCTACCAGCAGATATTGCGCAGGGTGAACCCTCTTGCCAGTCGTCACTTCGAAGATGAAGTAGGTGAGAAAGACCAGCCCCAGGAAGAGGAGCACATACTTTAGCGATCGGTTGATCGATCGGTAAGAATCCACCGTCTTGATGGGCGAACCGAGCAGCGTCTGCTGGCCGCTCGCCCGGTTGCTCGTTTGTCGAGCGGCGTTCTCCGCCCCCTGGCTCCTGTCATCCACCAGGCTTCCAACAAAGAACGAAGGAATGGTCATAACCAGCGCCAGCGCGCACACCACCATCAGTTTCAAGCCCATTGATCTCGACTTCAAGTTGGTGTAATTGCCCGTTTGGAAAAGTGTTGCGTCACTCATCTCTTTATCTCCCCTTTCACTTTCTTGTCGTTGAATGTTGCGCTTCTCTAATCACTTTGCACCGCAAAGTAAATTCACAAAAAAAAGGCTCAAGCCTCGGATGTCGTCAGGCCGCGCGTCATGGTTGTCGCGGCTTCATCCACGTTTCCCTTCGCCGCATCCTTCACCACCTGCTCAAGCGTGGAAAGGTATTCGAGGTAGCGCTTGCGCCCTGAAGCCGTGATCCGGCAAATCGTCAGCGGGCGATTGCGATCCTGCTTCTTCACGATCTCAACCATCTTTCCTTTTTCCAACACGCTCAAATGCCTGCTCAGGTTGCCGTCGGTAAGTGCGCAAAGCTGCTTCAGATCGCCAAATGCCAGTCCTTTTGGATTCGTAATCAGCGATGTCAGCACACTCAACCGTGCGCGTTCGTGAATCACGCGGTCCAGACCCTCATATGCAAATCGCCCTTCGCTGGTGGGAACCTTAGGCTTCATCCTTCGCCTCCTGCGAATCGAAGAGCAGAATCCCCGCCACAATTAGCTGCCCCGCTGCGTAAGGCAGCCCCATGGCCCATGGAGAAAGCGCGCGGTTGTCTGCCAGCGCAAGACAACTCAGCCCGGTCAACAAATACCAGCCTCCTGCCACTGCCATTGTTCGAGGCAAAAAACGGACCGACGAGAATATGCCCAGGCTGAAAATGATCTGCCAGATTCCCGGAAGCATCCATTGCGATCCCGGCACAAACCGGACCAGCACAAACGTGACTAGCCCGCCAACACCCGCCGACGGCAGAAACTGTTCAACGGCCATGCGGATCATCTCGTCCGCCATGCCTGAATGAATCCGCCGCGTGCGCGCGTACATCTCTGTTCCAATCAAGGCCGCGGAAAGTGCCGCCGTCCAGATCCAGATGCTCAGGTACCCAACCAGGTGATTCGCCGCATCAGGCACCCAAAG
>PMXB01000135.1 GCA_003165935.1 Acidobacteriaceae bacterium | reverse complement strand
GCGATGTGGCTCCAGACCTCCGTCCAGCGCGGTTCGCCGTCGCCGCGCAGAGCGTCGCGATAGGCGTTCACGCTGGCCTGGTAGTTGCGCTGTGTAAAGAGCAGCTCGCCGATGCGATAGCTGGCCAGCGAACTGTTCGGGTTCACCTCGAGGGCCTTCTGGTATTCGGTGAGCGCCCCAGGCAGGTCGCCCTGCGCCACCAACTGCTGACCCTTGAGGATGGCGATGCGCACCTGCAGGTCAGGCGTGGACTTGAGCACCCAATTGCCGGGGTCGATGCTGATGTGGCGCGGACGGCCGAAGGTGTCCACGACGTACTGCGTATCGGTGCCCACCACGTCGATCTTCTGGTTTTCGGTTTTGCCGTCGGTCTCAACGCGTAGGTCGACCGGCATGCGGAAGAGGTCGAGATCCTGCTGGATTTCGCCGATGGTGCGGAAGCCCTTGTTGTTGCCGAGGCGGTAGACGGCGTACTTGTTGGTGAACTGGGGCGCGCCTGTCCCGTCGATCCACTGGGCAAAGAAGGCTGTGAGCTGCTGCTGGCTTTGGGCTTCTGCCACCTTGATGAAGTCGGAGGCGCGCATGCTGCTGTCGGTGTACTGGCTGAGGGCGCCCTTCAGTGTGGCGAGGAAGGCCTTGTCGCCGATCTCCCAGCGCAACATGTGGAAGACCATGGCGCCTTTTTCCAGCGTCATGGACTGGAATTCGGGGGAGAAGGGATTTTGTCGCCCGGCGCTGGAGAGGGGAATCGTGTCGTAGGCGAGCGCGCCCGCGGCCACGTCCTGAAGCGCTGTGTTCATCGCGCCTCGGCCGTTCTCGTCTTCCACATACATCAGCTCGCCGTAGCGGGCCATGCCGTTGAATATCCATGCGTCGTTGAGGGTGCGAGGGCTTACTTCCGATCCCCACCACTGGTGGGCGATGGTGTTTGCGAGTAGCCGGACGCCGCTCTTATCGCCGACGCGGGAGCCCAGAATGGCGGCCAGCTCCGGCGCCCAGACAGCGGGAAGCGTGTCGTCAGGGAGCTCGACGACGTTCAGGTGCTCCGACTCGGGGCCTCCAAAGGTGTCGGTAAAGAAGTCGAATTCCTTGGCAGCCGTCTGAGCAAACTGGTTGGCGGAGGCCTGATGGCTGACGGTGAGATACACCTTCGCTGCCCCGGCTGTAGCGGGCTCCACATAGCGGCCGGCGATGATGGTGCCGGGGAATCCGGGCTTGTTCCAGTTGAAGTCCCACTGGTCGCCTGGCTTGCCACTGGCCAGCGTCCCCGAGGTGGGCTTTCCCTTGCCGCCGCTGCCAAACACCTTCATTCCCTGGGGCACGCGGATGTGGATCTCAGCGGTGAACCGGTCGGTTAGGTAGCCGGTCATGGGAAACCAGCGCGCCGGGTAAAGCAGGTAGGTGATCGGCTCTTGAATGGCAGCCAGCTTCAAGCCCTCGACTGGGCCGTCTTCGCTGCCGGTGATCACGCCTTCGTATTCGAAGGTCCAGTTTTCCGGAGTGTTCCTGACAATGGGTGAGGCGGGCGTGACACGGATGGTGCCGTCGGCAGAGCGGTCGCCGGTGAGCAGTTTGCCGTGCTCGTCGGTGATTTTGGTGACCTTGAGCGCGGGATGGAATCCGAAGCTGACCAGGTCGGCGTTTTCCGGTGCGGTGAAGGTGACGGTGGCTTTGGCGGCCAGGTGATGGGTGGCGGTGTCGATCTCGGCGTCGATCTTGTAGCCGGTGATGTTGAGCGTCGGCCGCTCGACGCGCTGCGGAACGGCCAACTCCTGCCCAGCCATCGGGAGGGTGGCCAGGAGCGCCATCGCGAGGCCGGAGGCCATGGCGGGAAGAAGAGTCGTCCGGCGAAAGAACCGGCCAAGTCCAGTCAATTCAATCAGTGGTTCAAATCTTTGTTTACGCATCGCAGCCTTCATAGTTACGCAGCCGTTCTTAGTACAGATGTTGTCGTGCCCTTCCATTCCGGAACCTTTGGGACTCGAATCGAGCCATGCGGGAATCAGGCCATGCCGGAATCAGGATTGCACGGGCTGTTCAACTCGGTCCTTCAAGCACCTTCGGGGAAGCGGCTCGAATCTCGTCCAGAGTAATCGATGCCACCCGTTCGATGGCGCCGCCCGCATCGGGTTTTCCGGTCGCCAGCAGCTTTCGGATGGCCCGAAGCTCCTCCATCATGGACTCTCTTGGAGGGCCGTCGGGTAGCAAACGCTCGATTTCCGTTACGATGTTTTCCGCTGTAAAGTCGTTCTGGATCAGCTCGGGGACCATGCGCTTGCCTGCGATAAGGTTGGCCATGGCCACGTGGGGCACTGTGACCACGCGCCTGGCGATGGCGTAGGTGAGGGCTGAGACCCGGTAGACCACGACAAATGGGTTGCCAATGAGCGCGGCTTCAACGGTTGCGGTGCCGCTGGCTACGACGGAGGCACGTGCGTGGAACAGGGCGGCTCGGGCATCGTCGACAAGGCGAATGTCGAGTCCGCAGCCGCTTTCTTCCACGATGGCTAGCACCTCGGCGCGCTGTTCGGCGTTCAGCGTGGGCGCAAGCGGAAGAAGGAACTCAAACTCGCAGTGGGCTTTTCCCACGCGGTCGGCGGGCCCTTCGCGATCGGTCAGGTTCCAGGCCGCCTCAAGAGTCTCCGGCAAGTTGTCGCGGATCTCCTTGGGCCGGCTGCCGGGCAGCAGGCCGATCCATGTCCGTTCGGGCTCAAGCCGATTTTCACGGGCGAATTGCTCGCGGGAGATGCTGGGCTGAGCCAGCTCGGCAAGGGGATGGCCGACAAACTCCGCCTGCACGCCGCGCTCGCGGTAGAAGGGCTCCTCGAAGGGAAAAATCACCAGCATGCGGTCGACGTAGCGTTGGACCAGCTTGATGCGGTGCTTCTTCCAGGCCCAGAGCTGCGGGCTGACGAAGAAGATCACGGGCACGCCGAGTCGATGCAACTCCTCGGCCAGCTTGAAGTGAATGTCGGGGAAGTCGATGAGGATCGCGACGTCAGGTCGCCGATCGCGAATGGACTGCTTCAGCTTGCGAAACTCGCCATAGATGCGCGGCAGGTGGCGAATCACCTCGGTTATGCCCATGACCGCCATATCTTCGGACCGGACCACGCGCTCAAGGCCGGCGGAGACCATCCGCTCCCCGCCCATGCCGAAGAAACGGGCAGCAGGCTCATTCCGCGCCGCCAACTGCCGCTTCAGGGCTTCGATCAGCAGGGCCCCGTAGTGCTCGCCGCTGGCTTCACCTGCCGAGATAAAGATTGTGGGGGCCATGAGTTTGCGCTGGATCTGGATGCGCTGCGAACATGATAGCGGCTTCGCGTTCGTCGGGCTGTGAGATGCAGGGATTGCAACGTTGTGCGCCGTGAGGAGCAGGCATCTGGGCTCGAGGAATCGTCGTCTAACCTGATAGCGCGTGATCTTCCAACGGCACCCGGTGAGACTTTTTCGCAGGGACTGCCGTCCAGTCCGCAGGCGCCAGGATCTCAAATCCCGCGCCGGAGTTCCAACCAGGAAACGGAGACACAGATGGTTCGCAAAGCATTGCTCGCGGTTCTTTTCCTCACAATCGGCTCAATGGCGGCCTTGGCCGCCGACTTCAACGGCAAATGGACCGCGGACGTTACAACGCCCCGCGGCACACAGACGCTGACCTTCGATTTTCATGTGGACGGTGCGGCGCTGACAGGCAAGATCACCAGCCCGCGCGGCGAGGGCGACATCACGGACGGCAAGATTGACGGCGATAACATCACCTTTGGCCAGGTGGTGAACTTCAACGGCAACGAGATGAAGATCGTCTACACGGGCAAGGTGGACGGGGATGGAATCAAGTTCACGCGCACCGTGGGCGACCGGCCTCCGGTGGAATTCAGGGCGACGCGGGCTAAGTAAAGCTGGGGATGCGCGTAGGGGATTCCAGGTCTGAAAATCCAGACCTGGGGCACCCAGAGTTATTAAATTCAAGCTCCGCGTCTTGCCCTTACTGCCCCCGCCAGCTCCTTGAGCAGGCTGTGGGTTTCCTTCCAGTCGATGCAAGCGTCGGTGATGCTCTGACCGTAAACCAGTGGCTGGCCAGGGACGAGGGGCTGGGCGCCGGCCACCAGGTTGCTCTCGATCATCACGCCCATGATGCGCTTGTCTCCAGCGGCAATTTGCGCTGCAACATCGTGGCCGACGAGCGGCTGGCGGGTGTAGTCCTTGCTGGAGTTGGCGTGGCTCAAGTCGATCATGATGCGGGGCAGCACGCCGGCCATCTCCATCTTTGCGGCGGTGTCGGCCACGCTGGCGGCGTCGTAGTTGGTGAGTTTCTTGCCGCCACGCAGAATGATGTGGCAGTCAGGATTGCCGTTGGTTACAAAGATGGCCGATTGGCCATGCTTCGAGTTGCCAAGGAATGTGTGGGAGTAGCCAGCCGAGAGAATAGCGTCGATGGCCACCTGCACATCGCCTGAGGTCGCGTTCTTAAATCCCACCGGGCAGGAAATCCCGCTGACTAGTTGGCGGTGGACCTGGCTCTCGGTTGTGCGCGCCCCAATTGCTCCCCAACTGACCAATCCGGCGATGTACTGCGGCGTGATCATGTCAAGGAACTCGGTGCCAGTGGGCACGCCCATCTCGGCCAGGTCAAGCAGCAGGTGCCGGGCGAGACGGAGGCCGTCGTTGATCTTGTAGGTCTGATTGAGGTGCGGGTCATTGATGAGGCCCTTCCAGCCGATGGTGGTGCGAGGCTTCTCAAAGTAAACGCGCATGACGATGCGCAGGTCGGAGGAGAACTCTGCGATGGCCGCCTTGAGCAGGCCGGCGTACTCGCGCGCCGCCGTAGTGTCGTGAATGGAGCATGGGCCGACCAGCACCAGCAGGCGCGTGTCGCGGCCGTTGAGGATATTGGTGATCTCGTGGCGGGTGTTGAAGATGGTGGCCGCGGAGTTCTCCGTGATGGGCAGGTCTTCTTCAAGGAAGACGGGCGGGAGCACAACCTTGGTCCATTTGATGCGAAGGTCTTCTATTCTGGGAGGCATAAAGGGGTCCGGACTTCACG
The DNA here is from genome assembly GCA_003165935.1 of Acidobacteriaceae bacterium. Taxonomy (GTDB): domain Bacteria; phylum Acidobacteriota; class Terriglobia; order Terriglobales; family Acidobacteriaceae; genus Telmatobacter. The sequence continues at coordinate 12,580 of PMXB01000135.1, read as the reverse complement.
GGGGGCAAATTCAGCTTGGATTGATTTGCTTTATCTCTCTTAGTTTACCGCGTATGGGGAAAGCGGATGTTTGCCTGGTGGGACCCGGAATCTCCCATCGCGACCGGTCTCACGGCGCGTAGCGCTTTTCACCGGCCTCGATGGCTACGGGGAGACGGTTCTGTTCCGGCGGCAGCGGGCAGGTGGCATAGATTGAATACGCGCAAGGCGGGTTCTCAAGGCGGTTGAAGTCGAGGATGAGAGTGCCCGGTTGGTCGAGCCCGTGGTCGGGCAAGCCGGTGTGAAGATAGCGAGCCGTCGCATAGGTCGTGCTTCGGCTGGTCGCGTCCTTGAGCAGGAAGAAGAGGATCTGCGAGGAGGGGTCTTCGAGCACCGGCTGTAGTCGCAGCGTGGTATTGCCGAGTTTGAACTCGGCGATGCCCGGCGAGGGCAGGTCGATGGTGGTGCCGAGGACGGTGGGGATCTTGAGGATGCGCGGCGGAGCGAAGGGCGTCCACTTGGCTGCGACAAGGAACTTCGCATCGGCCTGGTACCAGTCGAGCCCGTGAAAGCTGGTGCGGGCGGCGGCATCGAAGTCCTTGATGCTGAGGGCGAAGCGGTCTCCGCGGGAAAGAACAGAAATCTTCAATCCGTGCCAGGCGATAACGGGCGGCCTGGCTGCGCTGATATCGAGCTCACCTTCGCGTGCCGGAGCGCCGTCGACCTGAAGATCGGCAGGGAAACCGCCTGCCGGAGCGAGCAACTGGACTGTCTTGCCGGTCACGGTGAGCAGGCCGATGTGCTCCGGAGCAACCGCGCGGATGCGAATAGCGTTGTCGGCGGCAGTGCCAAGTGTGTTCAGGCCGGGCTTGAGCCAGTCCATGCCGATGAGGGTGAGCCAGCCGGTGGGCGCGGCAATCCCGTGCTCGCGCGCGGCGCGCCACGCGGCCAGGTTCTGCTGCCAGGCGGCGTCGGGGTCGGCGGGAGCGGCGACCAGAGTCGCCGATTGTTGTGGATTGGCGGTCTCTTGCTGTGCGGAGTCGCCGGTGGGCGCAGCGGGCGTTGGCGGCGGGTCCTGAGCGATGAGCGGGGCGGCGAGCAGGAATAACATGGCGGCGACCACCGGGGCCAGGCTCAGACAGGGGCTCAAACCCGAGCTAAGTTGGGGACAGATTCGCGGCAGTAGTCGCAACTGTTTTCTGTGCATTGCTCGTGCTCCAGGGAGACTCTCTATTCTATGCCCGCTTCGCAACTGAAGAGGTAGGGAACTCCACATCCAACACCGCGACGGTGTGTGCGGACATAGTGAGTCCGGGGAGGGCCTCAGGCTACCCGGGGGGATTTCAAGGCATTCTCTGTCTCGATTCGCTGAAACCAAAGGACATGGAGAAGGAGGCTGCCTTGAAACGCGTTGAATCCCGTTTATCCATCCTCGGTTTCTGCCGATGAAGGATGGGAACAGGCGCGCCGGGCGTTCGCGGCGAATCGGGTCAGCGCAGGCCACGGTGAAATGACGTGGCCATTCACAACCAGGAGACACGCGGATGGCGGTTTCGACGCAGGTTACGAACAAAGAGACACTTGTACCGGAGAACGTATTTATCTACTCCCGGACAGACGAAAAGGGCCGAATAACGGAGGCGAATCAGGCCTTTGCCGATCTCAGCGGATATGCCGTGGAGGAGATGATTGGCAAGGCACACAACCTAGTGCGTCATCCGGACATGCCTAAAGAGGCCTTTGCGGACATGTGGAAATCCCTGAAAGCGGGCCGGCCTTGGCAAGGTGTGGTCAAAAACCGTCGCAAAGATGGCGGCTTTTACTGGGTTCTGGCCACAGTCTCGCCACTGAGAGGGCAGGGCGGCCGAGTCAACGGTTTCCAATCTTTGCGGCGCAGGCCCGCGCGAGACCAGGTCCAGGCCGCATCAAACGCCTACAACCGTATCCGTCAGGGCGATCGATCGCTTCGCGTTGAAGAGGGCCGGGTTCTTCGCAATCCTTCCGGGTTGATCCGATGGATGAGCCGCCCTGACCTGCGCTTTGCACTTGGGGCGATTCTTGGCCTTTGCGCATCCATCGCTGGATTAGCCCTTGGATTCAGTCGCGCCAGTGGTTCTGTGATGCGTTTCGCCTGCGATGCGGCATTCGTACTTGGCAGCCTTGGCTGCCTGCTCATTCTCCTGAGCACCCTTCCGAATCTCCTCCGCGACATGGATCAGATTGACGCCTATCTCGACCATCTGCTCTCCACCGGAGATTTCACCATTCCTTCCAGCTCCGATCAACGTGGGCGCTCCGCGAAAATAGCGCGCAAGCTCGGACTGCTCAGCGGTTGGGTCCAATCCACCATCCAGTGCATCCAGGATGCTGTTGTCCCCGTCGAGGCTGGTACTGAGCAGATTCGCGTTGCAATTCAGGCGATCGATAAGGCAGCCGCCGATCAAAGCATGTCCACGGCGTCAGTGGCTGCGGCGACCGCTGAGCTCGATCTCACCATTCGAGAGGTCACCCAACACCTGCAATCTACCCAGGCTGCGGTGCAGGAGACGGGTCGTCGAGCCGCTGACGGCGCCAACGTTTCCCACCATGCTACTGAGCGGATTCAAGAGCTTGCCACCGTGGTCAGGTCCGCCTCCGCTCAAGTTGAAGCTCTGGGCGCAAGCTCCGCTGAGGTTGGCGCCATAGCATCCGTCATTCGGGAAATCGCCGACCAGACAAACCTGCTTGCACTGAACGCGTCCATCGAAGCTGCCCGGGCCGGTGCGGCTGGCCGTGGCTTTGCGGTGGTTGCCAACGAGGTGCGTGCGCTTGCCGACCGCACGACTAAAGCCACCGGTAAGATCGACTCCCTCATCGTGGCGATCAAGGGAGACAGCGACAGAGCAACCGAAGGCATTCGGGCCGGAGCAACGCAGGTTGCCAGTGGCGTTGCGTTCGTTCAGGACGCGCAGGTTGCGTTGAGCGATATCAACCAACTGATGGTGGAAGCTGTTCGCCGCGTAACAGAGATCGCTACATCTTCATCGCAGCAAACTGAAGCCATGGGTGAGATCAGCTCGAATATTACTCGAGTTTCGGCTATGACCGAGCAGAACGTAGCTGTTGTCAAGCAAACCACGGCGCTCATCGCCAATCTTGCTCCAATGGTCGACCGCGTTAAACAAGCTGTGGAACAATACCGTGTTTAGTTGACCATCACCCTTCTGGATCTCTTTGGGAAGAAACGCCGGTCTACATCCGATCGAGCCTGCGACAATCTCGCCGATCTAGCCGTTTTCGATGCGCGCCTTTATGTCGGAGTACGCCGCCTCGATAAGCTTGCATAGAGCTGCGGTTTTCACGGGCACTCCCGTCCTCAGCTTCACATGGCGCATCAACTTGCCTGTGCCTTCTAATATGCCGACCGGATCGGGGAGGGATGCGCCTTGAAAGAACCCCACATTGACGTGCGCGGTGAAGACATTCACATAGCCGAAGGGCACGTCTCCCAGACATGCAACCGGGCAGCCGTCGTGCAGCAGCTCCCGGACCTCGTCTCCGCACCGTCGCATCACCTCAAACCACTGGTGCGCAATGGCTCCCAATTCGCCGTCATGCGCATCCATCCACGCATCGACAGCGAGATCATGCTCGAAAGCTCCGTTGAAACGCAGCAATTCCGTCGTCATCACGGAACTCAATTTATCACTCCAGAGCCGTGGGCCAGCCCGCGAAGGGGCATACAAAGTCGTTCGCCTGCTTGCAGGTGAGGTGCTTGGGAGGTCGAATCGAGTCGAGTGGCGCACGGCCAGCAAAAAGGGGGTTGGGTCGAGATTGCTGCCAAATCAGACCATGCGCCGCATCCGAGTCTCTGAAGTTACCTTGACATCCCCATTCGGCAGTCCCTAGAATCAGATAGGGATATCCTGTCCATTTTTCGGCGCAAGATTAAGATTAAAAAGAGTTTAGGTCCTTGAAGCTGGAAACGGGGCCCGGGCACCGCCAAGCATTGTTGGGGCGATGCGCGGGCGATGGATAAGGGGGCAATAGCGATGACCGAGGCGCGCGTCAGCCCGCGAGAGCGGCTGGTGCTTACGGCCATTATCGAGCTGTACATTGCAACCGGCGAGCCAGTGGCGTCGCAGGCTGTTGCGCACGCGTTTGCCGACCGCGAAGGTTTGAGCTCGGCCACCGTTCGCAACGTGATGGCTACGCTCGGCGAGGCCGGCCTGCTGGAGCAGTCGCACAGCTCGGCGGGGCGAGTTCCCACGGCGGCGGCGTTCCGCTATTACGTTGAGCAAATCACGCAGGCCACCCGGGGTGCGCAGCTAACCAACCAGGCGCAGCCCTCCGCCGCGAGCCTGGCGGTTCTCGAGCTGAGCGAGGCGCGACGCGAACAGATTGAAGACAGTTTCTCTGGCGTTTCCAGCTCGCATGAGTATCTAGAGCGTACGTCGCATGTACTGGCCCTCATTTCGCGCGGCCTGGGCGTGGCGCTGGCCAGCTCCACCGAGGGTCGGATACTGGAGCACATTCATTTTTCGCGGCTTGCCGCAGGGCGCGTGCTGGCCGTGCTGGTAACGCAAGGTGGAGAGGTGCTGGATCGCGTGTTGACGCTCGATCGCGAACTGACCCACACCGAGCTTGAAACGGCGGCACGCTACCTGAATGAGAACTTTCGCGGCTGGCCGATCGAGCGGATTCGAGCCGAAGTGACGCGGCGTGTGGAGTTGGAGCGCGAAGCCTACGCGCAGATGCTGGCATCGGTGGAGGAGCTCTGTAGCAAAGGCGCGCTGGCGATTGGAGATCCCACCCAGGCACTGTTTGTGGATGGCATGGCCAACCTGATCACGGCCGAGATTGATCGGGAGCGGCTGCGGCAGATGTTGCTGGCGCTTGAGGCCAAGCAGCGGCTGGTGGAACTGCTGACGGCTTACGTCGACGGACGGCAACAGGAGGTGCGCGTGGTGGTTGGGCTGGATGAGACTTCGCCCGCCATGCAGGACCTGGTGCTGATCGGCGCACCGGCCCGTTTGGGCAATGCCAACGTCGGCACAGTTGCGGTGATTGCGCCCACTCGCATTCAATATCAGGAGATGATTCAGGCAGTGCGCTACATCTCCCGGCTCTCAGAGCGCATTCTGTCGGAACCCGGCGCGGAGGTCCCTGCCGATTTATGATCCTGCTCAGTGGAGTGGCATTGCATCTTACCCTTTCCGCATTTTTTCCTCGAAATACCGCGAAAAGGATGTGTCACCCGGCGTGAAATCGGACGCTGGCCTGAAACTGAAAGATATGGGTCATGCGGACACGGGCTGATGCGCCTTTCGGAGCTGGTCGATCATCCAATAGAAGAATGAAGTGAACAGGCAGATGAGAGCAGGCAAATCTTGTTTCGGAGAAATCGTAGAGGTATGCACGAACAGGAAACAGAGTTAACCGTAATGGACCCAGCTGAAGCCGCTGGTGCTCCAGCCAGTGAAGAACCCGTGATTGAAGCAGCGCCCCCGGTGGACGAAACAGTGGTCCCTGAGGAGACGGTCAGCCGTGCTGCGTATGACCAGTTGAAGACTGAGCGCGACCAGCTTGTCGACCGCATAGCCCGGCTTCAGGCAGAGTTTGACAATGCACGCAAGCGGGCCGAGCGCGAGAAGATTGAGTTTCGCGACTATGCAACCGGCAACGTGGTGGAGCAGTTCCTGCCCGTGGTTGACAACTTTGAGCTGGCGCTCAAGTCGAACGGCACGGCCGAGCAGTTGCGGCACGGGGTTGAGTTGATTGTGAAGCAGATGGAAGAGGTTCTGGCGCGGCTGCAGGTGACGGCCATTCCCGCTGTTGGCGAGGCATTCGATCCGCGGCTGCACGAGGCTCTGGGCTCGGTGGAGCGCGACGACATTCCCGACCAGCACGTGGCCGAGGAGATTCGCCGCGGCTACAAGATCCGCGAGCGGATGCTGCGGCCGGCGATGGTGCGCGTGGCGCACAACGCGAAACAAGTGACCGAATAAGATCAAGAGGAAGATGGGACCCGATACGAAAGTGGCAAAAGCAGACTTTTACGAAGTTCTCGGCGTTTCGCGGGATGTGAGCGATCAGGAGTTGAAGAGCGCGTACCGCAAGCAGGCGCTCAGGTATCACCCTGACCGCAATCCCGGCGACCACGCGGCCGAGGAGAATTTCAAAGCGGCCAGCGAGGCCTACCAGGTGCTGAGCGACCCTGACAAGCGCGCGGCCTATGATCGCTACGGTCATGCGGGAGTGGGTGGTGGCGGCGGATTCAACGGCAGCCCGTTTGCCGGCGGCGTCGACATTGGCGACATCTTTGGCGATCTGTTCGGCGAGATGTTCAATACGGGCGGCGGCGGGCAGCGCGGAGGCACGCGGCAGCGGCGCGGCGACGACCTGCGCTTCGACCTGACCATCAACTTTGAAGACGCGTTCTTTGGCACCGAGCAGGAGGTGAGGATCCGTCGCCTTGAAACCTGCTCCACATGCAACGGGCGCGGCACCTCAAGCGGACGAGGGCCTACGACCTGTACCCAGTGCGGCGGGCGCGGACAGCTTCGTTATCAGCAGGGCTTCTTCTCAGTTGCGCGTACCTGCAGCGCGTGCGGCGGCTCAGGACAGGTAATTGGCGACCCCTGCCACACCTGCCACGGCCAGACGCGGGTCAACGCCGAACTCAAGCTCACCGTGAAAGTGCCGCCGGGCGTGGAAGAGGGCACTCGGATTCGCTACGCGGGCGAAGGCGACGCCGGCCGTTCGGGCGGGCCCAAGGGCGACCTGTTCATCGTGCTCAACATTCGACCGCACGACTTTTTCGAGCGCAACGGCCACGACCTTCACTGCGTCATTCCCATCAGCTTCCCGCAGGCCGCGCTGGGCGCGGAGTTTGAGATTCCCGGCCTCGGCGGCCCAGTGAACCTGAAGATTCCAGAAGGCACGCAGAGCGGGCGCGAGATTCGCATCCGCGGACGTGGCATGCCGTACTTGAATGAAAAGGGCAGTGGCGACCTGAACGTCCGTGTGATGGTGCAGGTTCCGCGCAAGCTCAGTCGCGCGCAACGCGAACTGGTGGCTAAGCTGGCTGAAACCATGAGCGTAGAGAATACGCCCGCGTCACCGGGCCTGCTGGACAAGATGAAGGACCTGTTCAGCTAGGGCTTCCACGACTCAAACTCGAGGGGTTTGCCCGCGCAGTCTTGTTGATCCGGACCAAAATGGCGCGGCCTTTTCCATGGTTGCGTCCGACAACTACGCAGACCAGGACTTGTCCGCGCGGACCCTGGGGAAGTCGCGAGATGGGGCACGCACGCTCTGACGTCAGCCGCCATTGGCGGGTTACCCTCATGCATCGGAGAGGAAAGTAAGTCGGAATCGATCAGATTGTCGCAAGAATGTTTTCGAACACTTCTGGCGTTCGCTGCCTCTCAGTAAGTGGAAGGCAATCTTGAATGACCGAATCTATGAGGCGCAACTGGTTCTCCGTGCTCAAGCGGGAGATCGCGAGGCACTGGAAGAGCTTCTTCGGCGGGTTCAGTCAGTCCTGTTTCGATACATTCGCAGCCTGGTCGGGCCGGACGGTGCTGAGGATGTTCTGCAGGATGTCTTCCTCGAGCTGTGCCGCCATCTTCGGGCACTGCATGAACCGGAGTTCTTTCGTCCCTGGGCCTACCGGATCGCTTCGCACGCCTCGTTTTCCTTCCTGCGCCGAAGGCGGCAGTGGGAGGTTCGGCACGAAGAGGATGTTGAGATGGATGAGCTCCCCAACGGAATCGAGGAAAGCTCGTCAGTTCTTGTTGGGCAACTCCAGCGACTTGTGGATTGTGTATCGCCGGCGAGCCGGGCGGTCCTCATCCTCCATTATTTTGAAGATCTTTCGATACAGGAGGTCGCCGCTATCCTGCAATTGAGCGCTGGCACCGTGAAGTCGCGGCTCGCTTACGGCCTGAAATGCTTACGAACGGCAACCGAAGGGAAAGGGTGAATTCCATGGCAGAAGCGTATGAAACCGTTCTCCGCAAGTCTCTGGATATGGCCGACCGCAGGCAAAAACTGAGCAAGAGATGGAGACTGTCGTTGATTGTTGGAATCGCGTTGATCGCGGCGGGTGAGATCGCTATTGCGCCCCCGTTCGCGCATATGCGAGCCATTGACAACAATGTGATCTATGTGGCGACGATCGTCGTTGGCGGGGGCTTGTTCATGGGCGGGTTGGCCCTGATCGTGATCGCAGTGTCCTACAGGAACACTCAGCTCATCCTGCGCGCTATTCAGTTGGCTTCCGAGGCGGCCGGAACCAGATCAGAGCCCGCTTCCTCTGGAATGAGCAGCCACGAAGGCTGAAAGCAGCTTCGGATTCCGAAGGGCGGGCAAAACGCTCGCCCGCCACGGCCCTTGGTGCGGGCCAGTACCGCGTGCAGAATTGCGTGGGCTCCGCAGTTGAGGTCGAGAGCTGCGGGAAGTGGCCTGAAGCTGTCTTGGCCGGTGCATTTAGGATTGAAGCAGCGTGCAAACTGTTCGAGTCGATACACCTTCAGCAAGATATGACGTAGTTGCCGGCAGCGGCCTGCTGCGGACGCTCGCCCCCCGCATTGAGCGCGTCGTGGGCCGGTTGCCGAGGCGCGTCTTTGTGCTCACCTCGCCTCCCATCTGGGCGCTGTGGAGCGAGCAGTTCCTTGCCTCGTTTGCTGAGCCTCCGGTGGCGTTGTTTTTGCCTCCCGGCGAGAGCCACAAAACCTTGTCCAGCGTGGAAAAGCTACTGCGGCAGATGGCCGACGCGGGCGCTGATCGCGGGTCGCTGCTGATCGCCTTTGGCGGCGGCATTGTGGGCGATGTGGGCGGTTTTCTGGCGGCAATCTACATGCGCGGAATCCCTTATGTGCAGGTGCCGACGACTTTTCTGGCGCAGGTGGACTCCAGCGTTGGCGGCAAGACGGGCGTGAACCTGCCCGAGGGCAAGAATCTGGTGGGCAGCTTCCATCATCCGGTTGCGGTTTTTGCCGATATTGGAGTTCTGGCCACGCTCTCCGATCGGGAGCTGCACGCGGGGCTGATGGAGAGCGTCAAAGCGGGTATCATTCGCGATCGAGCGCTGGTCCGCTTTATGGAAGAGCATGTGGACGAAGTGCTGGGCCGCGAGCCAAAGGCGCTTGAGAAGGTGATCGCCGCGTCGATCCGTATGAAGGCCGGCGTGGTGAACAAGGACGAGCGCGAGAGCGGATTGCGGATGATCCTGAATCTTGGCCACACCGTGGGCCACGCGCTGGAGCAGGCGACCAACTACAAGGCGCTGCTGCACGGCGAGGCCGTAGCGTGGGGCATGATTGCGGCACTCCATTTGGCTCGGACGCGTGGGACGATTTCGGCCGCCCAGTTCGAGCGGCTGGAGAGACTGATCCACCTGTATGGCCCGTTTCCGCCGCTCTGCCTGGGGCTGCGCCGCGTGGTTGCGGCCACCGGCAGCGACAAGAAGAACGTGGGTGGTGTCAGGCGTTTTGTATTGCCGATAGGTATTGGCGACGCGGGCGTTGTGGAAGATGTGACGCCCGAAGAGCTTGAGGCGGCGGTCGGATACATGCTGGCGCGGGCCAAAGCAAAGACGCCGGCCAAGCGAAGCTAGCGTGACCAGATGGGAACCCAGGCGGTGATGTCGATGAGTGCACCAGGAGCGAGGCCGGCGGGAGCACAGGACGAGGCGGGAGCCGCGCAGGCGGTGCGCCAGATGTTCGACTCGATTGCGCCGAACTACGACCGGCTGAACCATGTGCTCTCAGCGAGCGTGGACCGGCTGTGGTGGTGGCAGACCGCGCGGCGATTCAAAGCGATTCTGGCCCGACCTGATGCGGCTGTGCTGGACATCTGCTGCGGGACGGGCCACATGACGCGTGCGCTGCTGCGCGGACGGCCGAAAGGCTCGCGGCCAATTATTGCTGCCGACTTTGCCCGCGAGATGCTGGCGCGTGGTGAGAGGCAGTTTGGGGCGGCCCCGACCGGACCGTCCGATTCAGCCGAGCCCTACGCAATTCCCATCGAGGCCGATGCGCTGCACCTGCCCTTGCGGCCTGAGTCGCACGACCTGATCGTTTCAGCATTCGGTTTTCGCAACCTGGTGAACTACGAAGCCGGATTGCGGGAGTTTCATCGCGTGCTCAAGCCGGGTGGGCAACTGGGGATTCTCGACTTCAGCGAGCCAGGCGGCCTGGTGGGCGCAGGGTACCGCGTTTATTTTCGTCGCGTGCTGCCTGCTGTTGCGCGGATCATCGGCGGCAAAGAAGGCGCATATCGCTATCTGCCGGCTTCGGTGGGAAACTTTCCGCCGCCCGAAGAGATGCTGGCGCTGATGCGAGCCGTTGGATATGTGAATTGCCACTGGCAGCCGTACACGTTTGGCATTGCCGGCCTCTACACCGGCGCGCGCGCTGCTTCTGGAGCATCATGAGCCGACAGGCCACATTCCGGCCCATAGCCGTTGATGACCTGCAGGTGCTGACCATCGCCGAGGCCTCCCGGCAAAAGCGGCAAGTGGCTCTGCGCTCCATGCTTGCCGCGGCTGTAATGACGCTGCTCAAGCTGGCGGCGGGCATCGTCTCCGGCTCGCTCGGAGTGCTGTCGGATGCGGCGCACTCGGGTCTCGACCTGGTGAGCGCGGCGCTTACTTTCTTTTCAGTGCAGGTGAGCGACAAGCCCGCCGACGAAGACCACACCTACGGGCATGGCAAAATCGAAAACCTTTCCGCGTTTGGCGAAGCGCTGCTGATGGCGGTCTCGTGCGTGTGGATCATCTGGGAAGCGATGCAGCGGATCTTCACCCACACGGTGGAGCTGCACCACTCGATCTGGCCGGTGCTGGTGCTGGTGACGTCGATCGGCGTGGACTACTGGCGGTCGCGGCAGTTGAGGATTGTTGCCAGGCGGACCGGCTCACCTGCCCTTGCGACAGATGCATTTCACTTTGCTTCGGACATCTGGGCGACGGTCGCCGTGCTGGCCGGGCTTGGGCTCAGTTGGATTGGAAAGCATTACGGCGTGCCATGGCTGCGCTATGCCGATCCGTTTGCAGCCGTCGTCGTGTCGCTCATGATTCTGCGCATGGTGGTGCACCTGGGCCGCGAGACCGTGGCCGTGCTGGTGGATGAGGTGCCTGCGGAAACGCGCCAGCACCTGGTGGATGAAGTGGCGCGCGTTGAGGGCGTGCTGGCGGTAGAGCAGGCGCGGGTGCGGCGGTCGGGCGCGAATTATTTTGCTGATCTGACACTGGCATTGCCGCGGCGATCGACCTTTGAACACACTGGCGAACTGGTTCAGGCGGCTACGGAGGCTGCGCATCGGGCACTCCCTAACTCAGACGTCGTAATCCATACGGTGCCGCGCGAGCCGCGGGCTGAGAGCATCTTTGATCGCGTGCGAGCGGTGGCCGCCCGCAACAACGTGAGCGTCCATGAGCTGAGCGTGCAGTCGGTGCTGGGACGGCTGCGCGTGGAGCAGCATGTGGAACTGGATGAAAAAATGACGCTGCTCGCGGCACACGAGTTTGTGAGCGCGATGGAGGCGGAGATTCTGCACACCACGCCGGAGATTGATTCAGTCTTGACGCATATCGAGAGCGAGCCGGCGACGATCGAGCTGCCCGAGCAGACGGTGGAACTCGATCGGACCATCGTGCAGGCGCTGCGCGAGGCGGCAACACACTTCTCTGAAATCATGGATGTGCACGCGATCCAGGTGGGCCGTTCGAGCGAACATATTTCCATGTCGTGCCATTGCACGCTGCCCGATGCGTTGCCCATGCTGCGGGTGCACGAGATCATTACGGGGCTCGAGGATCGGTTCAAGCTCGCATGCCCTGAGGTGTACCGCGTCACAATCCATCCCGAGCCGGTGACGGATAATCTGCGGTAAAGGCAAGGACCAGGCAGAGCGTATACTTGCCGGGAATTCTGCTAACGCTTAGGAAAAGAGCTGGAGGCGTGATCTCAATGACACAAGCTGACTCAGCAGACCCTCTGGAAATCCCAAAGGGGACCTCGGACCCCTCCTATGGTTGGGGCGCCAATGCATTCCTTGTTTTTGGCTTTATCTTTCTATGCCTTGTTGAAGCAAGAGTGATTCGTGGGCTCTGGTTCAGGGAGGGAGTGTCGTCCGACACTTTTGCAAAGTTCGAAATTCCGATCTTCGTTCTTTTTCCGTTCCTGTTGGCCCTCGCAGCGCGAATGACGGTCTGGAAACTGTCGAAAGTCGGAGAGGTTCAACGCTCAGTGACTGCCAGGGTTCAGTACGTCGTTAGTTTCATGCCATTCATGGCCTATATGGCGATGCTCCAGCTGGCAAAAATTGCCTTTCGCTAGCGCGAAGCTGCTTTCTCTTTCAACGCGCTTTGCACAATGTACGAGGAGCGGGTCAGTCCTTTTGCTCGGGCGCGGCGGTCAATCTCGGCAATCTGGCTCTTGCGGGCGGTTATGTTGATTTGCACAACTCTTTCCGGTTCGCGAAGCTCCGTGAGAAAAGCTACAGCGCCTTTCATGTCAGTGTCGCCACGCAGATCGTCGAGCGAAGACGGCTCCGGGATCGGCTCTCCATCCGCACGCATCCCAGCTACGTGCATGGCAAGAGCTTCGGCGGC
>PMXB01000271.1 GCA_003165935.1 Acidobacteriaceae bacterium | reverse complement strand
GGAACGATGCACCTGATCCTGTTTCTCTTGTTTGCCGGAATTTGCCTGGCTGGGGCCATTAACCTCCTGCTCCAGAGCCATCCCATATCGAGTGCCCTTTCGCTCATCGTGGTGATGACCTCTCTGGCGGTGCTCTATCTGCTGCTCGGAGCTGAATTCCTAGCTGTCGCCCAGGTCATTGTCTACGGCGGCGCCGTCATGGTGCTTTTCACATTTGTGATCATGCTGCTCAATGCCGGCCGCGAAGAGCGCACCATGGGCAGCCGCACGGCCCGCTCAGTTGGCTTTCCTGCCGTAGTTGCCCTGCTTGCCATCTTTGCCACGGTGATCCTCAAGACGCCTGGCCTCGGTGTGGCTCGACTCAGCGATGGCATCACCTCCACTGAAGACCTCAGCCGCGTGCTGTTCCACGAACTGCTGTTGCCATTTGAAGTCACTTCAGTCCTTATTCTCATCGCCATTCTCGGCGCAGTTGCTCTGGCCAGCCACGGAAGCGGCGATCCCCATGGAGACCAGGACCATGGAAAGCCGGAAAGGACGTCCAAATGACCGATCAGGTTCCCATCTCCTGGTACCTCATCCTCAGTGCTACGCTCTTTGTGCTTGGCGTTCTCGGCTTTCTCATCAAACGCAATCTCATTACCGTCTTCATGTCCATCGAGCTCATGCTCAATGGCGTCAACTTGTCCTTTGTCACGTTTGCCCACCAGTGGCACGCCGTCAAAGGCCAGATCTTTGTCTTCTTCGTCATGATGGTCGCCGCCGCTGAAGCCGCCGTCGGGCTTGCCATCATCATCGCAATCTTCCGTGCTCGCGCAACCCTGGCCGTCGACCGCATCGACCTGATGAAACTATGAACGCCCCTCTCCATCTCTGGCTCATTCCGCTGTTGCCTTTGGCGGGATTTCTGATCAACGGACTGCTGGGCAAACGTCTGCCCAGGGCCCTGGTCACAACGGTAGCATTGCTTGCGCCGCTGGCATCGTTTGCCGTGGTGCTCTGGGCAGCGCTTTTTGCGTTCCCTAACGCCGGTCCCGGCCCTGTACTCGTTGGACTCCCTTATATCGAAACCCTCGGCCCCTGGATCACCGTCGGCACCCTTCACATCGACTTTACCTTCGTCCTCGACCAACTTTCGCTCGTGATGCTGCTCGTCGTCACCGGCGTGGGTTTCCTCATCCACATCTACTCCGTCGGCTACATGGCCCACGATAAGGGATACGCGCGCTACTTCAGCTACCTCAATCTCTTCCTTTTCTTCATGACCGTTCTGGTCCTTGCGGGCAACACCCTCGTGATGTTCATCGGCTGGGAGGGCGTCGGGCTCGCCTCCTACCTGCTCATCGGCTTCTGGTTCACCAAGGACTCCGCTGCGAATGCCGGTAAGAAGGCCTTCATCGTCAACCGCATNNCGGCGACTTCGGCTTCCTCATCGCCATGTTCATGCTGCTAGCGAACTTTGGAACGCTCACCTTCAGTGAGATCGCCGCGAAGCTGGCCGCCAATCCCGTATGGACAGGCGGTGTACTCACCTGCATCGCCCTCTGCCTCATGCTCGGCGCAGCCGGCAAGAGCGCACAGCTTCCGCTCTACATCTGGCTGCCNNGAAGGCCCCACGCCGGTCTCCGCCCTGATCCACGCGGCCACCATGGTCACGGCCGGCGTCTATCTCGTCGCCCGCATGCACTTCCTGTTTGACCGCGCCCCCATCGCGCTCTCCGTCGTCGCCATCATCGGCGCGGCTACAGCGCTGTTTGCCGCCACCATGGCCCTCGTGCAGAATGACATCAAGCGAGTCCTTGCCTACTCCACCATCTCGCAACTTGGCTACATGTTCCTCGGATGTGGCGTTGCGGCCTACTCCGCCGCTATCTTCCACCTCATGACCCACGCCTTCTTCAAGGCGCTGCTCTTCCTTGCCGCGGGCTCCGTAATTCATGGCCTGGGGGGCGAGCAGGACATGCGCAAAATGGGCGGCCTCCGGAAGAAACTTCCCATCACCTTTCTCACCATGACAGTCGGCGTAGTTGCCATTGCCGGCATTCCACCGTTCGCCGGCTTCTTCTCAAAAGACGCCATCCTATTTGCCGCATTCCAGCAGGGCACGCTNNGTGATTCTTGCGTTTCTGTCCGTCGTTGGCGGCTGGATTGGCATTGAACGTTTCGCAGCCTATCTCGCGCCCGCAACTGGCGCGCGCGCAGTCGAAGCCGGCAGTTCGCAGCTTGAGATCATCTTCAGCATTGTCGCAGTCGCTGTGGCCCTGCTCGGCTGGTTCATCGCAGACTTGTTCTACCGCCAGAAGCCTTCGCGCCCCACAGAACTCGCCGCAGCCATGCCCGGCGCTTACAACGTACTCGTTCACAAGTACTACGTCGACGAGTTCTACGGCGCAGTCATTGTCAAGCCGCTGCTCGCCCTGTCCACCTACGTGCTCGGCTGGGTGGTCGACAACGCGATCCTCGGGGGGCTTGCGTGGCTGCTCGGCGGTATAGCGACCTTCGCCGGCGCTCTCTTGCAGCGCTGGCAATCAGGCAATCTCCGCTCTTACGCGGCATGGCTCGCCGCCGGTGCCGCGGCCCTGCTCCTCTTTCTTTTTGCACCCGCGCTCCTCGCCTCGCACGGCATTTCAACGTTCTGGAAGGGTTGGTAACCGATGAACGCAATTAACCAATCCATCCTCACGCTGCTGCTTCTCGTTCCCCTTGCCGGAGCCGTGCTGGTTGCGCTCATGCCCGATCGCGCCAAACTCCCCAACTGGATTGCGCTTCTCACTTCTCTCGTGACCCTCGGCCTTGCGCTTCATCTGCCTGCGCACTTTGTGGCTGGCCAGTCAGGCTTTCAATTTGAAGTCAACCACCCCGACCAACCCTGGATCGAACTGGGAAGGAGCGGCGCTGGCATCTTCTACCACGTCGGCATCGATGGCCTCAGCCTCTGGCTGGTGGTTCTCGTGGGCCTGCTCGCGCCCGTCGGCGTGGTCGCCAGTTGGAACGCCATCAAGGAGCGCCGCAAGGTCTTCTTCGCGCTCTTCCTCGTCCAGCAAACCGCCATGTTTGGCGTCTTCATTTCGCTCGACCTGATGCTTTACTACGGCTTCTGGGAGCTGTCGCTGGTCCCCATGGCCATCCTCATCGCCATGTANNTCGCGCTCGACCTCATGCTCTACTACGCCTTCTGGGAGCTCTCCCTCGTCCCCATGGCCATTCTCATCGCCATGTACGGCCGCAAAGACGGCCCCAAGGCCGCGATGAAGTTCTTCCTCTTCACATTCATTCCATCAGCACCTTTGCTTGTCGCAATCCTATGGCTCTACGCGAAGACCGGAAGCTTTGACTTCAACGTGATTCAATACTGGGTTGCAAGCGGCGCCCTGCCTGCCGGCGCGCTTTGCTGGTGCGCCCTCGCGTTTCTCTTCGCTTTCGCGGTTAAGGTTCCAGTGTTTCCGCTTCACGGTTGGCTCGCCGACTCGTTCAGCGAAGCGCCTGTTGCTCTGGCCATGGTCGTCGCCGGCAAACTCGGCCTTTATTCCATGCTGCGTTTCCATATCGGCCTGTTCCCGGTGCAGGCCCGCGCGGCTGCGCCTTACCTCATCGCTCTCGCCGTCATCGGCATCCTTTACGGCGCATGCCTCGCCCTGGCCCAGCGCGACTTCTGGCGTCTGCTCGCCTTTGCCGCGCTCAGCCACCTGAGCCTCATCGTCCTTGGGCTCTACGGGTTCACGCTGAACGGCTCCACGGGCGCCATCTACCAAATCCTCAGCCACGGCATCGCCGATGCCGCGCTGTTCCTGCTTCTCGGCTACCTTTACGACCGCTACGGCACCAGCCAAATCAATCTGTACGGCGGCCTGGCCGCCAAGCTGCCCCGAACCGCCACTTTCTTTGTAATTGCAACGCTGGCCATGATCGGCCTGCCCATGTTGAGTGGTTTCGTTGGCGAGTTCCTTGTCCTTTCGAGCACCTTTGGCGGAGTAAGCCGCTCATGGGCCAGCCTCGCCACACTCGGCGTCATCCTCGGAGCCGCATACATGCTCTGGCTCGTGCAGCGCCTCTTCTACGGTTCGCTCTCTGACCTCACATCGTCGCGCCCCGCACTCGACCTTGGCTTCGGTCAGCTCTTGACCCTATGGCCACTCGCCGTGCTCATGCTCCTGCTCGGCCTTGCACCTAACTTCTGGATGCCTTCGATTCAATCTGGAGTGCATACGCCCCAAGCGCGTCCAGCATCATTTGCCCAACAGGACATGATGAATCTTGAGCTCAACCGGGAGGTCCAGCGGTGAACCCAGTGCCCGACATCTACCGCATACTTCCCGAGGTCATCCTCGCCTGCACCGGCGTTCTTGTCATGCTGATCGACGCCTCGCTGTCCTTTGGAGTAGCACGCCGTCCGCTCGGCTGGGTCGCTGCTTTAGGTACCACTCTCGCCTTGTGGGCCAGCCTCTGGCAGCTCTCGCTACCCCAGGGCACAGGCTTCTACGGAACCGTCGAAACCAGCGCCTTCACCGTCTTCTTCCACGTACTCATCTGCGGCATCGTACTCGCCTCACTCCTGCTCACGCTGGATACACTGCCCGCTGACAGCCACCACCAGGGCGAGTTCTACGCGCTCATTGTCTTCGGTGCAGTCGGCATGTGCTTGCTCACTTCGGCTGTCGAACTCCTCGTGGTCTTCATCGCTCTTGAGATTTCTTCAATCTCCACCTACATCCTGGCCGGCTACCGCAAGAACACCGGCCGCGGTCCCGAAGCTGCAATCAAGTACTTCCTGCTCGGTTCCTTCGCTACCGGCTTTCTGCTTTACGGCATCGCGCTCATCTTCGGCGCTACGGGCACCACGCAGGTCTACGAGGCCGCCCGCCTCATAGCTGCCGCCCCCGATCGCACCTTCGTCGTTGCCGGCCTAGGCCTGATGCTCATCGGCATCCTCTTCAAGGTCTCTGCAGCGCCCTTCCACGTCTGGACCCCCGACGTTTATGAGGGCTCACCCACTCCCGCCGTCGCGCTCATGTCCACGGCACCCAAGGCAGCCGCCTTCGCACTTCTACTGCGCGTTGTCTACGAGCTCTTCCCGTCCCTGCACACGCTCTGGCATCCGCTGCTGTGGGTCGTCGCCGTGCTTTCCATGACGGTCGGCAATCTTGCCGCGCTCCGCCAGGAGAACGTCAAGCGCATGCTGGCCTACTCCTCAATAGCGCACGCCGGCTACCTGCTCGCGGCCTTCGCCGGTCTCGGAGCCAACAGCATTGCAGCTGCAGCCTTCTACACCGCGGCCTACGCCGCCATGAACGTGGGCATCTTCGCTGTGATTACGCTGGTTGGTGGCTATGACGAGGCCCACCCCATGATCGCGGATTACAAGGGCCTCATCTACCGCACGCCGCTCCTCGGCAGCCTGCTCATCTTCTTCCTCGTCTCGCTGGTCGGAATTCCCTTCACCGGCGGCTTCTTCGGCAAGTTCTATTCCTTCTCCGCAGCCGTTGACGGCGGCGCAGTGGTGCTCGCCATCATCGGCCTTCTCAACTCCGGCCTGGCAGCCGCATACTATCTCCGCTTCGCCCTCACCGCCGCGAAGCGCACTGAAACCTCAGCCCAACCCGCCCGTCACACTCCCGAAATTGGGATTGCTGTAGGGGCTTCACTGCTTCTGTCTGTCGCTGCCACCCTTTGCCTGGGTATCGTTCCCAACGAAGTCCTGCACGCTGCTGAGTCGGCTGCGCACACGCTCCAGATCCCGCCCGCCCCGGTCCTTAATTCCGACCCCGCGCCAGGCGTTTCTACTGCGCCACCTCTGCAACCTTGACTCCGTAGGCCGCCGATTGCCGCGGTGTCTGTTCCAGCAGGCTCTTGTAATACCCCGTCAGCAACCCCAGCACACGCTCGTTGGTATAGTGCTCCAACACCCACCTTCGCGCAGCCGCGCCCATGCGCTGCCGTTGCGCCGGATTCAACAGGAGTTTCAACACCGCCTCGCTGATTGCCTCAGGATACCCTGGAGGAATCAAAAGCCCCGTCACCTCAGGCACCACTGAATCCCGCGATCCCGTGCACAGCGTCGTGATCACCGGGATCCCCGTGGCCGCAGCCTCGAGCACTGCATTTGGGAACCCCTCGCGCCACGTTGGCAGAGTCATCAGATCCATCGCCCGATAGTAAGGCGCAGTGTCCGCCACATACCCCGTACTGTGGATGCGGGGATGATTCTCGATTCGCTTTCGCACGGCCTCGTCCAGTGCATCTTCTGCCGCATCAAACCATCCCACCAGCAGCAGATGCGCCTCGGGAACGCGCCGCAGGATCGCATCAAATGCCTCGATAAGTTCGGGCACGCCCTTATCCTCGGTCAGTCGCCCTACGAACCCCACAATCGGCGCCGCAGCGGGAATCCCAAGCCGCTCTCGGACGTCTGTAGGTCCGGGTGAGAATTTTCTCAGATCCACTCCGTTGCTACTTCCATCCCCCAGCACTCTCAGCTTGCCGGCAGGAGCAATCCCCAGCGCCAATGCTTCACTGCGCATGCTCTCGCTATTGCACAAGACAACCTGCGAACATCGGGCTGCCACCTTCTCTGTCACCAGCAGAATTCGTCGCTTCAGTCCCCTGGTCGACTCGAGCTTGAGTCCACGGAGCATATACACCCGCCTGGGAACACCCGCCATCAAACTGGCGATGCTTCCCAGTAAACCTGCCTTGGGAGTGCTGAACTCCGTCAGGTCCGGGCGCCGCATGGTCAGCATCCACCAGAGCCGCACCAGTGACACGAAATCGGCCCACGGCGCAATGGTTCGCTTGATTGGAACGGCGACTGCCTCCGCGCCTTGCTGCCGCGCTGTCCGATCAAGCAGTTCGCCGGGACTGGAAATCAGGGTCACCCGAAAGCCAGCCTCCCGCAAAGCGGAAAGACGTCCAGTCAAATTCAGGCAGGTCTGGGAACTGGTGATCCCGACCACGATGTGAGGGCTTTGACACGAACTGGCAGGAAACTGCGTTGTAGCTGATCGACGTGCTTCCCTGGGATGCATTGAGCGGCCTTCATTCCCTGCGGGACTCCGGCAACGTTTCCATCGTTGCTTTCAATCCTGCGTTGATCCCTGGGGAATTACTCGTCATGGTGAGCGCACTGACGAGAGATTCAAAGCCGAATGCAGTTCCACAAGTTCAGGACTGACTGTGGACCAGCCCTGTGGAAATAACAGCAATGATTTGGAGTTCTTAATTACGTGTACCACTTTTGCACAACATCGTACTTGTCATGCAACGGCACGAAGGTATCTGATACCAAAGCGAAACACCCACCTCGCCCTTATACTCGCCCTAGTCGCGCCGGCATTCGTGTCATGACAGCCAGTGATCAACCCAATCCGCGGCCTCGTTTGCTCCTGCTCATCCCGCATCTCGGCGGTGGAGGCGCCGAGCAAGTCACCGCCCAGCTCGCCCGCGGCCTCTCTTCACAGAAATACGATTTGCACCTCGCACTCATCACTCAAACTGCAGACGCCCCCGAACTCGCCTATTCGCGGCTCCCGCCTTGGGTGACCGTCCATCCCCTCGGCGCCCGGCGAGTACGCTCGGCCGCTCTTCCTTTGCTTCAACTTCTACGCGGACTCCGCCCCCAATTGATCCTCTCCAGCATGTTTCATCTCAACTTCCTGGTATTGTTGCTCCGCCCCTTTCTTGGCTTTCCTGTTCGAATTCTCATCCGCCAAAACGCCACTGCCTCGTCCGCGCTCGCCGAACTTCCCCGGCATAACCGGCTCCTCTATCGAACCCTGTATCGCCGAGCCGACTGTGTGCTTTGCCAATCCGACGCCATGGCACGCGACCTGGCGGAAAACTTCGCAGTCCCCGGAAACCGCATCAGCGTCCTGCCAAACCCCATCGATATAGACGCGATTCGGTCAGCCAAACCCGCCCAGTCCGAGGCCTGGCCAAACTCCGGTCCTCACCTGTTCGCCGTCGGAAGGCTGTCGCACGAAAAAGGCTTTGACCTCCTGCTCAGATCTCTCTCCCACGTCCGCCGGCAATTCCCATCAGCCGACCTGCTCATCGCGGGAAGCGGCCCCGAAGAGCCTTTGTTGAAAGCTCTCTGTTGCACTCTCTCGCTTGACGCTGCGGTCCGTTTCCTCGGCCACGTAGCCGCCCCGGCATCCTACTTTTCAGCCGCAGCACTCTTTGTGTTGTCCTCGCGTCATGAGGGACTTCCCAACGCTCTGCTCGAAGCTGCCGCCGTCGGCCTGCCCATCGTCACCACACCTGCCTCAGACGGCCTCGTTGAGCTCGTCGATCGACAGACAGGGGTCTGGCTCGCCTCAGCCTCAACCGCCCAAGAACTTGCAGACACGTTGATCACAGCCCTCACCGCCCTCGAGCCTGGCCAGCGCTTTCACCATGCCTTCGTCGAGCCCTTCGCCCTCAAGCCGGCACTCGCCGCATGGGAGGCACTCATCGATCGCTTTCTAGCCGAGACCTCCACCGGCGGAGCCACGGTTCAACACAGCTCGCCCGTAGTATCGGCATGATCAGCAACTAGCCCAAGCGCATTCGTCTCGGTCCGCGCAACAGCCGTTTCTTCATTCGAGATGCCTGAAGGCGCAGCGTTGCAAACCTTTCATACATCCACTCTCCAGCCTCCAGTTCCCGCACTTCAAACTCAGCCATCACTCGGTCGATTGAGGTAAAGCTGCGCGCGTTCCGCCGCATGAAGGCCGCCAACGCTTCCATCTCAGCCGTCCGTGCCGAATTGCAATGCGTGCAGATCGTCCACAGCCCAAGACGCTTCTCAGCCGGCTCCCACAGTTGTTGCGGGATCCACGTAACTCCGCCGCGGCGAAACGGAATCCGAGTCAACCCATCCGACAGCACCTTGATTCCCTCGGCCCTCAATGCCCGTAATGTAGCCCGGTCAAACCCATGGCGCGGCGCAACCCATACCTTCGGATTCAGCCCTTGTTCGCGGAGCATACTCAACCCAGCCCGTATCCACTGCCTCTGCGTGCTCTCGTCCACGCCGGCAAACTCCGAGCGCTCGTGCAGTGGGACAAGGCTCTTGCCCACGCTGTTGCACAAATGCTGGAACCCATGCAGCGCGGTCGTTGCCCCAGCGGTCTCCAGCCTGCGCATACTCGCCCAGAACTCAGGATCGGCAGCTTCATGCTGCAAGTCGCGATCCTGATTATCCGGAACAACGGCAAGGATCGGCCGGATCCCCAATTCCTCAATCACTGGCAATACCCTCGCCCACTGGCTCTGACGCATCGTTGGGCACAGGTCGTCAAATCGCAACAGATACTGGGCTGGTTCGGGAATCATCGTGCGCTACCTCCGACCTGGATCAAGCGTTATGTGCCTCGGCAGCCGGCAACAACCGCCGCGTCCAGTACCACAGAAAGAAGAATGTGCTCACCGTCCAGAGCGAAGTGGCCAATGCAATTCCCGCAACGCCGAAAAAGCGCATCAAGGCAAGATTCAGAACCACATCCAACGCCAGGTTGAGCATTCCGCAGTAAAGAATCAGGTCCGTCCGTCGCATCGCTACCAGGAACCGGTAAAAGACGCGGCTGCAAACAAAAAACGGAATCTGGATCGCGTACATTGCAAGCACAGGCGCCACCACCGCGGTGTCCTGCTTGCCGAAGGCGCCCCGCTCAAATGCAACACGGATGAGCAGGTGCGACCCCGCGATCAAACCCGCTGCGATTGGGACCGATACGGCCGCTGTTAAACGCACCCATGTCTTTAGCGTGTGCCGGCAACCCTTCCAATCACTCGCGGCCACCATGTGCGAGAAGTAAGGCGCCACCGCCGTCCCCACCGCGCCGGCTAAAAGCGTCAACACCACGCTCACAAATCGATTCGCATACACCAGCGCAGCCACGCTCCCCGATGTCAGCGATGCGGCCATCGACTGATCCACCAGCAATCCTCCCGATGCCAGAATCCCGCCCAGCAGTACCGGCCCGTACTGACCCGCCACCTCCCGCGTTCCCTCGGTCATTCCGTGCCAGCGCAGTCGCAGCTTGTAGCCGTGAACATTCATCATCCACGCGACAACTGCCGCATGCGTCAACGATCCGGCCAGTGTCGAGTACACCAGCGCCCAGATTCCGAGCTTGCCACCCAGCGCCAGCGTCCCCGCAATGATTGCCAGTGAGATCGCCATAGGGGCCAGGGCCGGCAGCGCAAACCGATCGAACGTATTCAGCACCGCTGTGCAATTGCTGGCTACGCCAGTGATGAGCACCAGCGGAAGCATCGCATAAAACAGCCGGATTGAAAGCGCCAGCTTCTCCGGCGAAAAGTGCGAGGCGATGAGCGGGAACATCCCTTTGGCGCCCAAACCCGCAAGCACTGAGACCGCGCCCAGCAGCACGCACATCCACAGCATCGAGTTTGACAACAGTTGTTGCGCTCGCTCGTGCCCTTGTTGCGCACGAACCCTGACCAGCGTTGGCACCAGCGACTGATTCATCGATTCAGAAACCAGGTTGATCAACAGGCTCGGAATCAATGCCGCTGCAAGGAAGGCCTCCATCGCATCGGACCGCCCATACACTCCCGCCAGCGCAACCTCCTTTAAGGTGGCCACCAGCTTCACAATGAGTCCCGCAGCCGTCACCGACGCCGCTGCGCGAAAAATGCGGCGATTGACGCTCTCTCCTTCAAAGAGTTGACCTACGTGCGCCATTACGGACACAAGGGCTCACCCGCGTCAGTCGCACATGGTCGAGGATTCTCAGCGCGCAACCCTTCCGGCATTTCCTTTGGCACAAACCTCTCTCCGAAGCACAGCTGCACAGCGCGAGAATCATCCGCCGCCATTCTTCCAGCTACAGCAATCACTCCAATCAGCAGCCATGTTGAGCGATTCTCTTCCACGGTCGCCACCAGCGACGTCGTGAACCAACCCGCTAGCGCGGTAGCAAGTGCTAACCGAAGCGGCCCACGCATCTGCGCCACCGCGCGCGCTGTCAGCGCCAAAATTGCTGCTGCAACAAACAAAGCCAGCAACCCCCCATCGGCCAAAATCGACAACGCCGTATTGTGCGCAGTGTCTACCGGATTCAATCCTGCCGCGCTCACAAATGAACCCGCTCCAGTCCCTACAAACGGCGCATGCACAAAGGCCTGCCAGCCCGCGTCCCAGATATTCCAGCGCTGGTTAAGATCGCCGCGATTTAACTCTTCCGGGATCGTCGCCAGTCGCTCAAAGGTTCCATGTGGAACAACGAGCGAAAGTCCCACCACCAATGCCGGCAATAGAGCGATAGCACTCACTACCGCACGTTTGAACCGCCAAAAGAGCAGCACACCGCATCCGGCCAGAGCAATCAACGCTGCGACAAACCCTTCGCGCGAGGCTGTCACCACCACGGCAAGCACTCCAAGCGGTAGATAGCCCCCTGCAAAGAGCTTCGCCCCCTTGCCCCGCTCGCAAGTCAAAAGCAGCGCCGCCATCGGCAGTCCCATATCCAGATAGCGGGCCATATCGTTGGCGTCCTGCCCTTCCGCCACAAACCGAATCTGGTCGACCTCCGCAGCGCCGGAGGCAAGGCTCCACAGCGTCAGCAGCGCCAGTACCCACGCTCCGGCAACGTAGGCCCGCATCAAGCTCCGAATATCGTCAGGACTCTCAACAAACTCCCACACCAGCCAGACAATCATCAGCTCCTGAAAGAATCCCCGCATCTTTTCGAGAGTCGCGTCCGGCGCAATCGACCAAAAGTAGCTCGCGCACATCAACAGGTAGAACGCCAGCACCAGCCACTGAATCGGTCCTGGCGTTCGCAGTCGCCCCCCTTGCAGCACCGCGGGAATTGCCGCCAGCAGCGCGAGGATGCCCGCTATACGCGCCACATGCCCCAGAGGCTCGCCGAGGTTCAGCGAATACTCCCATGGAATTGTGAAGGCAAACGCAAGCATCGCTCCCCACGCCACGCGTCTCATCTTTTTAAAACCTCTGCGAGTAAACCATGGCCGCGTAGATCGAAACCCCCACCACGGACTGGATTGCCGACTCCAGCGTCTTGTTCCAAAGGTTTTTCGCCGTCGAATCCGGCACAAACAAAATGTCCCTGTCGTGAATTGGTTGGTCCGGCTCCTGACCGTGGATCATCTTGCCCAGGTTCAGCGTTGTCAGGGTCCGCCCTCCCTTTTGTTCGCGAATCAGCAATGCCCTTCCCGTCGCTGCATTCTGGCTCGGCCCCCAGGCCAACGACAGCGCCTGCACCACCGTCAGCCCCTGCGCCGGATCCACTGGAAACCCGCCCGGCCGCACCACGTCGCCAATTACGTACACCAGTCCCGCCCGGCTCACCTGCACCGTATCTCCGGGCATCAACTCCGGATTGTGATCGGAACTCGTGTCGGTCCCGCCAGGATCAAGCACCACCGGGTGGGGCGTCTGAGGATCGCTGCGATGAAAGACGTTCACCAGCCGTCCTGCGGACTGCGAAAGTCCCGACGCCGCCGAAATCAGATCCAGCAGCCGATGATGGAGCGTATAGGGATACACCCCAGGCCTTGCCACCTCTCCCAGCACGCTTACGTCTTGTCCCGCCTGGGCCATCACGAACACTGACGCGTGCGGATGCAGCAGCATCCCCTTCGCAACGAGTGCCTCTTCGATTTTCCTTTCTGCCTCCTGCTCATCAAGACCTTTCAGGTTCACCTCATCTACCATTGGCAACGTCACTGTCCCTGCCGCGCTCACTCGCGCAACCGTCCGGAACCCCGGCGTGTGGAACTCGTTGATCTCCAGCAAATCTCCCGGCCCGATCGGCCCCGCCATCGGCGACTCAACCAGTCCGCCTGAAACGTTGGTTGCCGGGTTCGTTCCCGGATTCGCTGCCTGCATGGCATTCGCCGCAGCATCTGTCGCTTGCGCGTCCACCTGTCCTATCCCGCGCGCGCGATTCTCCTCTGTGGTGATCGGATGCGCTACGCCCGAGGGCAAACCTGAGGTCGTCGGAGTCGGAGGCTGTCCGTGTGCCATTGCACTCGCCACCACCACCATCGCCAGGAACGTCGCAGTTACTCTTCCCGCGGAACTCATTGACTCCACCGCCAAAACACACCCCACCGCAAGCCAAAGGCCTATAAAGAACGTGATTGTCATATACACCGGAAGATCGGGGGCCGCGGCCTTCGCTGGCTCCCGTGCAGAGTCCACCACCGAGATGTGCGAGCTGTGCACCCCTGCATTCAGCGACGCTTCTTCCACCTTTCCCTCGACTCGTGAATAAAGCTCTCCACTCGTTCGTGCCTCCTGCATCATCACCAGAGCCTGCGTCGCCGCTTCGTTCAACTTCAAATCCTGCGCAGTGACCGTTTCCAGGCTCTTTCGTACATCGTTCTCGCGTTGCTCGGCCATCTGAAAAGCGCTGCGGAAGTGCTCCACCAATTTGGCATCCGCGGCTTGCCGCTGCTTCTCCAGGTCATCGAGTTCCTTCTTGATCTCCACCACGCGGGGAAAGTTCGGCCCNNGCCTCGCTCACGATCCGCTCTGTTGTCGCAGCCACGAGTTCTCTGTCCAACTCAACCAACTGAACCAGCATCGGGTTGCTCGCGCCCGGATCCTTCTGCGCATCATCCATGGCTGGAACTGCCAGGATTCCGTGCTCCTGCTCAAACCCCGACAACCGAGCCTGATTTGCCTCCATCCTCGCTTTAAGGCCCTTCAACTGTTCCCGAAGCCAGCTGGAGTCCTCCGTGGTCGCTCGGATGTGTGCTTCATTCTCGTTCTCCTCGTAGGCTCGGATCAGCCCATTCGCCACTGCTGCGGAGAGTGCAGGATCCTTCGACCGAAAGCGTATCTGCAGCACCAGGGTCCGCGGCATTGCCTCCACCAGCAATTGCCGCTTGAATCGCGTCAGCAACCACTCGCGCGCGCCAGCGCTCGGCTCATCCGGCCTGAACCCAGGAAACTTCTTCCCAAACCTTCCCCGGAACCCTGGTGCTTCGTAGAGCTTCAGTTCAGTAATCACCCTCCATGCCAGCCGTTCACTCCTGAAGACGTTCGCAAGTGTCTCCAGCTCCAGTGGCGCTGCCAGCAGCGACACCGCTGCCGCCGGCTGTGCCGTCTGTTCTTCCAGCATCGATGCCGGTGCTTCGCGCAGGGCCACCTTCGCCGTCGCATCATATTGATTGGGAGTAATCAGGCAATAGGCCAGGCACAACAAAAGCAGCGAACCCAGCACACTCATACCCAGGCGCCGCCTCCGAATCAAAACACGGGCGAGTTCGCGCAGAGAGGTAGACGAACCATGCCTGCTTGGGGCCGATTGGGATTCGAATACGCGCGAAGATTGGTCCGGAAGAGCAGTCTGCTCCGGCAAGAGACAATTACCTCGATCCAGGTTGCGGAGTGAGTGAGAGTACGGCTCGACGATGCCTCAAGGCGCTGCTTTGGCAACAGCCCAGGTCGATGACTCACAACGCGGGAGAACTCATCCGGATCTGTGCCCGGCAGCTCGTCCCCTGGGAAACTCCACTCGCCTCAGACTCATGCAATCAGTCCCTGAGGGCCATGGATCGAGTACAGCAATCCTCCGCCAGTGTCAGGCCGCCTCTTTGGGCACAGCAGAACCAGTTCGAGGAAATCCCCGATATTGTGATTCATTGAGTTACTTTAGTCAACGGTCGCCGTCACGCAAGGAACCCGGCAAGGTCATCCGTCTGATGGCGAATTGAATACTCTCGCGTCAGGCTCCGAACAGACTTATGCCCCGTTCTTGTACCACTCCACCGTGCGCCGGAGAGCTTCGCGGAAGCTCACCTTCGGCTCATAGCCAAGCAGTTTCCTGGCCAGGCTGATGTCGGCATGAGAATGCCGAATATCGCCCGTCCGCGCCTCGGCGAAGACCGGTTCCCCTTTGAATCCAGTCAAATCCTTCAGAATGTCGAAGGTCTCGCGAAGGGTATAACGTGCTCCGGTGGCAGCGTTCATCATCTGCCCGGCCACCTTCTCCGCCGGAGCCGCCGCCGCCAGCAGATTGGCGTTGATCACATCGTCAATGTAGGTGAAATCCCGGCTCTGCTGCCCGTCTCCATAAATCGTGGGCGCCTCCCCGGCCAGCATCTTTCGGCAAAAAATTGCCAGCACGCCGGAATAAGTCGAGCCCGGATCCTGATACGGTCCAAAGACGTTGAAGTACCGAAGCACCACCGTCTCCATCCCGTACACACGAGCAAAGCTGCGCATGTAGTACTCCGCCGCCAGCTTCGCCGCCGCATAGGGCGAAATCGGGTTCGGCAACATCTCTTCGCGCTTCGGCAAGGTCGGAGTATCGCCATACGCAGACGAAGACCCGGCAAACACAATCCGCCGCACGCCGGCACCGCGCGACGCCACCAGCACATTCAGCGTTGCGTCCACACAATTTACGTTCGTTGCAACCGGATCGACTACCGATCGGGGAACTGAGGCCAGCGCGGCCTCGTGAAACACCGTATCCACTCCGGCGCAGGCCCGCGCGCAAGCCGCCGGATCTGCCAGGTCCCCTTCCTGGAACTCCATCGCTTCCAGTCCCACCAGGTTCGCTCGCCGTCCGGTAATGAAGCTGTCAATCCCCCGCACACTTTCGCCGCGCGCCAACAACTCCGCGGCAATCGATCGTCCGATAAATCCACCAACCCCGGTAACAAGATACTTCGCCAAAACTCAACCCCATGGCAAAAAATGTTTGAGCGGAAACCAACCCCGCTCTGCCTACGTTAACAGACCCGGCCAGCCCGACAATCCGTCCGCATCTCAAATGAAAACAGTGGCGTGGCGCTTACTCAAATCAGATCCCACCATCCCTTTTCCTTTATCGGTAGCAGCTGGTCTTCGTACCTTCAGATGCCAAACAGGCCCAAACTAAAGTAACCGACCAGTCTCACATCTCGAAGCCAGCCAGCACTCCTCTTCTTGACCTTGCAGTCACTCCTCACACAAGTCTGTGATCCTCTGCACAGATGTTCTTCGTCCTCACGACAGCCCCCAAGCCATTCCTGTATCGTTGCCTTGTACTGCCGCTCGCACATCCATGCTCACAGCGCTCTCAAACCTTCCTACACTGGCTGAGCCTGAGAGCTTCTCGACCATCGAGAAGATGCTCTTCCTCGCCCTCGTGGTTGCCTCCGGATGGGGCTTTTGGCGGCGTTTTAACTTTGTCCTCCAACGAATCCTCAGCTCCAAGCCCGACCCCGGCTTTCATCTCACCCACATCGGCAAACGCATCTGGGACTTCTTTTGGGAAGTTCTCTGCCAGGCTAAGGTCATCAGGGAACGTCCTCTCCCCGGCCTGGCCCACGCCTTCGTCTTCTGGACCTTTTGCGCCTTCGCACTCGTCACGCTCAACCACTGCGCTGCCGGACTCGGCTTTGGCTTTCTCTCGCCGGGCGGCGCATTTGGCCGGTTCTACTACGACCTCGCCGCCCTATTCGCTCTCGCTTGCTCCGTCTCTATCCTCTCCCTTTTCATCCGCCGCTTTCTCCTCCGCCCCATCTGGCTAGGCAAAGAGCTCTCCTGGGGATCCGGTGTCATTGCTCTGCTGATCTTTCTGCTCATGGCCACCTACCTGGCCTCCTTTTTCGTCGCGCCTACTGATCCAGCCGCCCGCGTTCTCTGGTGGGCTCACACGCTTTGCCTGCTCGCCTTTCTTCCACTCATTCCCCACACCAAGCACCTTCACCTCGTCCTCAGCCCAGCCACCATCTTCCTGTCCCGCGGCAGCTTCGCCCACATCCCGCCTCTCTCTGGCGATGAAGACTTCGGCCTGGTTGCCGGCACCGACCTTACTCGGCTCGTTTCGCTTCAGGCGTATTCGTGCGTCGAGTGCGGACGTTGCACCGAGCATTGCCCCGCCGCCGCCACGGGCAAGGTCCTCAACCCCAAAGAAATCATCCTCGGTCTGCGCAGCTATCTCAACGAGCTTGGCCCCGAGTCCTCCGAACCGTTGCTGGGCAAGCACAACTCTCAGGAAGCCGTCTTCCAGTGCACCACCTGTGGGGCCTGCGAGTTCCAGTGCCCCGTCGGCATCGAGCACCTGCCCATCCTCATCGGCCTCCGCCGGGGCGCCGTCAACACCGGCACATGGGAAGACAACCACGGCAGCAAGCTCTTCCTCAATCTGGAGCGCGGCTCGAATGCTCTTGGCCTCAGCTCCACTGAGCGCGATCGCTTCATCGAGAAGCAATCCCTGCCCATCTTCGACGGAACCCAGGAATACTGCCTCTGGCTCGGCTGCATGGGCGGCTACGATCCAAAGGGCCGCGAGATCGTCGCCGACTTCGCCCGCGTCATGCGCCACCTCGGCACAAGCTTCGGCGTCCTCCGCAAAGAGAAATGCACTGGCGATCCAGTGCGCCGACTCGGCAACGACCTGCTCTTCCAACAACTCGCCGAAGAAAACCTCAAAAACCTCGCCCAGAACAAGGTCAAGAAGATCGTTACCATCTGCCCTCACTGTGTGCGCACCATCCAGGAAGATTGGAAGGAATACGGCACACCCCCTGAAATCGAGCACCACAGTGAGTTCATGGCCCGCTTCGCCGATCGACTTCTCCAAGGCCAAGCTTTGAATGGACAAGGTTTGANNTTGAAGGGCCAAGCTTTGAAAGGGCACGACTTTAGTCGTGCCGCAACCGACTTCATATCGACGCGGGCTTTAGCCCCTGAGGGACGCTCTTCTCCCGCAACCGCCCCCGAACCCGCAAGCCTTGTATCAGGGCACGACTTTAGTCGTGCCGATCAGGCCGCAAATACACCTGGGGCTTTAGCCCCTGCGTCCAATCCTTCGCAACCCGAAAAAATCGTATTCCACGACCCCTGCTATCTCGGCCGCTATCGCAACGTCTACGACGAGCCCCGCGCCATCGTTGCCCAATCCGGCCAACTCGTCGAAGCCCCACGCAATCACGAACGCAGTTTCTGCTGTGGAGCCGGAGGAGGACTCGCATTCCTCGGCGATGAATCTGGTCAACGGGTCAGCCACAACCGCGTTCAGGAACTCATTGCAACCGGCGCAACCACGATCGCCGCCGCATGCCCCTTCTGCAACACCATGCTCAACGACGCCCTCGCCGCCACCGGCGAAGGTGCGCCTCAGCTTGTTGACATAGCGCAGCTCGCGGCACGCAACTTGACGAGAGGTTAAACTCGATACAAAACGTTTGAGAGGCATCAATTGAAGATCAAGTTACCCGCACTCTGCCTAGCATCTCTAATCATTGGCATTGGCTGCCAGGTACCTACAACGACCACCAGCCTATCTTCGGAGCCTGTGAATCCAACACCCGCCGCGCCCGTCGCGGAAAGCGCCTGGCAGGTCCATCGGGAGGTTAATCCCGTCACTGGCGTCACGACAATAACGGCCTCATTGAAATACCAAGGTAGCCGGAACATTATCGTCCGCGAGATCGGCAAAAAACTCGAATGTTATATCGAAACCGATGAGTTCCTTGAGACGTTAGAGAATATGCACACCGGGATTTCGACGGTGCAGTACAAGTTCGACGACGGCAAAGTAATTAGGCAAGGATGGACGCTCAGCAGCGACAACGAAGCCCTTTTCTATCCAGGGAATTGTGCGCCACTTCTTACCCAGCTGCGGAAAGCAAAATCCTTCGCATTCGAATACCGTCCGGCTGACAAGGTCCCCGCAACCATAACATTCGACGTGAACGGGTTCCCGGATGACTTCAATGCCGAACCGTCAATCCCCTCCAAGAAGCCGCCAGTCGCTCATGTTGACCAGTCAGGGAATTAAGATGAACACGAGTAAGAAAAAATGAAAATCATCGTCGCCATCAAACAAGTCCCCGAACGCGATGCCCCCATCCGCATCGACGCCTCCGGCAAGTGGATTGAGGAATCCGACCTCCAATGGTCCCTCAACGAGTCCGACGCCTATGCTCTCGAAGAAGCCCTGCTTCTCAAAGAGAAGTCCGGCGATCCCACCAGCGAGGTCATCGTCCTATCTGCCGGTCCCGAGCGCGTCGGCGTCACGCTGCGCGAAGCCCTCGCCAAGGGAGCAGACCGCGCCATCCACATCCTCGCCGACGATCTCACCTCGCGCGATGCCCTCGGCCTCGCCCGCCTTCTCGCCGCGGCCATCGCGCCAGAGAAGCCCGACCTCATCCTTACCGGCCTGCAGTCGGAAGACCTCGGCCTCGGCCAAACCGGCGTCATCCTGGCAGAACTCCTCGGTCTCCCCCACGCCTCGCTGATTCTCAAAGTCGAGAAAACCGCTACCGGCCTCAGCGTGAAGCGCGAATTGGAAGAGGGCTGGTTCCAGACCATCGACCTGCCGCTCCCCGCACTGCTCACCATCCAGTCCGGCGGCAACAAGCTNNGCCACGCTGATGGGCATCAAACGTGCCAAAAGCAAGGAGTGCCGCATTCTTCCCGCAGCCGACCTCGCAGCAGCCTCAGCCCCCGTCGTCACGCTCGCCACTGTCACCCTGCCGCAGAAGCAGAAATCCACACAATTCCTCACTGGTTCGCCAGCCGAAGTAGCAACAGCTCTGGTTGAAAAGCTCAGAACGGAGGCGCGCGTCCTATGAGTGTTTTTGTCATCCTCGAAGATCGCAACGGCAAGATCACGCGCTCCAGCTGGGAGGCCGCAGCAGCCGCCGAAGCACTCGCCGCAGGCGCACCCGTCACCGCTGTCCTCCTCGGCGCAAATACCGAAGCCCTGGCCGCCGAAGCCGCAACCGGCCCATTTTCACGCGTTATTCGCGTGGAGCATCCTCTGCTCGCCGCCTACGCCTCCGACGGCTACGTTACTTCGCTGCATCAACTCCTGCAAAAGGAGAGCCCTGCGCAAGTGGTACTGCCGCACACCTACCAGGTACGCGACTTCGCCCCGCGCCTGGCCACACGCTTTGGCCAGGTCCTTATCAGCGACGTCATCGCCATCGAACCCGGTCCCGCATTCGTTCGCCAGCTCTTTCAGGGCCGCATGAATGCAACCTATCGGCACTCTGCATCTGGTCCCTGCTTCATTTCGGTACAGGCCGGAGCATTTCGCGCCACTGCTCCTGCCTCCAACGCTGCAACCACTATCGAGACCTTCGTTCCTGAAATCGCACCCGCGGACATCCGCACCACCGCCAGCGCACCCTTCCGCGCCTCCTCCCAAACCGTCGACCTCGGCTCTGCACAGCTCATTGTCGGCGTTGGCCGCGGCATCAAGGACGAGTCCAACATCCCTGTCGTGCAGGCGCTCGCCACCGCTCTGGGCGCTGAGCTCGCCGCCTCGCGCCCCATCTGCGACGCGGGATGGCTGCCCATGGAGCGCCAGGTCGGCAGTTCCGGCCAAACCGTCGCCCCCAAGCTCTACCTCGCTATCGGAATCTCCGGCGCCATCCAGCATCTGGTCGGCATCAAGGGTTCGCAGTGCATCGTCGCCATCAACAAAGACCCCCACGCCCCTATCTTCGAGATCGCCGACTACGCCATCGTCGGCGATTTATTTGAGGTGGTGCCCGCCCTGACTGCGGCCGTCAACGCAGCCAAGTCCTGAGCGGCTTCGAACCTTTCATGAACGGTTGAATAGCAAAGCTATTTGCCCGCCACCACCCTCACGCGCTATCGTTCCCTGTTCAACCGCATAGCAGTTCGAACGAGGCCTACGCTCATGTTTACTCCTGGAACCTACCAGATCGCCCTCGCTCTCATGATCCTCACCATGCTCTGCTGGGGATCGTGGGCCAACACCCTCAAGCTCTGCCCCGGCTACCGCTTCCAGCTCTTCTA
>PMXB01000194.1 GCA_003165935.1 Acidobacteriaceae bacterium | reverse complement strand
GGAATAACCCGCCTTACGGTCGAGTTCGACGGGGAAGGAGACAGCGGCCAAATGCAGGACGTGCAAGCCTGCGCGGGTGAGGCGCCAAAGGACGTTCCAGCCGTGACGGTCGAATGTTTCTGCGTTGCCGACAACAGCGGCACGCTGGCTACCTCGCATCGCAGCCTCACGGAAGCCATTGAAACCCTCTGTTACGACTATCTGGAGCAGGAGCATGGCGGTTGGGAGAACAATGACGGCGCGTTCGGCGAGTTCACCTTCGATGTCGCCGGGCGGACCATCCAGCTTGAATTCAATGGACGTTATAGCGACGTTCATACCAGCGCCCACACATTTTAGGGGAGGCAACCATGGCGCATCCCTACCATCACAGCCTTTCCAGTGTGAAGAAATGGGGCGGAATTGTCGAAGACTATCTCCGCATTCACAACTGGTTCGACGAGTCGAAAAAAATCATCGCCGATTTCCGCCACCGCGCTTTGCGCCACCACGCCGAGGGCATCTTCATGGTCGAAACCCTCTTTGGCCCGACCCTAACCCTCTCAACGGGCCGCATCCTTCCCACACGCTGGGTTGGCGAGCAGCACGTACGCGAGGATTTAGGCTTCATTCCGTCTTTTGCCGACTGGGTGAAGGCCATACGTCCGGAGCCCTGGATGGGCCGGGCTCCACGGGTGCAAGACCTTCCTGTTCTTGAATTGATTGCAGTCAACGGAGGCGCCGATGTCTAGCCTCTCATCTGACGCCCTTGCAAAAACCGCGCTGCTCGCTGAGTGCCCGACACAACCTATGCGAGAAAATCCATGTCTTCCCCCTACCGGGCTTCGCCGGCGAAGGCGCGTCACCCGAATCAGCTTGACCTTTTCGCGTTAGCGCCTATAGATCCACCATCACCGGGCGCAGCTGGAGAAGATTCCGATGAGCGAGACCACGCGCTTAAACCACATGATTCGCACGCACTGGTTGAAGCACCGTCCGCAGATGGTCGAGGAGCTGACGCGAAGGAACCAGCTCAGCGAGGCGCTGCGGTCAGCGGAGGAACGCACGGCGGATTTGCTGTACGAGCTGATATCGGTTCAGAAAATGGATTACCAGGCGGCCTGGGAGCTGGCGACGGAAGAATGGCGCTTGCCGGAGAGCGAAGCCCTCCGGCAAGAATCCTCATCGATGAACCAGATCCTGAGCCCACCCTTTTTCCCTCCCGCGACTTCCGAATAAACCAATCCCACCGTATCGGCGAGGGAAGCCTTCAGCAAAAAGCCCGCGACAACATTGCGGCAATCCGCGCCTTAAAGAAACTCGAAGGGGAGAATCGCGACGCCACCGACCAGGAGAAAGCCATCCTCGCCCGCTACGCCGGGTGGGGCGCGATGGCGAACGGATTCGACTGGCATCCACGCCCGGAGTGGATGCAGACCGCGAAGGACTTAAAAGATCTCCTGACACCGGAAGAATATGAGGCCGCGCGCGCCTCCACTCCCAACGCGCACTTCACCTCGCCCATGGTGATATCCGCCATCTGGCAGGCGATGCAGCGCTTAGGAATCCCGAAAGGCTCCGAGATTCTGGAGCCCTCGATGGGCGTAGGCCACTTCCTGGGGCTGATGCCCGGCGAACTTCTTCCCGGCAGCCACCGCACCGGCATCGAGCTCGACTCCNNACCAGCCGCTACACGATGGACAAGCAGGACGATTCCATCCGCTCCTACCTTGCCGATCGCGCCGACCTCTTAGGCGCGATACGCCTGCCCAACACGGCATTCAAGGGCAACGCCGGGACGGAAGCGACGACCGACATTCTCTTCCTGCGCAAGCGCGGCCCCGGAATTGAGCCTCACGGAGATTCGTGGCGCAAGCTTGAAACCATCCACAGCGAAGACGGCCCCATCGAGGTTAACGAGTATTTCGCCCATCACCCCGAGATGATGCTGGGCACGATGAAGATGGGCGGCACCATGTATCGCGGCGGCGAGCCGACGCTGGAGGGCGAACTTACCCTTAAGCTTCTTAACCCCGCCGTCACGGCTCTGCCCGAAGGCGCATTTATCCCTCGGGACAAGGGACGAGCGCCGCCCCCTGCCCTTCTTCCAGCCGAAAGCTTCGATGGCGTCAAGGACGGAGCCTTCACCGAGCAGGGCGGGCAACTATTCATCCGCAGCGGCGAGAGCCTTGAGCCTGCCAGCCTCCCCGCTCCCGTCGCCGCCCGCGTTAAAGGGATGATGGCCGTCCGCGACGCGGTGCGTTATGTCTTTAAGACCCAGCTTGAAGATGCGCCGGAATCCCAAATCATCGAAGCCCGCAGGCTGTTGAACCGGATGTACGACGCTTTCGTGTTCCGGCACGGGCCAATTTCCTCCCGCGAGAACCTACGCGCCTTTGCCGGCGACCCCGACCATCCTCTCCTGCTCTCGCTGGAAAACTACGACCCTGAGACCAGGCGCGCGCAGAAGACAGCGATATTTGAGCGGCGGACGCTGGAGCGTTACAAACCGGCCACGCATGCCGAGACGGGAGCCGAGGCGCTGGCGATTTCCTTGAACGAAACCGGGGGAATTGACTGGCCGCGAATGACAGGCCTCACGGGCCGCACGCAAAAGCAGCTGCAGCGCGAGCTTACTAACCTTATCTACCGCAATCCCGAGGGAGGGGAATGGGAGACGGCGGACCGTTACTTAAGCGGCAATGTGCGGGCGAAACTTAGATGCGCCGAGTCCGCACCCGCGCTCGACCCGGCTTACGAGCACAATGTCCTCGCCCTTGGGGCCGTGCAGCCCGCCGACTTGCTACCCGGCGACATCAGCGCCAGGCTGGGCGCGGCATGGATACCGCAGAGCGACATCCGCGACTTCATCTGCGAGACGCTCGACGTTCCCAAGACACTCGTTACCGTCAACCACTCCGGGGCCATCGCCACCTGGACCCTCACCCTCGACAGCGCGGCCCGATCCGCTGTCAGCAATACGACCACCTGGGGCACGGCGCGCGCACGCGCGACCGACCTCATCGAAGACGCGCTCAACGGACGCACGCCCACGATTTACGACCAGATAGACAAAGACACACGCGTCGTCAATCAGCAGGAAACCCTCGCGGCACGCGAAGCGCAGCAGAAGCTCAAGGAAAAGTTCAGCGAATGGATTTGGAAGGACGAGGAACGCGCGCACCGGCTCGCGCGCTACTACAACGACACCTTCAACAACCTTCGACTGCGGACTTACGACGGCTTACATCTGACATTCCCCGGCATGAACCGCACAATGCTGCGGGATAACGATCTCGACAAACACCAGAAAGACGCCGTCTGGCGCATTCTCCAGAGCGGCAGCACGCTCCTGGCCCACGTTGTGGGCGCGGGCAAGACCTGGACCATGGCTGCGGCGGTCATGGAGCTGCGCCGTCTGGGCCTGGCCAAAAAGCCGATGCTCGTGGTGCCCAATCACCTGGTGGAGCAATGGGGCGCGGAGTTTCTGAAGCTCTATCCTCAGGCCAACCTGTTCATCGCGGGCCGAGATCACTTCGCCGCGGGCAACCGGCAGAAGGCGATGGCGCGCATCGCGACAGGAAATTACGATGCAGTCATCGTCTCGCACCGCTCGTTCGAGTTCCTGCCGGTGTCCGATGCCCTCTTCAACCGCTTCATCGACCAGGAAGTGCGCCAACTTGAGGACGCCATCCTCGAAGCCAAGGCCGAAACCGGCGACAATCGCCGGATCGTCAAGGAACTCGAAAAAGCCAAGAA
>PMXB01000076.1 GCA_003165935.1 Acidobacteriaceae bacterium | reverse complement strand
AAATCCGGCGTCATCACAATGTCCGAGTTCCGACCCGTCGCAAAGCTCGCCTCAATCGCCCCATGATCAATCGCCATCATCAGCCCCGGCACATCCCCCGCCGGCACGCTTGTGTCACTCGCCAGCTTCACCGTCGTCGACGCACACACCCGAAGCACTCCACGATGCGGCAGAGTCACCTCTGTCGTCCGGTCCCCCGCCGTCACCGCCCCGCTCGCCGCAATCACAGCCTTGCCCTTCGTCACTTCCAGCGCGCCCGTCACCGTCGGCGCACCATTCCCGCCATTGTCATCGAGCGACACAATCGCAATCGGCCCCGCCGCAGCGGGAGCCGCACTCACCGCAGCAGCCTGATTGTCCGGCGCTAAATGAATGACCACAGCATCCTGCGACCTCAACTCCGCCGTCCCCACGAACAGGCACATGCAGACCGCCAACTCCAAAAATGCGCGAGGCTTTGAAAATGCACGAGGCTTTGTAACAGGGCACGGCTTCAGCCGTGCCGCAAACGAGCCCAAAAGTGCGCTGGGCTTTAGCCCCTGCAGGACCCCCACCTCAACCTCTCCATTCCATCTCAAGTCCAAACTACAATCACGACACCCTACATATTCAGAAAATTCCGGATCATCTGGTGTCCGCCTTCAGTCAGCACGCTCTCCGGATGAAACTGCACGCCCTCAACCTTCAGCGTCCTGTGCCGCAGCCCCATAATCGTCGTCCCCGCGCTGTTCGCGGCCTTTGTCCGGGCCGTCACTTCCAGCTCCTTCGGCAGCCCCTTCTCCGCCACAATCAGCGAGTGATACCGCGTGCAGATCAACGGCGTCGGCAACCCCTGAAAGACGCCTTTCCCATCGTGCTCCACCGGGCTCGTCTTACCATGCATCAGTTGCTCGGCCCTCACCACCTCACCGCCAAACGCCTCGCCGATCGCCTGATGTCCCAGGCAGACTCCAAAAATCGGCACTCTCCCCGCCATATGCCGGATCAGCGGCACCAGAATCCCCGCTTCGCCCGGCGTGCACGGCCCCGGCGAAAGCAGAATCCGCTCCGGCTTCATCGCCGCCACTTCCTCCACCGTAACCTCATCGTTGCGGCGCACCTCAACCTCAGCCCCCAGCTCCCCCAGGTACTGCACCAGGTTGTAAGTAAACGAATCGTAATTGTCTAGAACAAACACCATGATTGAGTCCAGTGTAGCGCGGCGCGAGCGCCGTTCTCCGGTTGCGCCCAGCCGCTCCATCTGCAACACTGGCGATGGTCACACGCCATGGTCCTTCATTTTCTTGTGCAAGGTCGCGTACAGGGTGTCGGCTTCCGCTGGTTTGTCCACCGCGAGGCCAGCGAACTCCGCCTCTCCGGCTGGGTCCGCAACACCGAAGACGGCGACGTTGAAGTCGTAGCCTCTGGCACCGCCGAAGACCTTGCCGAACTCCGCGCCAGCCTCCGCCGCGGCCCGCGAGGCAGCCGCATTGACCACGTCATCGAACACTACCTCGAAGAAAAGGAAGCCACAAGCCTCGAATCCTTCCGCATCGAAGGCGCCTGGTAGGAATGCAGTGGTCAGTTCTAAGTTTTCAGTTGTCAGTCACCGCCCTGAATCGCGCGACATCAGCTGATCTCTGACAACTGTTCACTGTCACCTGTCATCTGTCACCTGTCATCTCTCGTTATAATCATCAAGGAACTCTACCAGAATCAGGAAAAACAATGACCGAAGATACCAAAGCCATGGATGAGGCATCCCTCAAAGCGCTGGTGCGCACCGTCCCTGACTTCCCCAAGCCCGGCATCCTCTTCTACGACATCACCACCGTCCTCAAAGACAAGACCGGCTTCGCCAAGCTCATTGACATGCTGGCCGCGCACTATATCAAAGAGAAGATCGATCTCGTCCTCGGCATTGAGGCGCGCGGATTCATCTTCGGCCCCGCTCTCGCCTACCGTCTCAACGCCGGCTTCGTCCCCGTTCGCAAGCCACGCAAGCTCCCCGCGCCCGTCGCTCGCGTCACCTACGATCTCGAATACGGCTCAGACATCCTCGAGATTCACCTCGACGCCATCGAGCCCGGCCAGCGCGTCGTCCTCGTCGACGACCTGCTCGCCACCGGCGGCACCATGGAAGCCACCGTCAAGCTCGTTAAGCAACTCGGCGGAGAAATCGCCGGCCTCGCCTTCGCCGTCGAGCTCGACTTCCTCAAGGGCCGCGACCGATTCAAAGAGTACGACGTCTTCAGCCTGCTCCACTACGACGAATAGCGCTTGCGACTCTCAGCGTTTCCTTGCGGGTGCGCCTGCGGTTGGGCCATTCTGGCCGCGTCGTTGCCCTTTGCCGCCAAGGCGTCGCAGATCCCGGTGCCCGCCGCGGCCAGCATCTTGGGAATCCGGCCGATCATGGTCTCCTGCCGTGCCGAATCGGACTAACTCTTTTCCAAAGATGGAGCCGCAGGAGACGAAGAATCAGGGCGCGGGCTGGGGCGTGCCAAACGCTCGACAATGTCCAACAATCGATTGCCCGTGACATCCATATTGAACTGCTCGTCGAAACACTTTCTGCCGCGGCTCCGGGTGGCCGCAATTTCCTCGGCGCTGAGTGCAGACCAGCGTCGAAGTGAAGCCGTGGTTCCTTCGACAGTGTCCTCCCCGACGAAGCCTGCACTATACCTCTCGATCTCCGGCCAGATATTCACCTTCTCCGAGATGACCGCGGGCAAACCGCAGGCCAGGGCTTCCGCAACGACGATCCCGAAATTTTCCTGGTGAGAAGGCAAAACAAAGATCTCCGAGGTCGAGAAAGCGCCCCATTTAAGCTCGCCTTTCAGCATTCCAGTCCATGAGATTCGATCAGCCAAACCCAGATTCACGGCCATCGCCTCAAGCTCTTTCTGCCATCCAATCTGGTCAGGCCCCGCGATAACAAGCTGCCAATCCTTGTCTGCAGCGAGAGTTTGCGCAAAAGACTTGATCAAAACGTCGATCGCCTTCTTCGGATGAATTCTTCCCAGACATAGAGCCAATCGCTTGCCCCGGAGATGCGGAAACCGCGCCAGGAACTCTTCGGCTGCAGTCGCCGTATCGCATTCCGGACCACTCGTCCCCGAGGGCACAATCACCTCATGCGCCTGGTCGCTGAAAAAAGATTGCCGTGCCAGCAGTCTCTCCTCTTCGCAGGTAAAGAAAACAGCGCTCGCATCTCGCATGATTCCTTCAAGGATCGCGCGCCAATAAATGACCTTCTTCAATTGCTTGAGCGGATAGCGCTTCTTGAAGTAGGGGTCAAGCATGCCCTGCACGTATAAGGCATAGGGAATTCCGGTGCCGGCAAAGGCACGATAGACTGCCAGAGTGCAATACTGCCAGATGCCCACAACGATGACTAAGTCATACCTTGAACGATTTTCCTTGAGCCAGGGGACGGCTCGGCGCGTGTAACCGTAAATGCCCCAGCCCGGCCCCATGGCAAAAACCTTGGCCGGAAACGCGCATTTGCTCACAAACTCCGGCGAGTCCATCGAGGCCACTTCGACCTCATGTCCGGCAGCGCGAAAGATGTTGCTCCATTGCTTGAATCCTTCAACCGTGCCGCCGTCGTTTGGATCTACGGAGCGGATTACAAGAAGAATTCGCATAGACAGTCCTCCCTAAGATACGACTCCACTTACTCTGCTTTAGCCGGTGCTTCCTGCTTCGCGCCAGCCTCCTCGGTCGCCTCGTCGCCCCCAGCCTTTGCCGCCGTCTCCTCCTGAAACATCTGCGCATCCGCAAACCGGTAGCCCACGTAAACATCCGTCAGCAGATAAAGGGGCGCGGAAGGGTCGTCCTCGATCTTCTTCCGCAACTGCCGAACAAACGTGCGCAGATACTCCACCTCTTCTCTGCAGTCCGGACCCCACACCGCCGTAAGCAGTCGTGCATACGTAACCACGCGCCCCGCCCGGCTCATCAGGCAGTGCAGAATGTCGAACTCCTTCCGCGTCAAATGCACAGCCTGTCCGCGCTTCACCACTGACCTCTTCACCGGGTCCAGCCGAATCTCCCCAATTTCAATCGGCTCGTTCTCCGGCCTCACCGGCGCCTTCACCCGCCGCACCGCCGCGCGGATCCGCGCTATCAACTCGCGTGTGCTGAAGGGCTTCGTTACATAGTCGTCCGCCCCCAGGTCCAGCGCTTTCACTTTCTCCTCTTCCTGGTCCCTCACAGTTAACATCAGGATCGGTAGCCTCGGCGCCATCGCGCGAATTCTGCGCAGCGTCTCAATGCCGCCAATCCCCGGCATATTCACGTCCAGCAGCACCGCATCGCACATCGCAGTTCGTAATGCTTGCAGCGCCTCTTCACCGCGCGATGCCTCCACCACCTGGAATCCCAGTTCTAGCAGCGGCGGGCGCAGCGCCCTGCGAATCGCGGTTTCATCGTCCACAATCAAGACACGAAGTGCTGGCTGATTCATCTGGTGCCTTTCTTCTGCGCTGGCGCAGGAATTGCTGCAAAAAACGTCGTCCCTTCAACCTCTTCGCTCGTCACCCACACATATCCCCCGTGAATGAGCGCTACGCGCTTGGCCACCGAAAGCCCGATCCCCGTTCCCGGCGCGCGGTTCGAGTAGGTCGCCGAGCGATAGTACCGGTCGAAGATCCTTTCTCTATCGGCCATCGGAATCTCCGGCCCAAAGCTGTGAACCGAGAAGATAATCTCCGCATTCTCGCGCCGCGCGCGGATCGTGATCGTCGTCCCAAAGATGGAATACTTGCACGCGTTGTCCACGTATTGCGTCAACAGCATCACCAGCAATTGACGATCGCCGTTGATCACGATCTCCTCATCTTCCATCTCGATTGAAAGCTTCATGCTCGCCAGCCGATCCTTCAGGGTCGCCACCACTTCTTCAATCAGCGATGCAACCGCCACCTCTGTGGCATGAATCGTCACTTCTCCCGCATCCAGCCTCGATGTCGTAAGCAGCCGCGTCGTTAGCTCGCTCAGCAGGGCCGTCTGTTCGTCAATCAGCGACACCAGGTCTGCCTGCCCCGCCGACAAATGCCCCATCTCAGCCAACCCAGTACTCGCCGCCCGAATCGCAGTCAGCGGCGTCTTGTACTCATGCGCCAGGCTGTCCAGCACCGTCGCCCGCAGTTGCTCGGTCCGCCGCTCCGTCTCAATCCGGCTCTCATTGGCAAACGCCCGATAGCGGTCAAATGTAATCGCAATCAGTGACGCAATCGCGTTGTTCGTCAGTGGACTCGTCTCGCCACGCACCACCAGGCTTCCCACTGGAACCGTTCCCAGCCTCACCACTCTCTTCCCGATCCCTGTATCTGCATCGTCGTCCGAAGTCTCAAAGTAGTAGACGTTCTGCGCCATCTCCTGCGGGTCCACGTTCCAGAAGCCCGCCGTGTATACATCGTGCAGATCTGCGTCGAACACCGCCACCGCCTCCAGCGCAAATATCTCGTGCACCAACTCGGCAAGCTGCGGCCCGGGCTCCACATGCAGGTTCATCTGCAGCGTTCGTCGCGTGAACTCGTAAAGGTCGTGCATCTGTCCGCCCCACGACTCAGCCTCGCGCGCATTCCCCGTCACCCGCGCCGACAATCGGCTCACCGTCAGCGCCACACCGATAAAAGCTAGCAGTGTCACTGTATTCACCGGGTCTGCCGCCAGGCTGAACTTAGGCTGCCGCACAGTTATCAACGCGTGCATCACCACTGCCGAAAGAGACACGATCACTGCCTGCCAAAACCCATAGAGCAGCGCCGTCGGCACCACAATCAGAAGATATAAGAGCAAAGAAACCGGCAGCAGCCAGGGCGACCAGTACGTAAAGGCCGAGACCATGATCGCCGCTACGATTCCAAGCGCGCACTCCAGCGTAAACAACAGCACGCGCGTTCCCGACCCGCGCGTACGCGACACCGTAAGCATCGTCCGCAATGAAGTGTAGCTCCCGGCCAATGCGACTACCAACCTTTCAGGTCGACAAGGTACTTTGGAGAAACCGATCAGCCGCGGTGTTCCTGCGCCCATTCAGCCGCCGCGACCTCTTCTACTCGCCGCCTTTCACCCCTGATGCGGGTGCGCGCGCTCAAGAACCGTGCAGGGAAGTTCACCAAAATTTTAACAGGCCGATGATGGATTCCTTATGGCCACTCGAGTAAACGAACCACTCTGCGCCTTGCGCCCGGCCAGAGTCGCCGAAGCGCTCAATTACCGCAAGCGNNTCAGGCCCCCCGAAAGTCCGCCATTTCCACAGACTCTTCCGCCCCCTCGTCATCTGGTCTGAACATGTCGGCGCTCGCAAACCGGTACCCAACGTAAACGTCTGTCAACAGATATGTGGGCTTCGACGGGTCGTCCTCGATCTTCTTCCGCAACTGATTCACATAAGTCCGCAGATATTCAATCTCTTCCCGTGCATCCCCGCCCCACACCGCGGCCAGCAGCTTGCCATATGTAATTGCTCGCCCCGCCCGGCTCATCAGGCAATGAAGAATATCGAACTCCTTCCGCGTCACGTGAAGCGTCTGCCCTCGCTTGGTTACTGTTCGCTTCACCGGATCCAGCCGGATCTCGCCAATCTCAATCGGTGCATCCGTTGCTCGTGTTGGTGCCTTGTAACGACGCACCGCCGCTCGAATACGCGCGATAAGCTCGGTCGTGCTGAATGGCTTCGTCACATAGTCATCCGCGCCCAGGTCAAGAGCCCTAACCTTGTCTTCCTCCGCGTCCCTCACGGTCAGCATCAGCACCGGTAGCCGCATCGCAAGTTGCCTGATCCGCCTCAGCGTCTCCATGCCACCCATGCCCGGCATGTTCACATCCAGCAATGCTGCGTCGAACACCG
Source organism: Acidobacteriaceae bacterium (assembly GCA_003165935.1). Taxonomy (GTDB): domain Bacteria; phylum Acidobacteriota; class Terriglobia; order Terriglobales; family Acidobacteriaceae; genus Telmatobacter. The sequence continues at coordinate 9,470 of PMXB01000076.1, read as the reverse complement.
TCGTGCGCATCATCAGCAACGCATCTTCCCCGCTCGCCGCTTCCGACACTTGAAACCCAAGTTCTCTTAGAGGCAACACAAGCGCGCGCCTGATCGCTGGCTCATCGTCGATTAACAACACTCGAATTTGCTGCCAGTTCGTCATTCCTGATCCTCGCCCGGCTCCCTGCTCCATCGGCCTCTTGCTTCGGCGCGTCCCGGCCGCTCTATGCAACGCGCTCCAGTTGGAGGGACTAACCTCCACTCTGTGCGCTCTTCGCATATCACTTGGGCGACCGATTGTTCACGAGAATATCATGAGGGAAAAATTAGAACGAAGTTATGTAATCTTCATGTACTCCTTATGGGTTCCCTCGTTAACTAGACTCAATCCGAAACGACCGGACCACTTCCAGCAGAGATCCTGTTCGCTCTGATCGGAAGTTTGTGCGCCCAAAAACGACAGTCGTATCCAAGCGCGTTTGGCTCGCACGTTCTGGCTGTCTCAATTACTTCACGCCTTACTGGCTGGAAACTGCACCAAACACCTTTTCCCAAACACTTGTTCTGGAGGAACCGTGCCGATGCAAATCAATCTCTCTCGTATCCAGCAAGCGATCGCCGCCACTACATTGGCCTTCGCTCTTTCCGCAGGCGCTCAGACGCCTGCGCCTGCCGCTACCCCCGCCGCCGCTCCCGCAGCACCGGCACCCGATGCGGCAGCCCCAGCCCCCCTTTCCACCTTCGTCCTCACTGGTCCTCTCACATGGGTGCCGCCGGCGACCTTTGATGCCGGTCCGCTGGGCAAGCTGTCCGTCAACGGCATCTTGACAGGTTTCGCTCAGTTCGAAGCCAATTCCGTGACCGGAGACGATGCCGCACAAGCCACCCTGAGCAATGGACAGATCTTCATTCAAAAGGCTGACGGAAACTATCAGTGGTATGTCCAGGCTGGCGCCTACACCATGCCGACACTCTCAGTGCCGATTGTCAACGCTCAGCACACCATGAACAATTACTACGGGCCGGTTCCCGTCGCCTTCTTGAAGCTGCTGGCAGGAAAAACCACTTCGTTTGAGATCGGCTCTCTGCCCACACTCATGGGCGCAGAGTCCACCTTCACCTACCAGAACTTCAACATCGAGCGTGGCATCGTTTGGAATCAGGAAAACGCCATCAATCGCGGAATCCAGGTGAATCAAGCTATTGGCAAATACCTGACCGCGTCGCTCAGTTGGAACGACGGTTACTATTCCAACCGCTACTCGTTCCTCTCCGGCTCGGCAACCTTCACAAAGGGACCCCATACCCTGGTCTACGACGGGATGGGGAACCTCTCGTCCACAGCCTTCCAAACCTATGCAACCCCTGTTCAGAACAACGGCGCTATGCACGCCGTGATTTATACATACAGCAAGGGCCCATGGATCATTTCGCCGTACTTCCAGTACGGAACCTACGCCAAAAACTACAAGGCCGGAATCTACAAATCCACTTCTGCAACCGGCGGAGCCGTGAATGTCAGCTACGCATTCAAAAACGGCGTCTCGCTCCCAATTCGTTTTGAATACCTCGCGAGTTCGGGAAGCAAGAACGATGAATCGTCCCTGAACCTGTTGGGTTTTGGAGCTGGCAGCTCGGGCACAACCATCACCTTAACCCCAACCTACCAAAAGGGCGGGATGTTCGTTCGCAGCGATCTTGCCTACGTGCATGCGTCGAGTTTCACGTCGGGAAGCGCCTTTGGAACGTCGGGAACGAGCGCCGACCAATTCCGGGCCGTGCTTGAGTTCGGCTTCATCTTCGGCGACAACATTGTGAAGAAATAGCCCAATCGACGCGCAGTTCCTGAAGAGGCGGCGTCTAGTCCGTTGATGTTCAATTGACTGGGCGCCGCCAGCATTCAACCAATCATCGCCGCGACGGACCATCGTCGTTCGCCCTGCGAAACGCAAGATCAATGTGTCCGGGATCGCGAGCAGTCCGAAATTGATTGCTCGCGACTCTTGGAAATGAAGGTTAGTCGAGCCCGGCAATCCATCCTTCGGAACTCCACGAATTGCCGCTTCCTCATTTCATCTTTATTGGCGCAACCCTAGGATTCGAATTACTCACTCAGCTCACCCGCTTCCGCCCCGGTCAATTGTGTACGACGGGCGAATGTGAATTGGTTCCCGGTGTTTCGTGCCGGGGATAGACACAAGCACCCCACTTCTTCAGGAGAATGCTCATGGCAGATCAAAAAGCACCCGAGATGCAGGCCACTCTAGGCCTTACTGGGCTGACCAGCAACGCAATGGCCCTCATCGCTCCCGGCGCCTTCCTTTGGCTAACCTTCTACCTCCAGGCAACAACCGGTGTAGCTGGACAACCTTCCACCGCTCCTGCCATGTGGCTCGGCATCTTCGGCGCGCTTCTGCTCTGCCTGGCCACCGCCGTTGCCTACGCCGAAATCTCCAAGCTCTATCCCGGCACCGGCTCCAGCTACTATTACGCTGAGCAGGCCATGCTCTCTAAGGACGCGTCCTTCAAGTACGCGCGCATCGCCAAGTTCATCGTCGGCTGGGGCTCTCACCTCTACTATTGGGTCTACCCCGGCGTCATGGTGGCCACCACAGGTGTTTTTGTTGGCTACATCGTTGGCTTCTTCTTCCCCAACTTCATCAGCGGCGCCAACCCCGGCCCCGTCTTCATGGGCCTCGTCGCGGTCCTGTTCTCCTTCTTCGTCGCTTGGATCGCCGCCAAGGGCGCTGGCGCATCTACCGCAGTGAATCTCGCCATCAACGTCGTTCAGATCTCCGCGCTCGTCGTCTTCTCAGTCCTCGCGCTCGGATATCGTTCCACCCATCCCACCGGTGCCACCGGCCCCACCGCCTTCCAGTACGACTCGACAACGCTCTCCACCTACACCTATCAGTTCGCCACTGCCAAGGACGGCTCCACGCTGCGCGACAAGGACCAGACCCCGCTGCCTCTGCTCGACGCAGCCGGAAAGCCTGTTCCCTATGTCATCACCTACCCTGAGACCGACTCCACCGGCAACTTCCTCACCCATCCCAACGCCGTCTCGGTAATCGCGCCGCACAAGTTCAGTTATCTCTTCATCCAGGCCACGGTCGCCATTCTCATCCTGGTCGGATTCGAATCCGTCACCTCCATGGGAGGCGAGGCAAAAAACCCCACCAAACACATTCCCATCGCCGTCATCGCCTCCCTACTCATCCAGGGCCTCGTCTGTTACCTGTTTGAGTACTTCGCTGCAAACTACTTCCTCAACTCCGGCTATACCATGCAGACTGCCGCCGGCTCCGCTGCACCCATCGGCGACATGATGATCATCGTCGGCGACTGGCTCCTCGGACAGGGCCACGGCAAGTACTTCATGATGGTCGAAGCCCTCACCGTCTTCCTCGCCCTCATCGGCACCACGCTCGCCTGCATGAACACCGGCGCGCGTGTCACCTATGCCATGGGCAAGGACGACGAGGCTCCCGAGCACTTCGGCATCCTCCACGCCGAGTCGCTCAGCCCCCGCAAGGCCATCTGGACCCTGGCCGTTATCTCAGCCGTCATCGGCGTCATCGCGGTCTCCCTGGTCTTCGCCGATGCTGGCGCGGTCAGCGACGCAACTGTCGCCGCCTTGCCCCATAACATCTTCTCCAACTTCGGCTACTTCTCTCACGACACCATGGCCGCGCTCCCCAACTCACTGCTGGCCATCACACTTACGTCCAACTTCGGCACCTTCATCCTCTATGCGCTCAGTTGCTTCCTGTGCATGGTCGCCTACCATGGCCGTCCCGACTACAGCTTCCTCAAGCACACCCTCATCCCCGGCTTTGGCCTCGTCGCCAACCTGGTCTTGATGGGCTTCTACGTCGCCGGTCCATTCTTTAACCTCGGCACCAAAATGGAACCGCTCACCGCGCTCGGCATAGCCGCCATGTGGGGCATATACGGTGGCATCTACTTCCTCCGCTCCTCCAAAAAGAAGGGCAAGGAAGTCCTGCTCACCTCAAGGTAATCCCCTCCATCGCTGTTCGCCATCACAACCGCTGGGTGGAATCCGGACTCTCCCATTAACATGGAAGAGTCCGGAGGACCACCCAGTAGCTTTTTGAATTCCGGCATTCCGTAATTCCTTTTTCATCTCTGGCGGCTCAGAATGGTTACAGCCGGTTCCTCCTGCCCCGCCGCAACCCGGCGGAACCAAAACCCTCGAGGCGGCAGCGCCCATGTTGGAAGTTCAGTTCGGCCAGGCAACCGACCCAGGCAAGGTTCGTACCAACAATGAAGACGCCATGGGCTTCTTCATTCCCGCATCTCGCCAGCAGACCCGCTCCCACGGCTATCTCTTTGCCGTAGCTGACGGCGTAGGCGGCACAGACCTCGGAGAAATCGCCTCCAACAAGGCTATCCAGGTCCTCGTCGATGGTTTTGAGAAGGCGCAGGCGGGCGCAATGCTCATAAGCCTCCTGCCCCGGCTCATCCAGCATGCCAACGCCGCCGTCCACGACTGCACACTCGCCCCTGAATACCGTGGCAAAAGCATGGGAACCACAATCGTCGCCTGCGCCATGCGCCACGATCAAGCCATCGTCTCCCACGTCGGCGACTCCCGCTGCTATCTCGTCCGAAACGGACGCGCCAAACAAATCACTCAGGATCACACACTGGTCAATGAGCAGCGAAAGCTCGGCATCATTACCGCCGCCGAGATGGCCACTTCTGAATCCCGCCACGTCATCACTCGTTCGCTCGGCCGCGAGATGTTCGTCTCGGCAGATACCACCGCGGTCACCCTGCTCCCCGGAGACATCTTGGTCCTTTGCTCCGACGGCCTCCACGACGAACTCCCCGAGTCTGAGATGGTCCGCATTGTCACCCAGCAATCAAGTATCGATGACATCGCCCGCGAACTCGTCCGTCGGGCCGTCGAGGTCGACGGCGGCGACAACACCACCGCCCAGGTCATCCGCGTCAAGTCTGTCGAACAGGTCGGCATGTATCGAGGGCGTCCATATCGCATCCCCACCTGACCGCCCGCGCCTTCACTGCCCTTACCCGCTCATATCCCCATCGAGGCCTTGGCCGTTAAAGTAAATACAGCCACTCCACTGGAGCTTCAAGCACAATGGGTCATTTTGACCGCTACGAATCCGGCCAGCAAGTCGACTCCTACCGCATTGAGCGCGTAGTAGCGCACAGCGGCATGGCCACCATCTATCAGGCAACCGACACCCGTGACGGCCGCATCGTCGCCCTCAAGATTCCCCACCCTGACATGGAAGCCGATCCCATCCTCTTCGACCGCTTCAAGCGCGAAGCCGGCATCGGCGAAAAGCTCATTCACCCCATGGTTATGCGCGTCTTCGGCGGCGAAAAACGCTCCCGCATCTACATGGTCATGGAATGGTGCGAAGGCCGCCTGCTCCGCCAGATCCTCGAAGATGGCCCCATGCCCCAGGATCGCGCCATCCAAATCGCCGTCAATGTCCTCGATGCCCTCGACTATATCCATGCCAACGGCGTGGTCCATCGCGACCTCAAGCCCGAAAACATCATGGTCGGCGAAGACGACAGCATCAAGTTGATTGACTTCGGCATCGCCGGCGACACCGCTGCACGCCGACTCACCTACGCAAACTTCACCGCCACCATCGGCACCCCCAACTACATTTCGCCCGAGCAGGTGAAGGGCCAGCGAGGCGATGGCCGCTCCGACATCTACTCCATGGGAATCATCCTCTACGAGATGCTCACCGGGAAGCTTCCATTCTCCGGCCCGTCTCCCATGGCCGCCATGAACGAGCGCCTCCTCAACCACCCAATCCCGCCCCGCGTCGCCAATCCTGACGTCTCCCCGCAGCTACAGGAAGTCATCTATCGCGCCATCGAACGCGACCCGCGCAACCGCTATCCCAAGGCACACGACTTCCAGTGGGACCTCCAGCATTTGGACCAGGTGGGCGTAGAAGATCGCCCCGAAATTCGCGACTGGCAGAAGCGTAAATCCCAAACCTCTCGAAAGATTTTGTATTATGGTGCTTTAGCAATGATCCCTGTCGCAATCCTGCTGCTGATGATCCTCGTGGCTCATCACAGGTAGCCCCTGCCCATATACCGGGCGAATCGGGAATCTTCACGAATTCCTTATGCTCTGGGTTCTACGATTTTGCTTGATAACCTCCAACCCTTTCAACTAAACGAGGAGCGCATGACAAAGTACAAACTGGAGTACATCTGGCTGGACGGCAATAAGCCCGTTCCCGAGCTTCGCGGCAAGACTCAACTCAAGAGCTTCGACAAAACACCTACCCTTGAAGACATGCCTCTCTGGGGGTTTGACGGAAGCTCCACCATGCAGGCCGAGGGCAGCAAATCAGACTGCGTGCTCAAGCCTGTCGCTCTCTACCCCGATGCCAGCCGCAACAGCGCCTTCATTGTGCTTTGCGAAGTCATGCACCCAGACGGCACGCCCCATTCCACCAACGCTCGCGCCACCATCGAAAACGATCCTGACCTTTGGGTCGGGCTCGAGCAGGAGTACTTCCTCTACAAGAACGGCGCACCCCTCGGCTGGCCAGAGGGAGGCTATCCCAAAACGCCCCAGGGTCCCTACTACTGCGGCGTTGGATACAAATACATGGGCTCCATCGCCCGCCAAATCGTCGAAGAGCACCTCGAGCTTTGTCTTGCCGCCGGCATCAACCACGAAGGCATCAACGCTGAGGTTGCCAAGGGTCAGTGGGAGTTCCAGATCTTCGCCAAGGGCTCTGCCAAGGCTGCCGATGACACCTGGACCGCTCGCTATCTGATGATGCGCCTCTGCGAGAAGTACGAAGTAGACATGGTCCTGCACTGCAAGCCCATCAAGGGCGACTGGAACGGTTCCGGTATGCACTGCAACTTCTCCACCAAGTACATCCGCGAAGTCGGCGGCAAGGAGTATCTCGAGGCCCTCATGGCGGCCTTCGAGAAATACATCCCAGAGCACATCGCCGTCTACGGCCCGGATAACCATCTCCGCCTCACCGGACTCCACGAGACCCAGGCTATCGACAAGTTCAGCTATGGTCTCTCCGATCGCGGCGCCTCTGTCCGCCTCCCGGTAAACTTCATCAAGAACGGCTACAANNTACCAGATCGTCTCCCGCATCCTCAAGACCATCAACACCGTTCCCAAGCCGTAACCGGCTCGGAGCCTCTGACGGTTCCTCTTCGTTGCGAGCCTCCCGCCACTCATCGCCTTCTGGCGACTCCGAAGCCTGGGGAAATGGAAACGCAACATGTTTCCATTTCCCCTTCTTCGTTTCTGTTCTCAGCTTCGGCGGTTTTGAAAGGGCATGACTTCAGTCGTGCCGCAATGATCGCAAAATCTACGCGGGCTTTAGCCCCTGAGGGACGGTTTTCCTCCACACCCTCCAATTCCTTTGATCTATTCGCATCCTCCTTAACCGCATTCCACAAGTCCAGGTGCCTCTCATGCCATCCGAATATCGCAATTTTCTAGCCCTATCCTACGAAGAACTCGAAGAGCTGAACCTCGCCGCCAAGGCAGACCGCTCCCATCGCATATCTCCTGACCTCATCCGCGAGAAGCGTCTCAAGTACCTCACCGATCAGAAGAACATCAAGGCCGTCACCGTCCTCTTCTCCGACCTCGAGGGCCGCCTCCATCTCCTCGACTACGACAAAAAGTTCCTCCTCGGCGCCTACGACAACCTCACCTTCGACGGCTCCTCCATCCGCGGCTTCACCTCACAGGAGGAAAGCGATCTCCGCCTCGCTATCGACTGGGGCTCCTTCTACTGGGTCCCCGCCGACGTCTTCGGCGCCGGCAAGGTGCTCGTCTTCGGCTCTGTCATTGACAAGGACGGCTCCGCCTATGCCGGAGACATCCGCGGCGTCCTCAAGGAATACTCCGACCACCTCTACAAGGAGAAGAACTACACCCTCCACGCCGCCAACGAAATCGAGGGCTTTCTCTTCGCCGGTCGCGATGCCGAACAGCGCTTCCATCAGACTGGCAAGTTCGAGTTCGCCAGTTCCGGCGGATACTTCCACATCCTCCCGCTCGATCCCCTGCGCCAGTTCATCGACACCTCCGCTGAAGTGCAACGCGCGCTCGGCTTCCAGAACGAGAAGGACCATCCCGAAGTCGCGCCCAGCCAGTTTGAGATCAACTACTCCTACTGCGATGTCGTCGACGCCGCCGACCAGATCCAGCTCTACAAGCTCATCACCCGCCAGATCGCCGCCAACATGGGCTGCACTGCCTGCTATCTCCCCAAGCCCGTCGTCGGCGTCAATGGCTCAGGCATGCACGCCAATCTCTCCATCTCCCAGGGCTCAACCAACCTCTTCTGGGACCCGAACGGCCTCAGCAAGCTCTCTACCCTCGGATGGGACTTCATCGACCGCATCCTCTCTTACGCACTCGATCTCTGCCTCATCCTTAACCCCAGCGTCAACGCCTATCGCCGCCTCGATCCCCACTTTGAAGCCCCCAACCAGATCAAGGCATCGGCCACCGATCGCGGTTCCATGATCCGCATCCCCATCGGCAACTCCAAGTCCATGCGCGTTGAAGTTCGCTCCGTAGCTCCTGACGCCAACCCCTACCTCACCCTCTACTCCATCTTCAAAACCGGCATCGACGGCACCAAGGCAGAGATCGACGACCTCCGCCAGGCCCAGCGCTTCCTGCCCGACAACATCTACGACGCCATCAACGACTACATGGGCTCCGAGTGGATCACCAGCCTGCTCGGCCCCGAAGTCCAGGGCCGCTTCGCCGACCTCAAGTTTGCCGCCGCCAACCGCTCCCCGCGTGAGCTAGGCGCAATCGTCAAATCCTCCGAAGTCCAATACCACCACGAGGTCTACAACCAGGAGCTCTGGAACCAGTTCTAGCCTCGCAAGCTACTGATTCTCTGATCGTGCGGATAAACCTGGGTGCCCCATCCTTTCCGCGTTCTTGGCGGAAAGGGCGGGATACCAGGACTCTTAGAGGAGCTTGCTCCTGAATGCGACCAAACCTAAAAGCGCAGTACCAATGAGGAAGATGCTCGAAGGTTCCGGGACGGGGGTTGGGGCTGAGTAGTCCGGGGTTGCGACAAAAGAGGGACCTTGAGCACCTCCGAAATTGGAGAAACCCACTACCTGGCCAGTATCGTCGATTCCCGTGACGAAAGTTGCTGAAGCTCCCGGATAATTGATCGTTGTGAAGGTGCCGGAGGAATCCACGAACCCCAGGGATGTAGAGCCGTTGGAGTAGGTGCCCACGATCTGACCACTGGCGTTGATTCCGAAGACTTCGGTGCCCCATCCAGACGCTCCCAGATAATTGATAGTAGTGATGGTTCCAGAGGAATCCAAGAATCCCAGGTTTTCGGATCCGTTAGAGTAAGTACCCACGATCTGGCCGCTATCGTTGATTCCCAAGGCCCCGGTGTAAACCGATCCCGGAATGTTGACGGAGGTGAAGG
>PMXB01000180.1 GCA_003165935.1 Acidobacteriaceae bacterium | reverse complement strand
GGCAACAAGCACCACACCACCGTCATGCACTCGATCGCCAAGATCGACGAGCAGCGCCGCACCGACAAGGACCTCCACCGCACCGTCAACAAGCTTCAGGAACAGCTCAACGGTTAAGTCCTTCGCTTGCTGGCCAACACGAGCCGGCTTTGTAACAGGGCACGACTTCAGTCGTGCCGGTCAGGCCAAACAAGATAGTTTGGGCTTTAGCCCCTGAGGGACGATTTTCTCAACAGGCCGGGTGCACCCTCGCTGGGTATTTGCTTTTTGCGGCTAGGGTGGGATACCGCAATGCCACTCAGTCAAGCTCCACTCACGCCAGTTTTGTAACAGGGCACGACTTCAGTCGTGCCGATCAGGCCAAACAGAATAGTTTGGGCTTTAGCCTCTGCAAATCTCTGTTGAATGAAGAACCAATTTGTCGAGTGGCTTCTCAGCTCCAACACAAAAGGCCGCGTCCCGCGCGGCCTTTCGCTTGTCCATCAATAACTCCGATCATCCCGCCTTCGCAAACTCCGTCACGCTCAGCGCATTTCCATCCGCATCCTTGAACCACGCCACCTTCGCCCCACTCGGCGCTGTCCAAATCCCGCGCGGCTCCGTGTCGTTCATCCCCTCGAAACGCAGCATCTCCACCCCTGCCGCCGTCAGCTTGTCCACCGTCGCCTCAATCCGCTCCACATCCCACCCCAGCACGGTAAACGGATCAGGTACAAGCTCCCGCACCGTCGTCACCCGCAGCATTGTTCCATTCGCGTCAAACACCAGCGCGAACGGCTTCGCGTCTTCCACCAGCCGCAGCCCCAGCACCCCCTCATAAAACGCCCGCGCCTTCGCCGGATCAATCGTCGGCACAAACGCCACCAGCTTGCTTGCCCCTAACATCGATTCCCGCGTCATCGCGGCCTCCTCGCGCTTACGCGTCGTTCGGCTTCCATCAAGTTGCTTAGGATATCGTTAATGCGGGTCAAATGTCCCTCGCCTTTTCCACGTAGCCACTCCACTACTTGCGGATCGAGCCGCACACTCACCGCCACCTTCCGCTTTGGCCCACGGAGGCGAACAAGATTCCCAAGCTGCTCCGGCGTCAGCCTCGGAATCTCAGACAAGTCCACTCCAGTCCCCGAAGCCTGCGCTCGGCTCGCGTTCCGCATAGCTTGCCGTTCCCGCTCACTCCAAACTCTGCTCTTGATATCTGCGGAGTTCATGCTTTTCAGCCCTGCGGGCCGAGATGATTCTGATGATTTCGCCATCTTCGATGTCCTCTCTGCACGCATGCACCACCAGCAACACCACACCGATCCCCGGCTCGATCGAGACAGCGCCAAGCAGGTGCCCCCTCTGCTCGCCGAACTCATCCACGCGGTCCGTGCCAATCAATCTCCACTCATCCTCGAATGCCAGTGCAGCCAACTCAAATGAGATCCCATCATGCTTCTTCTGGTTAAGCCGATTCTTCCGCTCATCCCATTCGTAACGCGTGATGTATATACAGATCGTATCACACGACTCTACACCCTAACCCCTAACCCCTAACCCCTACGCTCACCGCTTCATCAGCTCCACAAACTCCCTCTGAAACCGCCCCAAATCCAGATCCACCTGCGCATGCACCAGCTTCACTCCTGTCTTCGGCTTGAACTTCTCATCCCACGTCAGCGTCTCTCCATACGTCGGCCCGTGGCTCAGGTCCACATCCATATACAGCACCCGCTTCTTCGTAATAATCCCCGGGTCCAGCCACGCGCACGCCGTCAGCTCATCCCACAGGTAATAGCGGTCCTGGCTCCATGCCGCAATGTACTTTGCCGTCGGCGAGTCGCTCTGCGCAATCTCCTTCACCATCGCCTCGGTAAATGGAGCCTTGATCGAAACATCCACCGTCGTCACATCGATCCGCGGCCAGTCCGCCCGCAACACAATATGCGCCGCCTCCGGATCAAACCAGAAGTTGAACTCATGCCGCGGGCTCGTCGCAAACTCTGGATCGTCGGTCGCCGGATTCAAACTCCCGCCCATCAGCACAATCCCCTTCGTCAGCCCCGCAAAATCCGGATCAATCGAAATCGCCAGCGCGATATTCGTCATCGGCCCCGCCGCATAAATCGTCACCTCGTGCGGATGCGCCCTCACCTGCCTCACCAGAAAATGCGCCGCGTCCTCGTCAATCGCCTTCGTCGTCGGAATCCCTTCCGCCAGCGGCGGCACGTCATACGGCCCATGAGCATGCTGGTTCGGCGGAGTCACCGGCGTCACCCCATTCCCCGTCTCCATCAGCGTCGTCTGTCCCTTGCCCCACGCCCCCAGCCACGCCACCCCGCCGTTCTCCGCCTCTTCCATCAACGTTTCGCGCTCCGTTCTCACCAGCGGAAACACCGCCCCCCGCGCCACTGGCACATGCGCGTGTCCAGTCAGCTCCAGCATCCGCAGCGTGTGCAGGGTCTCTTCGTCGCGCCAGCCGTCGCCGGTCACCATCGTTATCCCCAGCACTTGCACCTGCGGGCTCTGCAGCAGCGCCAGTATCGACATCTGGTTCGATCCCCCCGGCCCCGACCCATCCTGGTCAATCAACACCAGCCGCTTCTGCGCCGGGCTTACCACCGCGACACCCGCCATCAACAACACCAAAAACTTGTCTCTCATAGTTGGGTATTCTGCCACACCGGCACCCTCATCCTAATGCTCTGAATTGGGAATTTCCCGAAGGAAGAGAATTGGCGGCTGATGGCAGGCATCCGACAAAGGTGAACCGCAAATTGAGAACCCGGGTCTGTGAACGGGCAGCTGAGTGCTGGCAGTGGGGACTGACGGATGGGATTTAATCCCTGGATAGCGTCAAATACGAACTGCGGCCTATCTTCTCCGGTCGCGCCGATCGTCCCGTCTGCCCGGCCTTCGATCACCGCCGCGATCCGGCCTATCAAAGCTTCTCGGACGCGCCGGCGCTGCCACCGGCAAATGCGTCTTCCCCGCCGGAAACACCGCCAGGAACCGATCCAGCCCTTCGCCCGAGCTGGCCGTTTCCACGCCTTCAATCTCGCGGAAACTCATATGCAGCAGCCTGCGCTCGCGGCTGTTCATCGGCGGAAACGCAAACGGAACGCCGCTGCGAATCACCTTGTCCGCAGCCACTTCCGCCTGCATCTTCAGTTCCTGCGCGCGAATAGCCTTGAAGCTCGCCGCGTCAAAGCTCACCAGGTCGTGCTCGCGCTGGTCCAGCCGCAGCATCTGCGCCGCAATTGTCTCCAGCGCGCGCAGCAGTTCGCCGTTGTGCTGCGTGAGCAGCGGCGTGTCCGGGCCACCCAGCTCAACGTAGATCACGCGAGCCTCAAGCCCGGCGGGATCTTTCGCGCCATCCCCCGCCGTGATCCGGAACTTCAACTTCATTCCGCCAAGCTTGTTCAGGGTATTAATGAATCCGGCAATTTTCTGGGCAGCTAACTGCAAGTCATCGATTGGCATAACAAACCAGTATCGCATCGCCAGACGGCCTGGCGGGCCCGCCACCCACTCTAAAATTTGCTTTCTCACCACTCCGGCACCGGGAAGGGCCCATCCCTCCCGTCTCGACCGCCCGCCTGTGCAGCCAACCCTCCGCTCCAATTATTCTTCTCGTCCTCAGCGGTTCTTAAGCATCAACTCGTATCCTCTTACAGTGATGAACTGCTTCCATATCAGCGATCACCAGACCAGCGCCCATCTGCGCCCCCTCGCAGCCGCTGTTCTTCTCCTGATCCTTGCTTCGTCCACTCTGCCCTGCGCCCGCGCCCAGGAAGCCGACTCAGCCTCGCCCACGCAATCCACAGTACAGGCCGCCGCCCCCATCGTCCTCTCGCTCCATGAGGCCATCGCCCGCGCGCGGGCCAGTGAGCCTTCCTACGCTGCCGCGCAGGCTGACAGCCGTTCCGCTTCGCTCGAACGTTCCATTGCCCGCGCCGGGCTGCTGCCCAGTGCCGTTTATCACAATCAGGGCCTCTACACTGAGCCGAACGGCCTCCAGAATCAGGCCGGCCAGGGAGCCGGCGCGCAGCCCTCACCCAAATTCATCGCCAACAACGCCGTCCGAGAGTATGCCAGCCAGGCTGTCATCAACGAGGCCTTCGGACTCGCCGGCATCGCCGCTGTCCACCGCGCCGACGCTGAATCCGCTCGCGCCAAGGCCGAGCTCGAGGTCGCCCGGCGCGGCCTCGTCGCCGCCGTCACCGGCCTCTACTACGCCGTCGAAGCCAACGACAACAAGCTCGCCATCGCCCAACAAGCCCGTGCAGAAGCCGCGGACTTTACCTCCCTCACCCAGAAGCGCGAGCAGGGCCGCGAAGCTGCCCATGCCGATGTCGTCAAGGCCCAGCTCCTCCAGCAGCAGCGCGACCGCGATCTCTCTGACGCCAGCGTCGCCGCGGAAAAGTCCCGCCTCGAGCTCGCTGTCTTGCTATTCCCCGATCCGCGCACGCCCTTCCAGGTTGCCCCGGCCGGCGAACCCACCCCCCTCGCGACGCGCGATGCCGTCAACGAAGCCGCCGCCAAAAGCAACCCCGAGCTGAAGAGCGCTCTCGCCGCGTTGAGCATCTCCAACGCCGATGTCCTCGCTGCCCGTGCTGCTTACCTCCCCGACCTCGGCCTCAACTACACCTACGGCATTGACGCACCGCAGTTCGCCGTCAACGGCCCAGACCACGTGCGTAATCTCGGCTACTCCGCCAGCGTCACTGTTGACATTCCGGTCTGGGACTGGCTGGCCACCGAGCACAAGGTCCGCCAGAGTGCGATTCGCCGCGACCTCGCAAAAGTCGCTCTCTCAGCCACCCAGCGACGACTGATTGCGCGTTTGGACGAAGCGTACTCTGAAGCCGCCGCCGCTCGCGATCAGCTCGCCTCGCTCGACGCAAGCGTCGCTACCGCCGCTGAAAGCCTGCGCCTCACGCGCCTTCGTTATTCCGATGGCGAAGCTTCAGTGCTCGAGGTCGTCGACGCGCAGGGCGCCTTCGTCGGCGCCGCCAATGCCCGTCAGGACGGCCGCATCCGCTACCAGCTAGCTCTTGCCGACCTTCAGACTCTTACGGGGACCATGCAATGATCGCCAAACAGCTCGAAACGAATCTTCCGCTCCACCGGCTTCCGCTCGCCCCCTCGGCTACAACCATGCCCGCTCACACTCCCAACAAGCTTGCCGCCTCGCCGCTTCTCCTTGCCCTTCTTGCCCTCGTTCCCATCCTCTCCGTTGCCGGCTGCAAAAAAGAACCAGTTCCCGACACCGTCGTCACAGTTCAGGCCGAGCACCCCGAGCAGGGCCCGATCTCGGAACACATCATTGCCGACGCAGTCCTTGCTCCGCTCGCGCAGGCCGCCATCACCCCCAAAATCACCGCTCCCGTCGCCAGGTTCTATGTCCAGCGCGGAGAGCGAGTTAAAGCCGGTGAACTCCTCGTCACCCTGGAAAACCAGGACCTCACAGCCGCTGTGCAGGATAATCAGGGCTCCCTGATCGCCGCCCAGGCTGAATACGCCACCACCACCAGGGCCCTGGTCCCCGAAGATACGCTCAAAGCTGAGTCCGACCTCGCGGAGGCCAAAGCCAACCTCGATCTCAACCTCAGCATCGTCAAAGCTCGCAAGCAGCTCTTTGCCGAGGGCGCCATTCCCGGCCGCGATCTGGATACCGCTCAAGCGGCGCTTGTTCAGGCTCAGGCGGCCTACGACGCTGCCTCAAGGCATCTTGAGTCCCTTCGCACCGTCAGCCGCGCGGCCGCGTTGAAGTCCGCGCAAGGTCAGCTCAACTCCGCTGAAGGCAAGTACAAAGGCGCAGCCGCCGAGGTCAGCTACTCTCACATTCACAGCCCCATCGATGGCGTCGTCACCGACCGGCCACTCTTCGCCGGAGAAACCGCCACCGCCGGATCGCCTCTGATCACAGTCATGGATACTTCCAGCCTCATCGCCAAGGCGCACATCGCACAGAGCCTCGCTCAGCGCATGAAGCCCGGCGACGCGGCTAGCGTTACAGTCTCCGGCCTCTCTGATCCCGTCGACGCCAAAGTCTCTCTCATCAGCCCCGCTCTCGATCCTGGCTCCACCACCGTCGAGGTCTGGCTCAAGATTGGCAATCGCAAGGGCGACCTCAAGGTCGGTACACCGGTCAAAGTTTCCATCACCGGCCGCACAGAACCAAAAGCCCTCAAGATTCCCGCCACAGCCTTCCTCACCGCACAGGACGGCTCAAAGTCCGTGATGGTCGTTGGCGACGACGGCGTTGCACATCGCAAACCCGTCACCGTTGGCATCGTCGATCAGGATGATGTTCAGGTCCTCACTGGCCTCACCACCGCAGACCAGGTAATCACCGGTGGCGCCTATGGCCTCGACGACGGCTCCAAGATCAAAGTCGGCCCCGCTGCTGCCGATGACGACTCGAAACCCGCCGCAGGAAAGACCGATGGGGACAAGGAATGAGCGGCCCCGCATCCCATCTCTCCAACTCCTTCTGGCTGGCGCGTTCCACGCGCACCGTCTTCTTCTTTGCCGGCGTCCTCACCATCGCCGGCGTCTATCTCGCGTTCCAGGTCCCCATCTCTGTCTTTCCCGCTACTGACTTTCCCCGCGTCGTCATCGGGGTCGACAACGGCGTCATGCCCGTCGAGCAAATGCAGGTCACCATCACCAAGCCCATTGAAGACGCGGTCAACTCCGTCCCCGGCCTTCAGACTGTTCGCTCCACCACCAGCCGCGGCTCTGCCGAAGTCAGCCTGTTCTTCGCCTGGAACCAGAACATGGTCACCACCCTCCAACTGGTTGACGCCGCCCTCAGCAAGGTCGAGCAAACGCTCCCCCCTTCCGCCCGCGTCACCACCAATCGCCTCACATTCGCCACATTCCCCATCCTCGGCTACAGCCTCACCTCTGACACTGTCTCGCAAACTCAGCTCTGGGAAATCGCTACATACGACCTCAAGCCGCCCCTCAATCGTGTCGACGGCGTCAGCACGATTACCGTGCAGGGCGGCAAAGTCCCCGAGTTCCATGTCGAGCCCAACCTCGCCATGATGCAGACCGCCGGCGTCACCATTCCTGACCTTGTCAGCGCCATCCAGGCCTCAAACATCGTGGACTCGCCCGGCCTCTACCAGGCAAACCATCAACTCATCCTTGGCCTCGTCGGCGCCCAGGTCCACGATGCCGATCAACTCCGCCAGCTCGTCGTCAAGACCACCCCGGCCGGCGCACCCATCCGCATCGCCGACGTCGCCACCGTTGCAGACGGCACCATGCCCCAATTCACCATGGTTACCGCCAACGGAAAAAACGCCGTTCTCATCAACATCGCGCGCCAGCCCTCCAGCAACACCGTCGCCGTCGCGGATGCCGTCGCCTCCAAAATGGCCGAGCTCAAGCCCAAGCTCCCTCCCGGCGTCAAGGTCGAGCCCTTCTACGACCAGTCCCAGATCGTTCGCGACAGCATCGCCAGTGTCCGCGACGCCATCCTCATCGGACTCCTGCTCGCCTGCGTCGTCCTCTTCCTCTTCCTGCGCGACTGGACCTCCTCGCTCATCGCGGGCCTCGTCATTCCCGTCACCATCTCCGTCACCATCCTCGTTTTATGGGCCATCGGTCAGAGCTTCAACCTGATGACCCTCGGCGGCCTCGCTGCTGCCATTGGCCTGGTCATTGACGATGCCATCGTTGTCGTCGAAAACATCGTCCTCCATCGCGATGCCGGGGAACCGCGCATCGCTGCCGTCCGCAATGCCCTCAGCGAAATCACTATCCCGCTCATCGGCTCCACCATCGCCCCGGTGGTTGTCTTTCTTCCTCTTGTTGCGGTCAGCGGCGTTACCGGCAGCTTCTTCCGCGCACTCGCTGTCACCATGACCGCCGCGCTGCTTACCTCGCTTGTCCTTGCCCTTACATGGACTCCCGGCCTCAGCCTCGTCCTGCTCCACCCCCCCCGCAATTCCGACGCCGGCCCTGTCGCCGCGCACGACCACCACGCCGGCCGCTTCATGATGCGCGTCCTCGCCGTTCATCGCCGCCTGCTCGACCAGGCGCTCGCCCGCCCGCTTTGGCTGGGCATCGCCTGTCTTGTCCTCGTGGTCGGGACGTATATTGGCTACCGCAACCTCGGCTCCGACCTGCTCCCAGAGATGGACGAAGGCGGTTTCATTCTCGACTACATCATGCCCGCCGGCAGCTCCCTCAACGAGACCGATCGCGTCCTTCAGCACGTTGAGCGCATCCTTCGCGCAACCCCCGAGGTCGAGTCCACTTCCCGCCGTACCGGCCTCCAACTAGGCCTCGCCGCCGTCACTGAAGCCAACTACGGCGACTTCACCGTAAAGCTCAAAGCCAAACGCAGCCGCGCCATTGATGATGTCATTGCCGGCGTCCGCGCCCAGATCAAATCCTCCGAGCCCGAGCTCGACGTTGAATTCACTCAAGTCCTGCAGGACATGATCGGCGATCTATCCAACGCCCCCGAACCCATCCAGATCAAGATCTTCGCCGACGATCCCGCGCTCCTTGCCGAGCTAGGCCCCCGCGTTGGCGATGCCATCTCCAAAATCCCCGGCGTCGTCGATGTCGAAAATGGAATCGACAACACCATCAGCGGCCCAGCCACCAATTTCCAGATAGACCCCGTCGTCGCTGCGCGGCTCGGCTTCACGCCCGAGGAGGTCTCCACCGACGCCACCGCAATCCTCGACGGCGTCACCACCAGCGATCCGCTTATCGCCAACGGCCGACCCTACACCATTCGCGTCCGTCTCTCTGAAGATCACCGCGCCTCGCTCGAGGCAATCCAGAACACCCCCTTCAACTCGGCCTCTGGCCACATCGCCACCCTTGGATCCATCGCGGACGTCCAGCAACTCCCTCCACAGAATGAAGTCCGCCGTGAAAACCTCCAGCGCCTGGTCGTCGTCACCGGGCGCCTCGAGGGCTCGGACCTCGGCACCGCCATGGTTCGCGTTAGACAGACCATCGATGGACTCCACCTGCCCGCCGCCGTCCATGTCGAGTACGGAGGCACCTACGAAGAACAACAGAAATCCTTCCGCGACCTCCTCCGTGTTCTTCTTCTTGCCCTTGCTCTTGTCTTCGGTGTCCTGCTCATCGAATTCCGCAACTTCCCCGCGCCCATCGCCATCCTCACCTCGTCCGTGCTGTCCATCTCCGGTGTCATCCTTGCCCTGCTCATCACCCGCACCACCTTCAACGTCGCGTCCTTCATGGGCCTCATCATGGTCATCGGAATCGTCGCCAAAAATGGAATCCTGCTGCTCGATGCCGACGAGAAATTCCGCGCTGCCGGAGCTTCGCCCGAAGAAGCCATGCTTCACGCCGCCCAGCGTCGCCTCCGCCCCATCGTCATGACCGCCATCGCCGCCGTCTGCGGCATGTTGCCCCTCGCCTTCGCCCTCGGCGCAGGCTCCCAAATGCTCCAGCCCCTCGCCATCGCCGTCATCGGCGGCCTCGCCATCTCCATGCTCCTCAGCCTCATCGTCACGCCCGTTGTCTACTACCTGCTCACCCGCTCGCCCGCAGTCCCCATCGGTGAGCAAACTGCCTAGCTTCCAACCATCCCTCGTTCCGCTCAAGTTGAATACTCAACGCTGCGCCTTGCTCCCATCTTTTCTTTCCGTCTTTACATTCCCCTCGTTGACGGCTCCGCCTCGCTGCCGCATTGTTGAATGAGCATGACTATCGATTACGCCGTCCTTCTCACCCCCTCTGATGCCCGCGTCCTCGGCTCACTCCTCGAAAAGGAAGCCACCACCCCCGACTACTATCCCCTCTCGCTCAATGCCCTGGTCAACGCCTGCAACCAGCGCTCCAATCGCGAGCCAGTCACCAACCTCGACGAGGAAGAAGTTCACCTCGCTCTGCGCCGCCTTGAAGACATGGGCCTCGCCGGCCGCGCCCGTGGCGCCGATGGCCGCGTTACCAAGTACGAGCACTGGCTGGGAGAAGCGTACAACTTCACGCGCGCTGAATCTGCCCTCGTCTGTGTTCTCCTCCTCCGCGGCCCTCAAACTCCAGGCGAGCTCCGCGGCCGCACTGAGCGCCTCCACTCCTTCGCTGAAATCGCCGACGTCCTCGCCGGGCTGCAGAAGCTTAGCGAGCGCACTCCTTCGCTCGTCGCCGTGCTGCCCCGCCAGCCCGGCACCAAGGAGGCCCGCTACACGCACCTCCTCTGCGGTCCGGTCGAATCGGTCGCGCCCAGCGCCCCGAAAACCGCCTACTCTGCACCCGCTGCCACTCATTCGTTTGTCCGGCCCTCCGCCGCTCCTGACGATCCTGCCACGAACGATCCCGCCCATGCCCCGCGCATCGCGCACCTTGAAGCCCGCGTCGCCGAACTTGAACAAAAAATCGACGCGCTCAACAGGCGCTTTGACGACCTCTTCGGCGATTGATCTCCTCTGTTCCCGAGCAGGTCCGACTACAATTAATTCGCAGCGCCGGGGGAGAAATTACGCATGCTCAAATCTAAGTTCGCTTTACTTTCATTCGCTGTCTTAGTCCTGCAGTTGTTTGTTCCCATCATCCGAGCCCAGGTGCCGGTCGCGCCGATTCCACAGCAGATTCTGGCCGCGAAAAAAGTCTTCATCTCAAACGCAGGAGGCATGCTCGATCTCAACATGGTCAGCGGTGACCCCAGGCGCGATTACAACGAGTTTTACGCGGCTATGCAGGCCTGGGGCCGCTACTCGCTTGTCGGTTCGCCGGCTGAAGCTGACATCGTGGTCCAGATCAGCATCATCTACATCCCGCGCCAGATCGGCGCTGATACGGTGCCGTTTCCATCGTTTCGTGTAGCGCTGCTCGATCCGAAGAACGGTATAACCCTGTGGATCCTCGACGAGTTCCTTGTAGACAAGCCCAACCTGGGCCTCATCTTCAAGAAGAATCGCGACAAGGTCTTCGACGAGGCGATCAATAAGCTCGTGAACGACCTGAAAGTACTCACCGCCGCACCGGCCGTGCCTGCAAACTAATCAAATTGAACTCACGACCCGTGTGAGCCCCTCTTCAAGAGCCGCGCACACCAGATATACTCTGGCCGAACCGAGAAATCAGACGTCGATGCATCTGAACAAACGAACCGGACTGGCAACTAGGGCAGTTTCAAGCGCGATTGCTCTATTGGTCATCTCCGCTTTCCCTGTCACTGGTTGCGGCGGGAGCACCACCGCAGCCGCCCCAGTGACCCCCACGCCCACCCCTCCCGTATCCACCATCACTCCACCGCTCCCCTGGGTCTACTCCCAGATCTTCTCCAGCGCCTCGCCCTTCCACACCACTGTCGCAACCCTGAAAACAAATGGCGCTGTCGTTCTGCCACAAGCCGCCATGGCATCCCTCTGGAGTCAGGGCACCCCGAGCGAGGATCTCTCGGTAACCAGCTACATGTATCCGGTTTACGTCTCCCAATCCTCTGATCCGGTAAAGACCTTCACCTGTCCAAATCAATGGACCGGCTGCGACGCCAACAATCTCCAAATCCACATTCCCATCGGCGCAGTGCCTGAGCCACAATCCGACGCCCACATCGCCATCATCGACACCACGCAGAATCTTGAGGTCGATGGATGGGCCTGCACTGTCTCTCCTACGACCGTGGCTTGCGTGTGGGGAGGCGAGCATCCCTTTGGCGGCACAGGTCTCGAAGACGTCGGCTCAACGTCGGTCAAGGCAGGCTATGCCGCCGGGCTCTTCGAAATCACAGCCCAGGAACTGCTCAACGGCCATATCGATCACGCGCTCGGACTCAACACGAGCTGTCTCAACAACCCCACCGTCTACCCGGCAGACCAGAACGCCAATGGCACCGACAGCTCCTGCGGCGCCACCGGGCCGCCTTCTTACGGCGACATGATCCACCTGCTCTGGACACCTGCCCAGATCTCCGCCAGCTCCTACTCGGCGGAGTGCAAAACCGTCCTCACCGCCCTCGCGACCTATGGAGCCTATACCTACGACACCGGCAACTACGGGCTGGCTCTTCTCACCCAGCATCAGCTAAGCTACACGGCCGTCGGCCAGGTTAGCCCCTGGGCCACAACCATCATTCCTGACCTGAAAGCCGCCGGCGACGCCAACGGAACAGCCTGGCAATCCTGCTTCAATCACCTCAGCGCATCCGACTTCGAGCTCATTCAAATCAAGGCCGGAACGTACTAAGGCCTGCTCACACCTCCCACTTGAGGAATGCGAACAGGCCTTGTTTTCTCAGGTCTCGCTTCCTAGATCAGCTCATATCCCGCGAACCAGTAGCCAATCTCAAACGCAGCTGTCTCCGGAGCATCCGATCCGTGAATCGCGTTGTGCTCAAGCGACTCCGCAAACTTCTTGCGGATCGTTCCCTCTTCCGCATTCGCCGGATTCGTCGCGCCCATCAGCTTGCGCAGGTCCGCTATTGCATTGTCCTTCTCCAGTACCATCAGCACCAGCGGCCCCGACGACATGAACGTCGTCAGCGAATCAAAAAATCCCTTTGCCGCGTGCACAGCATAAAACCCCTCTGCTTCCTTCTTTGAGATCGACTGCTTCCTGATCGAAACAATCTTGAATCCGCCCTTCTCAATCTCCGCCAGGATCGCTCCCGTGTTACCACTCTTCACCGCATCCGGCTTAATAATGCTAAATGTACGTTGAATCATCGATATATCTCCTCAAAGGCCTATAAGCCTGCACTCTCAATTGTAATGGGATTGCTCGGCTTCGAATTGCCTGTTTGATCGAAAATGAGTCCCGGAAGATAGAAGTCAACTGATCGAAGGAATGTGGAAGTCAGCATACAATACGGATTTTTCATTTTGAGTTATTTAAAGTTCCACTTTATAATTCTCAAATGCCACTCATCCCCCGCCAGATCGGTCCGGTCCTGCTCGCCGCTCTTCGACGCTTCCCGGCAACCGTCCTCACTGGGCCACGGCGTTCGGGAAAGACCACCCTTTTGCGCTCGGCCGTTCCAAAAGCGCAATATGTACTCCTCGAAGACCCCGATATCCAGGACCGCGTGCGTCGCGACCCGCGCGCCTTCCTTGAAGCCCTGCGCCCTCCGGTCATCTTTGACGAGATTCAGCACACGCCACAGTTGCTTAATTACATCCGCACCATCGTCGACGGCCAGCCGCGCCGCATGGGCAGGTGGCTGTTTACCGGCTCGCAGGAGGCACCGCTCATGCAGGGAATTACAGAGTCGATGGCCGGCCGCGCCGCCGTCCTGCAACTGCTGCCCTTTAGCATTGCGGAGACACCCAAAGTCGATATGCTGGTGGGCGGTTTTCCCGAGGTGGTTCTGCACCCTCGCGATCGTGCCCTCTGGTATGCCTCCTATCTCCAGACCTACATCGAGCGCGACGTGCGTTCCATCGCAAATGTGCGCGACCTGACTGTCTTTCGCAGATTCCTTTCACTTGTCGCAAGCAGAAACGGACAAATGCTTAACCGCACCGATCTGGCAGCTCCACTGGGCATATCGGTGCCGACAATCTCAGAGTGGCTTCACATTCTCGAGCTTACCGGCCAGGTAATTCTCGTCCCTCCATACTTCGAGAACTTCGGCAAGCGACTCATCAAATCGCCGAAAGTGTACTGGGGCGACGCTGGTCTGGCTTGCCACCTGCTCGGCATTCAATCACAAGCTGAGCTGGAGCGCTCCCCGTTTCTGGGCTCGATCTTCGAAGGCTTTGTAGCGTCCGAGATACTCAAGAGCCAGGTCAACCGCGGCCAGCACAAAGAGCTTTACTACTTTCGTGATCAGCAGGGATTGGAGGTCGACTTTCTGGTGCCGCAGCCGAATGCTCGTTTCTGGCTTGTCGAGGTCAAAGCGTCAAAGACAGTGAAGCCGTCAATGGCTGGCCCCATGCTCGCACTCACCGGAAATACCGGCGGACGGGCAACACGCCGCATAGTTGTCCATCGCAAGGCGCGCACCGGGCCATCCTTCCGCGCCCTATCAAAAGGAGTCGAGGCCCTGACCGTCGATCAGTTTGCATCCGAAATGAATGGCGGTAAAGGAGCCCGCAAAACCAGCGCGTCCTAGCTCCAGTCCGCAGTTCATTCCCGCATTGTCGTGCAATCCAAACCGTGAGTAATTTAAGGTGTCACTTTAAATTTCTCAAAACTGCGCAAGCGCAGAATAGCACCGAAACTCTACACCTGCAACAATGCCTGGCTTAGGCTGGCCGGGATGGATAGTAGTAAAGGGTACCGAAGATGCAGGCTTCTGGAAATGATTGAGCGCGCTCGATCATCTCGCCAATTTCCTCACAGTAGTCTGACCCGTGCGAAACGAGTCGAACATCCTCTTTGCCCAGGATTGTCCAGCCGTACCCTCCCAGAACCTCGGACACAAATGTCGCGTATCCCTCTTCGGAGTCTGCCCAGGCAACAACATTCGTAAACGCGCGGGTATTCCCTTCGTCGTGATTGGGCTCAGTAAGAACTTCGACCAAGCCGATCCAGAGTCGTCGCAATTGCAACTCCAATAGAGATTCAAGCACGAAGGCCCACCATCACGGCAGGCCCTCGTCTTCCAACTGTGAACTGCGAACTAAGAACTCTGAACTGTCTTCACTTCCCGATCACCCTCGCCAGCGTCGCCCCAATCTCCGCCGGCGAAACAACCACATGAATCCCCGCCTCGGTCATCGCCTTCATCTTGTCGGCTGCCGTGCCTTGTCCGCCGCTGATGATCGCTCCTGCATGGCCCATGCGCCTTCCCGGAGGGGCCGTCTGCCCGGCGATGAATCCCACCACCGGCTTCTTCACATACTGCTTCACAAACTCAGCCGCCGCCTCTTCCGCCGCGCCGCCAATCTCGCCGATCATGATGATCGCCTCAGTCTCAGGATCGTCGTTCAACAGCCGCAATGCATCAATGTGCGTTGTCCCGATAATCGGATCGCCGCCAATCCCGATCGCCGTCGATTGCCCAATGCCCCGCTGCGTCAGTTGGTGCACCGCCTCATACGTCAGCGTCCCTGACCGCGACACAATCCCCACTGATCCTTCCTTGTGAATCCGCCCCGGCATAATCCCGATCTTCGCCTTGCCCGGCGAAATCACGCCCGGNNTTCGGCCCGATCAGCCGCGACTTCGACGTCTTCACCTTGGCCCACACCTTCACCATGTCCAGAGTCGGAATCCCTTCGGTGATGCACACAATCAGCGGAATCCCCGCGTCCTCGGCCTCGAGAATCGCATCGGCTGCAAACGGCGGCGGCACAAAGATCATCGTCGCGTTCGCGCCTGTCTCCTTCACCGCATCGGCCACCGTATTGAACACCGGCCAGCCCTCATGCGTCGTCCCGCCCTTGCCCGGCGTCACTCCGCCAACCACGTTGGTCCCGTACTCCGCGCAACCCTTCGCGTGGAAGGTACCTTCCTTGCCCGTGATCCCCTGCACAATCAGCCGCGTCTCTTTCGTTACCAGGACTGCCATCTTATGCCCCCACCTTTGCTGCGGCGGCAACAACTAGATCCGCTGCGTCTTTCATAGTTTCTCCAACCAGGAAATTCAGGCCCGACTCGGCAAGAATCTTTCGTCCCTCTTCCACATTCGTACCTTCCAGCCGCAGCACAATCGGCACCTGCACATTCAATTTCTTCGCCGCTGCCACCACGCCCGTCGCCAGCCGATCCACGCGCAGAATGCCGCCAAATATATTGATGAAGATCGCCTTCACATGCGCGTCGGAAAGCAGAATCTCAAACGCGTGCTCAATCTGCTCCTGCGTCGCGCCGCCTCCCACGTCCAGAAAGTTCGCCGGGCTTCCGCCTGCGTACTGGATGATGTCCATCGTGGCCATCGCCAGGCCCGCGCCGTTCACCATGCACGCAATCGAACCATCCAGCTTGATATAGTTCAGCGCATACTTGCTCGCCTCCACCTCAAGCGGATCCTCTTCCGCCGTATCCCGAAGCGCCTTGATCGCCGGATGCCGGAACAGCGCGTTGTCGTCGAAGGTGATCTTCGCGTCCAGCGCGAACAGCTTGTCGTCCTTCGTCGTGATGAAGGGGTTGATCTCCACCAGCGAAGCATCGGTGTCGATCACCGCCTTGTAGAGCGCCTGGAAGAACGCCACAGCCGCATTGATCTGTGTCGGCTTCAGCCCCAGCGCAAACGCCAGCTTGCGCGCCTGCCATGCTCCAAATCCAATCGCCGGGTCGATGCTCTCTTTATAGATGGCCGTCGGATCCTTCGCGGCCACTTCCTCAATCTCCATGCCGCCCGCCTGCGACGCCATAAACACCAGCTTGCCCGTCGCGCGATCCAACACAATTCCCAGATACAGCTCCCGGTCAATCGCCGCCGTCTCTTCCACCAGCAGCCGCTGCACCTTCTGCCCCTGCGGGCCCGTCTGGTGCGTCACCAGTTGCATCCCCAGAATATTCTTCGCGTAAAGTTCCGCATCCTCGCGCGTCCGCGCCACCTTCACGCCGCCGCCCTTGCCGCGGCCTCCAGCGTGAATCTGCGCCTTTACCACCACGCCCGTTGCGCCTTCGGCAAACAGCTTGCGCGCTACATCGTTTGCCTCTTCCAGCGTGTTGGCTACTTCGCCCTTGGGCACAGCAACGCCATACTTCGCCAGGATTTCNNTTCGCCTGATACTCGTGAATTTTCAAGTGATATCCGCCAGACCGCTGTGGTTTATTTCAGGATGGGTGCCGCCGGACATGACTCTCTTGTCTCGGAACTGCCCAGTAATGCGGTAACCAAATACTACCGTCTAGACGGAAGCCCTCGCAAACCACGCCCGCGCCCGCTTACCAACATGCGGCAGCACCCCGTCCCGCTCAGTTACCCATTACCATCATGAAATATGGCCTCGATCAAAGACCTCCTCAAAACCCTCGCCGAAGATGGCGCGGCCATGACCCGCGAACAGGCCGCCCATGTCCTCACTGAAATCCTCACCGGCGAGGTGCCCGAGGTTGAAATCGCCGCTCTCGTCGCCGTCCTCGTCACCCGTGGCGAACAGGCCCCTGAGCTCGCCGGCTTCGTTGAGGTCATGCGCCAGCGCGCCACTCATGTGCCCCTCGACGACGACGAGCGCGCCCAGCTCGTCGATATCGTTGGCACCGGCGGAGGCGGTCCGCTCACCTTTAACATCTCCTCCGGTGCAGCGCTCATCGCGGCAGCCGCCGGAGCCAAGGTCGCCAAGCACGGCAACCGCGCCGTCACCTCCCGTTGCGGAGCCGCCGATGTCCTCGAAGCCCTCGGCGTCCCCATCGACCTCTCCCCGGAACTCGCCGCCGAATGCCTCCGCGCCACCAACTTCATGTTTCTATATGCCCCCCTCTACCACCCCGCCATGAAGGTCCTCGGCCCGCTCCGCCGCGCCCTCGGCTTCCGCACTATCTTCAACCTCTGTGGCCCCCTCACCAACCCCGCCGGCGCACGCAACCAGGTCATCGGCGTCCTCGCTCCCAGCCGCGTTCTCCTCGTCGCACGCACCCTCGCAGCCCTCGACGCTCGCAGAGCCTTCGTCGTCCACGGAACCGATGGCATCGACGAGCTCACCACCACCGGCGAATCCGTCGTCTGCCGCGTCGAAGAGACCGAGCCCGGCCAGCCGCCCACGCTGAAAGGCGCCCGTGTCACCCCTGAAATGGCTGGCCTGCCCCTCGCCACACTCGACCAATTTGCTGGCGGTGACGTCGCCACCAACGCCGCCCACCTCTACGACATCCTCACCGGCATCCCCGGCCCGCGCCGAGACATTGTCCTGCTCAACGCAGCCGCCGCACTCGTAGCCGCAGGCCTTGCCGACGACCTCAAGCAGGGCGTCGCCATGGGCGCCGAAGCCATCGACTCCGGCGAAGCCGCCGCCACCCTCGCCAAACTCCGCCAGTTCGGCGCGAAGCACACCACCGTGCAATAGCGTCCAGGCAGAATTGGTATATACTATGGTATATACCCTTGCCGGGAGGTACCCATGAACCCCACATCGAGCCAACCGAAGGTCCCGCAGCCGATCCCCTCCGCCGACGCACCCAAAACCGCCAAGCTCTTCAAAAACGGGCGCAGTCAAGCCGTTCGCCTGCCCAAAGAGTTCCGCTTCGAGGGCACTGAAGTGTCGATCCGGCAAAACCCGTCGACCGGCGAGGTCGTGATTGCCCCCCTCCCGTCCGAGCCCACCCTTAGCTTCGACGAGTGGTTCGCTCTTTACGACGCCATCCCCGATGACGCACCTGAAGCGGAATTCGCCAAGCTTCCCCCGCGCCCCAGGAATCTGACCTGGGAGCAGCTTTTCAAGATTTTCGACAGGGCCCACTATCCAGAGGACTTTTTCGAGCGCCACACGAGCATGCCTCGTGAGTTGGATCTCTTCTAACCCATGGAAACCCTCTACCTGCTCGACACCAACACAGTCAGCTACTACATCGCAGATAATCCGCATGAAGTCCGAAAAAGGCTAGACCGAGTTGGCTCACCCTCGACGGCTGTCTCAACAGTCACAGAAGCTGAATTGCGCTACGGCGTTGCCAGGAATCCAGGCGCGCTCCGCAGACGCGAATCTGTGGAATCCTTCCTGGACAACACTGTGATCCTCCCATGGGACTCCGCCGCCGCTCGAAACTACGGCCAACTCCGCGCCCATCAGGAACGCAAAGGCCTCCCGCTCAGCGTTGAAGACATGATGATCGCCGCGCACGCGTTGTCGCAAGGCCTTACTCTGGTCACCCACGACAGCGTCTTCTCCTTCGTCGACGGCCTCAAAACCGAAGATTGGACTATCGCTTAGCAAAAGCCTTCTTTCGGCGCGGCATTGTGCTAACCTTCCGACGAAGTTTCTTACGAGGCCAGTCATGCCGCGAACTTATAAATCGGTCGTCCTCCTTGCATCGAGCATTGCAATTGTCAGCGTCGCCTCATCGCAAACCATCGACATCAACCGCCAAAACAAAACCATCGCGATCAGCACCACCGACGAAGCCGTAGCCATTGCCGACATCGCCACCATTACAGTGGGGTTTGAGATCAACGGCCCTGACTCGCAATCGACCTACATCAAGGGAGGCAACCTGTCGCAGGCGATCCTTAAGGCGGTGCGCGCGGTGGGCGTCGATGATGCACAGATAGAAAGCACCGGTCAGGAAATGACCAAAACCACCGAGTTTGATCCCAAGATCACTCCGGAGGAGCGCAAAGAGACAGCATTTACATTCAACCAGTCCTGGCAGGTCTCAGTTCCCGCCCCAAGAGCCGCCGAGATTATTCGCTCCGCAATCGGAGCAGGGGCCAACAAGACCGGAGAAATCGCGTGGCAGTACTCCGATCGAAAGGCTCTGCAGGCCAAGGCTGCCGAGGCCTCACTCGTCAAAGCCCGAGCCGTGGCCCAGCGAATGGCTGAGGGTCTGAACGTCAAACTTGGTGCCCTGATCTATGCAAGCAACCACATTCCGATAGCGCAAGTTATGCGGGGCATGGGAGGCGGGTTGGCAACCGACTCCGCCGAGGTATCGACAATAGGCGGTAGGCAGCCGGTTCCGCTTCCCAAACTCGAAATCCGCCCCCAAACCATTCGCGAAGAGGCCACCGTCTACGCCGTCTTCGCTATCGAATAGCACCTCGGCGAAACTCGCCCTACAGCAGCTCCCCTCGCCCCGCCAGCCTGCGCGTAAGCAACCAGGAAGCCGCCGAAAGCCCCAGCCCCAGCGCTACCCATCCCACCTGTTCCAGCGGATGAACCATCCCCGGCGGTATCTGCACCGTAGCCGGCAAGCTCTGGCCTATCGCCGGAACTCCGACCCGCACAAGCTCGACCCCCATCCAGCCAAAGACTCCAACCACAACCGCAATTCCCGGCAGGGCCCGCATCCACGGGAAGGGAATCGGCGGCGGCGCGCTCGCCTCTTCTTCCACCCTCTCCATCACCGCGGAAAGAAACCCCGAAGACGGCGTAATTTCCTCTTCCGACGCCAGCATCGCATCCAGCCCGCTCATCTCTACTCCATCCGCTTCTATCTCTTTCCTGTCCATCCTCAAGCCTCTTTTCCTGTGTATTGAATCAACTCCCCGCCAGCCGAACTTGGGTGCCCCACCCTCGCGACGTCGTTGTCTTTGTCGCTAGGGTGGGAATCCAACTCCGCCTCCAGCCCCGGAAATCGTCTTCTCAACAACTCCCGCGCCCGCGATAGCCGCGCCTTCATCGTTCCCTCCGGCAGCCCAACCGTCCGCGCCGCCGCTCCCAAATCCATCTCGTGAAAATAGTAGAGAACCACCGGCTCCCGGTAGCGCACCGGCAACGCCAGCACCGCCCGCCTCACCGTCTCTGAGCTCATCTGTTCAGCCAGCATGGAGTGTTGCGCTGCGGGCTTCGATGGCTCGGCAATCTCGTCCATCGCCACTGTCTCCGTCGGGAACCGCTTCAACTCACTCCTATACACATTCGCGGCCAGCGCAAACAGCCACGTTGAGAGGCTTCCCTCCCGCCTCCAGCTNNCGGCAGTAGCGCCACGCCATGTTCACCAGCGGCCCCTGCCACCGACACACGATCCCCTCGAACGCCCGCACGTCCCCAGCCAGCACCCGCTCCACATCGGCCGCGTCTTCTGCGGCGTTGCTTTTGACCGGCGTGTTTGTTGCGGCAATTCTCTGAGATTCGTTCCCCTCAATTCATGTGGGACCGCTGCTTGCCCGATTCGGTTGCAATTTGTCCCCGCCATCGGCCTTGCAAAGATTATGCAACCGTTCCAGCATCCCTGCGGTCCTACCAATCGCAAAGGGAACAATCCCCAAGCCAATTTCCAGGGAGGATGAGATGAGTGGTCCAATGATTTTCCTTTTCCCGCTGGTAATCATCGCAATCGTGTTCACATTCACCGGTGTCACGCATTGGGTCGACAGCAACCGGAAAGAGCGCGAAGCCTTTTACAGGGCCGACATGCTCAAGAGGTTTGCCGATGCGCCCGGCGACGGCGCTAAGCAAGCATTCGAATTACTTCGCGAACAAGACCGCATCAAGCGCATCAACGCCCGCGAAGGCATGAAGCTTGGCGGACTTATAACCACAGCGGTTGGTGCCGGCCTTTGCATCTTTCTACGCGTCGTTGCAGGAAGCGCAACCGGTTCCCCATGGCTTGTCGGCCTGATTCCTGGATTTGTCGGTGTCGCCCTACTCGTCTACGTCTACTTCCTGGCCGACCCCATCGTGTAACCGGGTTCTAGCCCTCGCCGGGTCCCTGAATCACAAACAGGCCTCCCCGCATCCAACGAATAGTTGTTCAAACAAATATCTCCGGCCTCAAACCCGCCGGACCCCCCGAGGACCGAACTGGACCCAACCATGACCGAACCCAATCGCCAGCCCGCCCTCTTCATTCCCCACGGCGGCGGCCCATGCTTCTTCATGGACTGGACCTGGGGTCCGCCCGATACCTGGCATCCCACCCAGCGCTTCCTCGAGTCTCTCGCTGCGTCGCTCTCCGCGCCACCCAAAGCAATCCTCGTCATCAGCGGCCACTGGGAAGAGCCGGCCTTCACCGCAAGCGCCGCGCCCACGCCCGAACTGATCTTTGATTACTCCGGCTTCCCCGAGCACACCTACCGCCTCACCTGGCCCGCACCCGGATCTCCCGAACTCGCCGCCCAGGTCGCAAGCCTCCTACACAAGGCTGGCCTTCCCTCCGCGCTCAATCCCACCCGCGGATTCGACCACGGCGTTTTTGTTCCGCTCAAGGTTGCCTTTCCTCAACCCTCCATCTCGGTCGTCACTCTTTCCCTCGCTTCCTCGCTCGATCCTGCTCTCCATCTCCAAGCCGGCCGCGCCCTTGCGCCCCTTCGCGATCAGGGCGTTCTAATCGTCGGCAGCGGCATGACCTTCCACAATCTCCGCGGCTACTTCCACCCCGGAACCACCGCCCGCGCCCGCGCCTTCGACGCCTGGTTAACCTCCGCCGTCGAGTCCCCTGCCGCCCAACGCGATGCGCTCCTCACTCACTGGGAGCAGGCTCCCTTCGCTCGCTACGCCCACCCGCGTGAAGAACATCTCATTCCGCTACTTGTCGCTGCCGGTGCAGGCTCAGAGCTCCCCGGCCGCCGCGTCTTCAACGATGAGCCCATGGGCGCCGCCATCAGCGCCTATCGCTTCGATTGAACTGACGCCCGCTCGCCACCCAAACCCAATCCGCCGCCCCGCGCCTTCAACGCAACCCATGTGCCGCCATCCCCACAGCCGCACCACCCAGAATCAGCCATGCAGGGTTAACCTTCGTCCCAATCAACAACCCGAAGCTCGCAATCCCGATACCCAAAGTCCACCCATCCACCAGCGCGGCCCGCCCCAGCGTCAGCGCCACCGAGGCCATCACCGCCACCGCCGCCACGTTCACCCCATCCAGAAACGCTCCCGCCAGTGCCGATCTCCTGACCCGCCCTGCAAGCATCGCCGCCGCTCCCGCCAGCACAAAGCTCGGCACAAAGATCGCCAGGGTTGCTACTGCCGCCCCGCCCCATCCACCAATCACGTAGCCAAGAAACGTCGCCGACGCAAACAGCGGCCCCGGCGTTATCTGGCCCGCCGTTACAGCGTCGAGCAGTTGCCCTTGCGTCACCCAGTGCAGCCGGTCAACAAGATCCGCCTGAAGAAAAGCAAGCAGCACATAGCCTGACCCGAACACCACCACTCCCAGCTTCAGAAAAGCCAAGGCCAACGGCAACAACCCCACTGCGCTCGCCGCACCCCCGCCCACTCCCATCGGCAGCAGCGCCAGTCCCACCGCGGAGCTTCGCCTGCGCCGTCCCCATGCCACCCCCAGCGTGACGCCTCCGCCCGCCAGCAACACTGCAAGCGGAGGCGCGCCCAGCAGAGCGGCCGCCAGGCACGCGATCCCTGCCACCGGCAGCCATGCCGTCTTCAGCGCCGCCCGGCCCAGCTTCAAAATGGCGTGTACGACCAGTGCCACCATCGCCGGTTTTGCGCCATACAGCAGTCCCTGCGCCTGAGGAAGGCTCCCGTATTTCACATATGCCCATGCCAGCCCCAATGTTGCCAGCGCGGCCGGCGTTATAAAACACACCCCCGCCACCACCAGTCCCGGCCAGCGGCCGCGGGTGTAACCCAATGACATGGCTACCTCTGTTGAAGTCGGTCCGGGCAGCAGGTTACAGGCTCCCACCAGGTCAAGAAAGCTCTCGCGGCTCATCCAGCGCCGCCGCGTCACTGCTTCCCGCTCCATCAGCCCAAGGTGCGCCGCGGGGCCTCCAAACGCCGTCAGCCCGAGCCGCAGAAACAGTAAGGCAATCTCCCCCAGCGCGTTTTCTCCCAGAGAAGACCGGCCGCTCCCGTCACCCATCCGATCAAGCCCCTTTTATCGAGCCTTGCCTTTACCCGTACTTCCAGGCCGCGAACCCCCGGTGGGTCGCCTCCCGCTACAGTCCTTTTGACTGGTACCACGGCCTCCGCCGGCCCACCTTCAACCCCGCGTCAAGCAGCACCGCCAACGTCCCAAGCAGCATGCACAAATCCACCCGCGCTTCATGCAGAAAGCTCCCCCATCCATAGTGTGCCAGCTTCGCCGGCGCAAACGGACCCAACGGCCGCCCCAGCAGAATGGGCAACTTCGTCGTAACCAGAGCCACCACTATCACGGCCAAAAGTGCCAATGCGGCGTCTCCGGCATACAGACCCACCACCACCGCCAGCCCACCCACAACCTCAATCACTGCCACCAGCGGTGCCAGCACCTGCGGAAACGGCAGTCCAAGCGCCGCAAACCGCCCCACCCCAAGCTCTTCCGGCCGAACAAACTTAAGAACCCCTTCGGTCACGAAGATCAGCCCGACCATTACCCGCAGAAGCATCATGGGAAGATCGCGGCGCATTGATGCCTCCTGTTGCGGTGCGAGCTAGCCCGCCCGAACTCAACTCGCATGCCTGGCCAGTGCCTGGAAAAATTCTGCAAAGAGAATATCGTAATCCGCGAATGCCTGGCCCGCTTCATTCGGCCGCTCTTTGCTCGTGCAAAGAATCTACTCTCTCTCGTTGAAGTACCTGACCGTCCCACGGCTCTTGATCAAGACCGGCCCCGGCTCCGCGACATAACAGCAGGCCGATTGCCGCAGCGTTCATTGTTGCGCCAGCAGCTCTTCGATCAGGCCTGCCAGCGATTCCGGTTTCGTCGTCGATCCAAACCGTCTCACTACCGCGCCATGCCGGTCCACCAGAAACTTGGTGAAGTTCCATTTGATGCGTTGGCTGCCGAAAATTCCCGGCTTGCCTGCCTTCAGAAAGCGGTAGAGCGGGTGAGTCTCTGCACCGTTGACATCGATCTTGGCAAAAATGGGAAAGCTGACCCCGTAATTGCGTTCGCAAAAGGCCCCAATCTCCTTGGCCGTGCCTGGTTCCTGCGCGCCGAACTGGTTGC
>PMXB01000197.1 GCA_003165935.1 Acidobacteriaceae bacterium | reverse complement strand
ATCCGCGCCACCGGCTCTGCCACCGCCGAGACCTCCTACTACCCTCCCTTCGCATCCCTGCTCAACGCGGTCGGCCAAACCCTGAAGCCTCCGGTCCTCTTTTCTACCCAGGTTCGCGACAGCGGCGCAGGCATCCCCGACGGGGGATTGTTCCCGCAGCCAAAACGCCAACGCCGCAGTGCCGAGCCCGAGCTGCTCCAAAATCCCGAGCGAGGCGTCGTCGAAATCAAGNNGCCTCCTACGCCCGCGAAGCCCGAGCGCGGGTTGAAGATCATCCCCTGCGCAGCTTCGACGCCGTCAAAACCGCCCTTCAGGAATCCCTCGGCATGAGGTTCGAGGGCGAGAAGGGCGAGCACTTCTTTCGCTCTACCCTCGTCCAAACACTCTTTTACGGCATCTTCTCCGCATGGGTCCTCTGGCGTCGCTCCCACGACGGCCGCCAACCCGGCGCGCGCTTTGACTGGCGCCTCTCCGCCCACTATCTCCGCGTCCCTGTCCTCCGCAAGCTTTTCGGCGAGGTCGCCGACCCCGGCGCTCTCAACTCCGCACAACTCCAGGAGGTTCTCAACCTCGCCGGAGAAGCGCTCAACCGCGTCCAGCCCGCATTCTTCGACACCTTCCGCGAAGACGAAGCAGTTGCCTACTTCTACGAGCCGTTTCTCGAAGCATTCGATCCCCAGCTCCGCAAAGACCTCGGTGTCTGGTACACCCCCAGGGAGATCGTCGAATACATGGTCGAGCGCGTTGACCAGCTTCTGCGCTCCCACCTCAACCAGCCCCTCGGTCTCGCTAGCCCCGCCGTCCGCATCCTCGATCCCTGCTGCGGCACCGGAGCCTATCTCACCGCCGTCCTCCACCGCATCCACCGCACATTGCTCGAAAATGCCGGAGACGACACCGCCCTCGTTCCCAATACCCTCCGCACCGCCGCCCTCACCCGTGTCTTCGGTTTTGAGATCATGCCCGCGCCCTTCGTCATCGCCCACCTCCAGATCGCCGCACTTCTTGAGAAAGAAGGCGCACCCCTTACCGACCAGCACCGCGCCGGCGTCTACCTCACCAACTCCCTCACCGGCTGGGTCCCCGAGCGCCATCCACAATCAGCAATCTTCCGGGAGTTTGAGAAGGAGCGGGAAGACTCCGAGAACATCAAGCAGCAGGGCACCATCCTTGTCATCCTCGGCAACCCGCCATACAACGGCTACGCAGGCATCGCACAAATCGACGAAGAACGCGACCTGACCACTGCCTACCGCGAGCCCATCCCCGGCCTGCCCGCTCCACAGGGTCAAGGCCTTAACGACCTCTACATCCGATTCTTCCGCATCGCCGAGCGCCGTATCGTTGGCGACGCACATGTGCATGGCAACGAGGGCGGCTGCGGCATCGTATCGTTCATCTCCAACAACAACTGGCTTGACGGCCTCTCCCACGTCTCCATGCGCGCCAGATATATCGACACCTTTCAGTCCATCTACATCGACAACCTGAACGGCGACAAATACCGCACCGGCAAAACAACCCCCGATGGAAAGCCCGACCCCAGCGCCTTCTCCACCCCCCAAAACCGCGAAGGCATCCAGGTCGGCACAGCGATCTCAACTCTCGTTCGCACCGCCGCAACGCCGCCAACATGGGCGACGGAGCCAACGCAGCCAGCGCAGGCAACGCAGGCCACTGGCCTTGTAACAACGGCACGGCTTCAGCCGGGCCATCACGAGACAAAAGATAGCCGGGCTTTAGCCCCTGAGGGAAGCTCTTCGGCTTTGCGCGAGCCCACATCCAATGAAGCGGCGGCTTTGTATCAGGGCGCGACTTCAGAGCCTGCCCTGAGCGCAGCCGAACGGGTGCCGCAAACGCCCCAAAATGAATCCCGGGCTTTAGCCCCTGCGGAAGCACTCGACGGAGCCGCGGCTTTGAAAGGGCACGACTTCAGTCGTGCCATGAATGCCAACGAGAGTGCCCGGGCTTTAGCCCCCGAGGGACGCTCTTTGCAAAGCCAGCCCACGCCCCAAATCCACCTCCGCGATCTCTGGGGCACGGGCAAACTAGCCCACCTACGCCGCGAGGCCGTCGGAGATTCCGCCCCGGAGTACCTCCAACTCACCCCCGCACCTGCCCTCGGAAATCCGTTCGGCCGCCGGACTTTCTCAGCAACCTACACCGATTGGCCGCGTCTGCCCGAACTCTTCCCAATATCATTTCCAGGCATCAAGACAAGCCGCGACCAACTCGTCGTCGATATCGATCGTCATCGTCTCGATGCAAGAATGAAGAACTATTTCGATCCCTTGATTTCCCACGAGGCGTTCGCCCAGGAACTCCCCGACGCAATGGAAGACGGATATATGTACTACGCAAAGGAGATTCGAACCACCCTCCAACTGAGAGGCTTTCGTCCGTGGGAGGCACTTCGTTACTGCTACCGGCCCTTCGACCTGAGATGGATATATTGGGAACCCGAAACAAGCCTATTGCGCAGAAAAGTCGAAGAGTATGCCGCTCAGATGATTGGTGCCACCGTTTGGATTGAGGCCCGTCAGCGCGAATCCGGCGACACATTCGCGCGCGGGACCGTAGTCAACGGATTGGCAGACAACTTCGGAAACGGGCTCTCGAACTTTTTCCCCGCAGTCGTGATTGAGCCCGCAACGGTCCACTCCCCTGCAGAAATCCGCGCCAACCTATCCGGAACGGCGGAAACTTACCTCGACGCCATCGCCGCGCCTAGACCTGACCTCTTCTTCCACGCCCTCGCCACCATGCACACACCAACCTATCGCACAGAAAGCGCCGGGGCGTTGCTAGGCGACTGGCCCCGCATTCCCCTCCCCGCCACAGCCGACCAACTCGCCCACTCGGCCAGCCTTGGCCGCCGCCTCGCCGAACTACTCGACGCCGAATCCAGCATCAACCTTGCCGCCGAGTGGTCCTTCCTCGCCGCCCTCAAACTGCCGCTCGACCCAAACCTCGACGAAGCCCTCAAACTGACCGCAGGCTGGGGCCACAAGGGCCAGGGAAACACCGTTATGCCCGGACGAGGCCTCGCCCCCGAACGCCCCTGGACCGAAACCGAACGCCAAAAACTCGCCGCCCTCGCCTCCGCACAATTCCCCACCCTGCAAGAAGCCCTCACCCTCCTCGGCGAAACCTGCGTAGACGTCTACCTCAACGGCAACTCCCACTGGTCCGCCGTCCCGATCCTCGTCTGGAATTACACCCTCGGCGGCTACCAGGTCCTGAAGAAATGGCTCAGCTACCGCGAGTTCACCCCCGAACCCGCCTCCCCGCTGCTCCACCGCCCGCTCCACCCCGAGGAAGCCGCCTACTTCGCCCAGGTCGTCCGCCGCATCGCCGCCATCCTTCTCATGGGACCCGCCCTCGACGCCAGCTACCGCGCCATCCTCCCCACCGCCACCGGCCTCCCCGCCGCCAAATAGAACAATTTCCTCCTGGCCTCACCCTTCGGGCTTTGCTATCGTCTTTTGCATAAATGAGCGTCTAGGCAGTCA
>PMXB01000043.1 GCA_003165935.1 Acidobacteriaceae bacterium | reverse complement strand
TACTACTGCTGGGACCTCTACGCCCGCACCTCGCAGTGGTATGAGCAGGGAACTGATGCGGAGAAGGCTGAGCGCAAGCAGATTCGGCTGGACACGCTGCACGCACTCGAGCACGGCGGCAACGAAACAGCCGAGGTAGCAGAACTCATCTCCACAGCTGTTCTGCGCCGCCATCTTGAGACCATGCTGCGCCTAGATATCGAGTACGACTTCCTGCCGCGCGAGAGCGAGATTCTGCACCTCAAGTTTTGGGATGCGGCTTTCGAGCTGATGAAACACTCGGGCGTCCTCTACTTCGAGACCGAGGGCAAGAACAAAGGTTGCTGGGTGATGACGCGGCCCGGCGCTGAGGTGACCGAAGGCGAAACGAACGAAGACGCCAAGGTCATCGTACGTTCCAACGGCACCGTTACCTATGTCGGCAAGGACATCGCCTATCACCTGTGGAAGTTTGGTCTGCTGGGTAAGGACTTCGGCTACAAGCCGTTTTTCACGTATCCCGATCATGAGTGCTGGATTTCGACCGTGCATGGTGAGGCGCACCATCCGCATTTTGGCGGCGCGCAGTCCATTTATAACGTGATCGACTCGCGCCAGTCCGATCCGCAGGCCAATGTAATTCAGGCCTTGCGCGGCATGGGCCACACGGAGCAGGCCGACCGCTATACGCATTTCAGTTACGAGATGGTCGCGCTCACGCCGCGCTGCGCTGTTGAGCTTGGCTACACCGTCTCCGACGAAGACCTCGCCCGGCCGTATATCGAAGTCAGCGGCCGCAAGGGGTTTGGCGTCAAGGCGGACGACTTGATCGACAAGCTTATTGCCGCCACGCAAATGCTCGTCGACGAACGCCAGGCCGCGCGCAGCGAACAAGAACGCCGGGCAATAGCGAAACAGATTGCCATCGGAGCGCTTCGTTACTTCATGCTCAAGTACACGCGCAACACGGTAATCGCTTTTGATTTCAAGGATGCGCTGAGCTTTGAGGGCGAGACTGGGCCTTACATCCAGTACGCCACAGTGCGCATTCGCCGCATCTTTGAGAATGCCGGGACTACGCCCGAAGAGGCTCTGGCGGCATTTGCAGCCATCGACCCCGCGCCCTACATCGCTGGCGACGAGAGCCTTGTCATATGGTCACTGCTGCTGCGGGCTGCACGCCGCACAATGGTCCTGGAGCAGTGCATCGCCACATCCGAGCCGGCCCACCTTGCCAAGCATGCCTTCCAACTCGCGCAAGAGTTTGCCAGCTTCTACCACGACCACCACATCCTCACGGAGCCTGATCCCGCTCGCAAAACCTTCCTGCTCGCAGTGGCTGCAATCGCGCTCCGCGAGCTTACGCTCGCGCTCTCGTGGCTTGGTATCGAAAGCCCGGTAGCAATGTAAGCGTCGCAGGGCAGTCCGCTACGAACTCAGACTTCCAACGGCCCCGCGCTAGTCAATGCAGAGCTGCGTCCCGATGCCGGAAATGTTTTGTCATCGTGAAAACTCGCCCCTCCTCAAGCAAAAAAGAAACCGGCGTCAGTCTCAGTAACCTTCCAGCCTTAAAAGGTTGCGTGTTTCTGCGACAGGGTTGGTTATGGACGAAGGGCGAATGACTTGCCACAAACGTGTAGTCAGCAGAACAAACGTGTAGTTATCTAAGATTCTTTCAGCATGGTATATGTGAGGAGCAATAGATCAATAAGGACTGGGCGAACCATTTCCTTCGACTCTTTGGAGAGTACACATGAAAAGTCGCCGAATCATGTTAGTGCTCGTAGGCGGCGTTCTTTCGTTGGCTGCGCAGCTAACACTCAGTCAAACGCCTCCTGCGTTTGGAAAGGCTTTTCTTCCAACCACCTTGGACATCTTTGGGGGAATGTCTGTTGCCAGACAGTTCAGCTCGTTGGGTGGGAAGACAAGCTACGGGTGGTACGCATCGTCGTCTGAGTACCCTTACAAATCGCACCCGCGGCTCGGCGCAACGGTTGAGGTATCGGGACTTTACACCAGCGGCTCTGGAAGCGGCTTGCCCGAACTTGATAGCGCGAGGGCAGGAACCGCGCAGCCGCTTGATCGGGTTCATGCCGAATTGGGCAATGCGAGCACCGGCTTCTATACGGTGATGGGTGGACCTTCAGTCTCATTGAAAAGAACTCGCCGGTGGCAGCCATTTGGCCGGTTCTTATTGGGCCCCGTGGTTTACAGAACCGCCTCCACTGACCCGAAAGGGTTTACTGCAATCGGGACATCCGATCACTTCGGCACGGCGGCAGGCGGCGGGGCAAACCTGTCCATCTCCCACCATTCGGCAGTCCGCGGCCAGGTGGACTGGATCAGAAGTTGGAGCGGCAGCCAAGGCCCTGCAGACATCTTGAGAATCTCGTTCGGAGCCTTGTTCAAGTGGTAGGCTCTCTGCGCCGCACGAGGTAATTCAGTAATGGAGGCTGTAGATCCAGGTTTGAAGCTGGTGGTTGCCTTTAATAGCTCCTCACCCACTCCAGAACTGACCGCACCGCCGCGCCGCTCGGTCCCTTTGCAATGTATGGCCGTTTCTCGTCGATCCACGCCATCCCTGCAATGTCCAGGTGAATCCAGGGCGTGTCTTCCGCGAACTTGTGCAGAAACTCCGCCGCCGTGCAGGCACCGCCATAGCGGCCGCCGGTGTTCTTGATGTCCGCGATATCGCTCTTGATGAGGTCGGCGTACTCCTCGCCCAACGGCATCCGCCAGAACTTTTCGCCGGATGTTTCGAGCGCCGCGTTGAACTTTTCAAACGTTGCATCGTCGTTCGAGAATGCGCCGCCGTTCACCATTCCCAGCGCCACGCCGATGGCACCGGTCAGCGTCGCCGCGTTGACCAAGTGCGTCGCGCCCAGTTGCCTGGCATAGGTGAGGCCATCGGCTAACACCAGCCGCCCCTCGGCATCGGTGTTGATGATCTCGATCGTCTTTCCTGGCTTGTCTGGAGCTATGGGCATCGCCGTGACGACGTCGCCCGGCTTGTATGCCTTGCCATCTGGCATATTCTCCGCCGAGCAAACCACGCACAACACTCGCACCTTGGGCTTGAGGAGCGCAATCGCTCGCATCGCGCCCAGCATGGCCGCGCTGCCAGCCATGTCGTACTTCATCTTCTCCATGCTGTCGGAGGGCTTGATGGAGATGCCGCCTGTGTCGAAGGTGATGCCCTTGCCGACGAGGCCAAGCACAGGTGCGTCTGGATTAGCCGTCACGCCTTCCGGCTCATAACGCAGCACGATCAGCGCCGGCGGCTC
>PMXB01000085.1 GCA_003165935.1 Acidobacteriaceae bacterium | reverse complement strand
CGACAAGACCGGCCAGCTCGAAGCCCGCGTGTGGGAGCTGGGCGACCCACGCATCGCCAAGGATTTTGACCGGGGCGACATCGTGAAGGCGCGCGGCAGCGCCTCGCGCTTCGACGACCGGCTGCAGATGAAGGTGGATCAGCTGCGCGTGGCTGCCGCCGGCGAAACCGACCGAATGGACATGCTGCCATCGACCACCTATGACGTGGCCGGCCTCTGGAAGCAACTTGAGAGCTTTGTCGAAAGCCTCGCCAATCCTCACCTGAAGCTCCTGCTCAAAACCGTGCTCGACGATCCTGCGCTGGCTGCGGCGTATCGCGAAGCCCCAGCAGCCAAGCAACTCCATCACGCCTGGCTCGGCGGACTGCTCGAACACGTCGTCAGCCTGCTCACGCTGGCCGACCGCGTGGTACCGCACTACCCCATACTCGATCGCGACCTGATCATCACCGGCATCATCCTGCACGACATCGGCAAGGTGCGCGAGCTGAGCTGGGACGTGGGCTTCGAGTACACCATCGAGGGCGCTCTGCTGGGCCACATCCAAATGGGGGTAGCGCTCACTGAGAAGACCATCGACAGCCTGCCCAACTTTCCTCCCCGCTTGAAGACCCTCGTGCTGCACATGATCCTGTCGCACCACGGCAAGCTCGAATTCGGCTCGCCCAAGCTGCNNCTCGACGCCAAGATGCAGGCCGTGGCTGGCGAGTTTGAGAAGTGCGCCCGCGAAGGCAAGGGCCCCGACGAGTTGACCAACAAAGTGTGGGCGCTCGACCAGCGCCAGTTGCTGAACACGAAACAATGGCTGGCGGGAGACAAGAATGGCGAATAGCTTGAGCCTCACGTCGTCCAACAACAACGCAGGCATCTTCGAGTGTCCGAATTGCAAACAGACAATCGACGCTTCGTCGACGCAGTGCCGCTTCTGTTCCGCTGCCATCGACCCCGTTGCGGCAGAGGCAGCAGCGGAGAAGATGTCCAAAGTCAATCAGGCTTGCAGCGACGCCAGCTTTCTAAGGACCATGGCGATTTCGATTTTTGTGTTCCTCGGCCTGATCTTCGTTCCGTTCCTGACCTGGCTTGGAATGCTGGGGTCTTACTTTCTCGCCTTGGCCGTACCGTTCATGTCAGTCCGCTGGTGGGTCAAATTCCACTCCATCCGCGTCGACGACCGGGATTTCAACCGCGCAAAGACCACTGTGATTGTGATCAGCGTATTGGGTGGACTGAATTTGCTCCGCTTCATCGTCTTTCGATAAATGGGATCGGAAGCGGGAAAAAATGCGGTCATCGTCCCTCCCGATTGAATCCAAGCAGACAAACCAGAGGTACCGCCGGCCTTGAAAACTCTCAGCGATCCACAGTGCAAACAGGAGATACTGTCGCGCGTCCGAAAGGTGCGCGCCGACTCGCCGCGACAATGGGGCAAGATGAATGCCGCGCAGATGATCTGCCATCTGAACGACTCTTTCCTGTGCGCCATGGGAGAACGGCCAGTCCCTATCGATCCCAATTTCCGCGCCCGCAGGCTGGCGAAGTGGGTGGCGCTGCGTGCGCCCTTTCGCTGGCCTCACGGTGTAAAAACGCGCCCGGAGATCGACCAGCAGGCAGGTGGTGGAACGCCGCCTGCGGACTTCGAAGTCGACCGCGAGCTACTGCTTTATCTGGTCGAGCGGTTTACTGCAAAGCTACCGGACTTCAAGTTTGCGCCCCACCCCATGTTCCTGGAGATGAACGAACGCGAATGGATGCGCTGGGGATACCTGCACGCCGACCATCACCTGCGGCAGTTCGGCGCCTGAGCAGAAGACCCGCGGATCAATTCTTCGCACGCATCGGGTTGATGAACTTCAGTCCCCAGAAGTGCCTCTCGTTGCCGGACACAAGGACGCAACCGTTTGCATCGGCAACAGCGGCAATCATCATGTCGATGGGGCTCCGTGGACGCCCGGCTCGTGTCCCTTCGGCCATCAGACTCCCCCAGACCAATGCGGCCTCTTCATCGAACGGAAGAATGCGCCCGGCAAAGACGGATTGTGGACCATTCGGCCCCGCGAACCATCGCTCCAGCTCAGTGCGCCTCCTGCCTGTCGGCTTATCTTCGACGCCTCGCCAGATTTCTGCAACAGTCAGGGAAGCGATAAAGAGTTCTTCCTCCGCCTGGTCCACGAGCCAATTGGCCAACAATTGCGATGGCACAGGCTTGGTGGGATCGCTAAGAATGTTTGTGTCGAGCAGGTAACGGCTCACAGGTCGATTTCCCGCGGCTTAACCACTGGTCGGCTCAGATCCAGATCGGCAAGAGGCCAACTCCGCAGCATGGCCAGAATCCCGCCCTTCGGACGGGCATCGGGCGCGACTTTGGTTCGCACGGAGGCTCGAATCTCCGCGGCCTCTGAGTCGTTCTCAGCCAACCGCCGGGCGAAGGCCCGAACCAGCTCACGGTCCGAGTCAAGACCAAGGACTTCAAAACGCGCCAAGCCCCGCTT
This sequence comes from Acidobacteriaceae bacterium, assembly GCA_003165935.1. Taxonomy (GTDB): domain Bacteria; phylum Acidobacteriota; class Terriglobia; order Terriglobales; family Acidobacteriaceae; genus Telmatobacter. The sequence continues at coordinate 6,840 of PMXB01000085.1, read as the reverse complement.
GCTCAAGCGCTTGCGATAGTTTGTCAACGCTCTTGCCTGTGCTGTCGTGACCATGTTTGCCTCTTCCTATATCCAGTAATATATCCTGAAATAGGCGAGAACACAAACAAATCAAGCCACCAACCAGTCCCACTGCTCCCTGGTCAGCGGCACCACGGACAGCCGGCCAATGATCACCAGCGGCGAGCCCTCGAACAATGGTTCGGACTTGATCGCCATCAGGCTCTTGGGGTGCTTGAGGCGCTTGCCCACCTTGACCTTCACAATTGGCACCTTGGGATCGGTGGGGTCCACGCTCACCACAGTCCCCGTCCCCACCGCCGTGCGCTCATCGCCTGTGTGGTAAAAGATCCACTTGGTTCCAGCCTTCATCTGGCGCAGGTGCATGACGGCGGTCGGGTTGGTGACGCCATCCCATTTCGTCTCCTGATCGCGCAAGAAGTCGTCGAAGGAGTAGACGTCGGGTTCGGTCTTGAACAGGAAGTAGGCCATGCGCTCCATGGTATGCGAGACGAGGCCGCGCGGGAAGCCTGATCGGCCGATCCCGGTTTTCTTGCGACAAACCGGTGGCCCATACCCACTGAGCTGGGCCACTTTCCCGTCAATTCGCCCGCATGCTACGCTTGCCCAATGAGTCCGACAACCCCGGCTGAGTGGATCTCGAACGGTTACCAGGCGCGCCGGGACCATCGGCTGGACGACGCCCGCAGCTGCTTCAGCCAGGCGCTCAATCTGAGCGGGGCCTCGGGAGACAAGCTCCAGACGGCGCAGGCGCATACCGGACTCGGCCAGATTGAGCGCGACCGGAAGAACATTGGTGCGGCTCTCAAGCACTACCAGCTTGCCGTTGAGCTCTACCGCAAGCAAGACAACCCCTTGGCGCTTGCCCACACCATCCGCCATGTGGCAGACATTCTTCTCGGCGAAAAGAATCTCGACCAGGCGCGGCACCATTACGAAGAAGCTCTTGCGATCTATCGCACTCACGAAGAGACCCCTCCCCTCGACCTGGCCAACGCACTCAGGGGTTACGGCCTGCTCATGGGAAGGTCCGGCCACACCGAAGAGGCCACCATGCTGTGGCATGAGACCCAGGCTATCTATGAGCAGTTGGGAATCGAGGCTGGTGTGACCGAGTGCCGGTCGCATCTGGCATTTCTGATGGGGCGCTAGAGGCAGCTTTCCCGTTACAATCAAATCAATATGATCCGTCTTTCCACCGCCGGTGAGTCGCACGGCGAAGCGTTGACCGCCCTCATCTCCGGCCTCCCCGCGGGCGTTCCCGTTGACCTCGATTTTGTGAACCGCGANNAAGATTGAAACCGACAAGGCCCATGTCCTCTCCGGCGTGCGTCACGGCAAAACCATTGGATCGCCGATCGCAATCGAAATCGTTAACCGGGACTGGAAGAACTGGGAAGAAAAGCTGCCTGTGGAAACAGGCGACCCGGCCAAGCACCAGGCCGTGGCCTCGCCCCGACCCGGTCACGCCGACCTGGCAGGCGCGCTGAAGTACAACTTTCCCGACGCGCGTTATGTGCTCGAACGTGCCTCGGCCCGCGAAACGACAAGTCGCGTCGCTGCCGGAGCCTTTGCCAAGCTGTTCCTGCGCACCCTCGGCATCGAGGTCCTCAGCCACGTAATTCGGGTGGGCCATGTGGAACTCGAACGCGCCGCCCAGTGGGATGAGATTGTGGCCGTCGCCGCCAAAGATGACGTGATGCTCGGATGCGTCGACCCAGCTACCGAAGCCCGCATGAAGGAAGAAGTGGAACAAGTTTCTCGCACCGGCGATACGGTGGGCGGCGTCTTTGAAGTTGTGGTCCACGGCGTGCCCGCCGGTCTGGGCACCTATGCCAACTGGGACGAGCGCCTCGACGGCCTGCTGGCCTGGTCGGTGATGAGTTTGCAGGCGGTGAAAGCGGTTGAGATCGGCCGCGGCGTCACCGGCGCGGAGTCTTTCGGCTCCCAGGTCCACGATCCAATCCATTACGCCGACAAAGCCGCCGATAATTCGTTTGCCAGGCCGACTCGTTTTACTCGCCCGCACAACAACGCCGGAGGAATCGAGGGCGGCATCTCGAACGGCGAAGACGTCATTGTGCGCGGCTACCTGAAGCCCATTTCCACGCTGCGTCGCCCGCTTGAGTCCGTGCGGTTTGACACCCGCGAAGCGACGGCCGCAAGCTACGAGCGGTCGGACATTTGCGTTGTCCCCGCGGCAGGCGTAGCGGCAGAAGCCATGGTGGCTTTGACGATAGCCAACGTCGCACAGCAAAAGTTTGGCGGAGACTCCGTGCTCGAAATGCAACGGAACTTCGCCGGCTACATCGAACAGATACGGAGTTTTTAAACAGAACGAGATGATTCTTGAGATCGTGAAATACCCCGCCCCAGTGCTTTCGCAGCCCGGCGAACCAGTGACCGAGTTCGACAACGATTTGCGCAAGTTGGTGGCCGACATGTTCGAAACTACTTATGCCTCGCAGGGTATCGGCCTTGCCGCGCCGCAGGTTGGCGTCTCCAAGCGGGTCACCGTCATCGATCTGAGCATGGGCAAGGACCCCAAAGACAAGCTTGTGCTCGTGAATCCCGAGATTACCTTCAGCGAAGGCAAACTCTATGAAGAGGAAGGCTGCCTGAGCTTCCCTGACATTCGCGAGAAGATTGTGCGCGCCGCCAGGATACGTATTCGCGCCCAGAACGAGCACGGCAAGTGGTTTGAAATGGATGGCGACGACCTGCTCTCGCGCTGCATGCAGCACGAGATCGACCACCTCAATGGGATGCTGTTCATCTTCCGCATGAGCGGGCTAAAGCGCGACCTGAACCTGCGCAAGATTCGCAAGATGCAGCGCGAAGGCACGTGGTAAAGCCGTGAAAGCACTCCGTGCAGGGTCATTCGCGGAAGTTGTTGGGGAGCACCCATCCAGACCGGAAATAACTGCTGCAGGTGTTCGATGAGAATTGTTTTTTGCGGCACACCCGCTTTCGCGGTGCCCACGCTTGAGGCACTGATCGCGGCTGGCCACGAAGTTGCCTTGGTCGTTTCGCAGCCCGATAAGCCTGTTGGCCGCAGCCAGACCCTCACCGCGCCGCCCGTCAAGCAAACCGCGCTCGCTGCGGACATTCCCGTCACACAGCCCGAGAAGATTCGCAGCAACGCGGAGTTCCGCGCGCAGCTTGAGTCCATTGCGCCGGAAGCCATCGTCGTCGTCGCCTATGGGCGCATCATTCCGCCGTGGCTGCTCGCACTGCCGCGACTCGGCTGCATCAACCTGCACGGATCGCTGCTGCCGAAGTATCGCGGAGCCGCACCCATCCAGTGGGCCGTGGCCATGGGCGACGCATTTACCGGAAACACCACGATGCTGCTCGAAGAAGGCCTCGACACAGGGCCGATTCTGCTGCAACAAACCGTGCCCATTGAGCCGGACCAAACTGCCGTGGACCTGTTTGGGATCCTTGCCCGCGAGGGCGCTCCGCTTGTAGTTAAAACTCTCGCCGGACTCGCCGATGGCACGGTGCGTCCAGAGCCGCAGAACCACGGCTTCGCGACCTTCGCGCCGCTGCTCGACCGCGAAGACGGTCGCATGGACTTTGCCGCCCGAACGGCACACGAGCTGCTGAATCGCTGGCGCGGATTCCAGCCCTGGCCCGGAGCCTTCACCACCCTCGACGGCAAAAAGCTGATTGTGCATCGCATGATGAACGCTGGGCCGGGCATTGCCCCCGAGGGCATCCTCGAGCCGGGAACCATTCGCATCGTCGACAAACGTTTCCTCGTTGCCTGCGCCGCAGAGACGTGGCTGGAATTCAGCGAAGTCCAACTCGAAGGCAAAAAGCGCATGACCGCCGCCGAATTCCTGCGTGGCAACCCGCTCCCCGACGGCACGCGGCTGGGCGCATGAAGAAGAAGGCAAAGCTGGCGTCGTCCGCACCACATTCGTCCGCCAAAGTCTCATCAACAACTGTTTCCCACGCGCGCAAGGCTGCATTCCATGTTCTGCTTGCCGTGGAGCGCGGCCACTCTCATTCCGACGATCTGCTGCGAGGCAAGGCCGTCGATGCGCTCTCAGCGCCAGACCGTCATCTGGCCACTGCACTGGTTCTCGGCGTACTGCGCTGGCAAATTCAACTCGACCATGCGACGCGCGCATTTCTCACCCGGCCCAACGCAAAGCTCGACGCCGAAATTCGCATCGCGCTGCGCATGGGGGCCTTCCAGATTCTCCACATGGACCGCATCCCCGCCCGCGCCGCCATCGACGAGAGCGTGGGGCTGGCCAAGCAGGCAGGCCATCGCTTCGCCTCGGGAATGGTGAATGCAGTGCTGCGGAAGCTTGCTGCCTCAGCGGCACTGTATCAGGGCACGACTTCAGTCGTGCCGAAAACGCCTACAAATTTGGCTTGGGCTTTAGCCCCTGAGGTGCCTTCTTCCGGTAGTCCCGCAGCGAACCTCGCCCTCGCCTGCGCTCATCCTCCATGGCTCGTCGAACGCTGGGCAAGCTTCTACGGAGTTGAGGCAGCGCGAGCCATTTGCGCGCACGGACAGCAGCAGCCCACCACAACAATCCGGCTCGTCGACCCCAACGCCGAAGCCGAACTTCTTCAGGCCGGGATCAAGCTTGAGCCCGCCAGCGTGCTCACCGCGGTAAGAACCGTCGTCTCCGGCGACATCACCGCAACCCCTGCATTTCTTGACGGCCGCATCCGGCTACAGGACGAGGGCTCCCAGCTTGTGGCTGAACTTGCCGCCGTTTCTCACGACCAAAGGCTAGAAAACATCCTCGATGCCTGCGCCGCGCCCGGAGGCAAGACCCTCATCCTCGCTGAGCGCAATCCTGAGGCCCAGATCGTCGCGTGCGAACAGAGTGCGCCGCGACTTGAGGCTCTGCGCCATCGGCTCGCGGGCATTGCCGATCGAATCGAATGTCGGCTCGCGGATGCGTCAGCGTTACCCGCATTTGCGTCCGCCCAGACAAATGATTCCGCCTTCGATCTCGCCCTCGTCGATGTGCCATGCAGCGGCACGGGCACGCTGGGGCGCAACCCCGAGATTCGTCACCGCCTGCGCCCTGAAGACTTGCCGCGCCAGGCCGAACGCCAGCGAGCGATCCTGTCTGCAGCCCTCGGCGCTGTTCGCCCCGGCGGCTCGGTGGTCTACTCCACCTGTTCCCTGGAGCCCGAAGAGAACGAGCAGGTCGTCGCAGCCGTCCTCGCAGCCACGCCAATCGCCCGCACCGTTTCGCTCGACGCGCGAATCATCTCCCTCGGCAACCAGAAAATCATCACCCAAGAAGCAGCCGACAAACTCCTATGCTGCCTGACCGCCGAGGGCGCGCTCCGCCTGCTGCCTGGCGTGTTCCCGACCGACGGGTTCTTTATTGCGCTGATTGAAAGAGTCCAATAAAAAACGAACGCCGCCCTACTGCGCCACCGACAGGTGCACCAGCGTGCTCTGATCGACACGCGCGCCGGCCATGGGCACCTGCGAAAGCACTGAGCTTGGCTTTACCGGCGGGCGAATCGGCTGACCCTCACTGCCCACCGGCGGCACCGCGACATTCACCATAGTCGGCGCTGCCGTGTGGATGCCCACACGCGCCAGCAGTGCCTGCGCATTCGCAAACGGCAAGCCCACGAGCTCAGGCATCAGAAAACCGTCCGGCACATCGTCGCTTGCCGCAGCTACCAGCAAGTTCACGCTGGGCCGCGCGATTCCCTGCGCGTGCGCCGGCGGATCCTGCGCGATCACCGTTCCCTCCGCGGCATCGCTATAAGGCAGGCGCGCGGTCACGCCTACCTCAAGCCCCACGCGACGGAGTGCCAGTGCTGCTTCGCGCTCGCCATGGCCCACCACGCTTGGGACCTCAACCTTTTGCGGTCCCAGGCTCTCGGATACGCGCACCAGCCACTCCCGCCGCACCACCGTTCCCGGCGCAGGCGACTGCGTGAGAATGTGCCCGGCAGCCACGTCACCTGAATAGTAGCGATTGTCCACGTCGAGGTTCAGCCCCAGGCCCGCCGTCTGGCTGCGCGCATCGGCCACGGTCATACCCGTAAGCGCGGGCACCTGCACCTCTGCGCCGTGGATGGCGATGCTCATGGTCGCGATGGCCGACAGCAAACCAACAGCGACCAGTCCCATCAGCATGAGCACCACCTGAAACGCATTCTTGATGGGCCGCATCCTCACGCTTGTTCGTCCTCTTCCACCATCACGACTTCGAACTCGATAGTTGCCGCCTTCTCCAGCATCTTCGACACCGAGCAGTATTTGCCCTTGGAGAGCTCAACCGCCCGCTCGGCGGCCAGACGGTCAACGCGCCCGCTTACTGCATAAGTGAGTTTGATGTGCGTGAAGACGCGGGGCGGCTCCGGCGCCTGCTCTGCCGTGGCCGAAACGCGCAGTCCCATCACGGGCTGCCGCTTCTTCTGCAGGATCGAAATGACATCTACGCTGGTGCACGCACAGAGCGCCGCCAACACGGCTTCCATCGGGCTTGGCCCCTGCCCGTGCGACGCATCCGCATCGAAATAGAGCAGGTTCCCGTTCGAGGTGTTTCCTTCGAAGATGCTTCCGCCCTTCCATTCGCTATGTGCAATCATTGGGGCTCCTCTGGAACGACTTTTCGTCACTAATAAGTTGTCGTTGATGAGTATACGATGGGAGCAGTCTTAGCCTTTGCAGGAGCAATCAATGGAATATATCGCTTATCTCCGTAAAGACAAGAATTCGGACTTTGGCGTCAGCTTCCCCGATTTTCCTGGCTGCATCAGTGCAGGCTCCACGCTGGAGGAGGCACGAAGGATGGCCGCCGAAGCTCTTGCCATGCA
>PMXB01000262.1 GCA_003165935.1 Acidobacteriaceae bacterium | reverse complement strand
GGCTGGGAAGCCCGCGCAACAGCCGGCTAGGAAGCCGGCGGTACAAGTTTGCCTGGGATCAGTGGCGGCGGGCGGCCTGGACGGCGAGATCAAGTTCGTGCTCAGCGTCGTGGAGCAACCTCGCGGCCTTTTCGCCGTGGCCATCCATGTCGAAGTGGTTGGCGGCGCGGGCGTGATCCAACTCGTGGATGGCGTCCTGAACATGATGGTGGACAGAGTCGAGGTCGTGCCAGTCGTGAACTTCGGCGACGGCGACTCCGCCGGTAAAGGCGAGGGCAAGTGCGGCAACCATGTAGAGGTTCTTCATCGTTCTTTTTCTCCAAAGGGGATATTTGGTTCCTGATTCCTGTTCCAGAGAGGCTGGGGCAGGAATCGGACCTTAAGCTACACGAACACGGGTGTGATGGGAAAGTTGTTTTTGAGGGAAAGCTGGATGGGCTAGTTTGCGATGCCGCTGTTTTTGTAGACCATGTTCTCGAAGATGCCGGCGGGGAGGATCTTTTTCGCGAACAGGGCGCCCCACGCATCGGTGCCGATGGCGTAGCGCAGTTTGGGGTTGGGGTTGCGCAGGATAACGGCGATGAGGTCGGCGACGAGCTGGGGATCGGCGCGTTTGGTGCGGCTTTGGACGCGGTCGCGCCAGCGGGTGAGCAAGGATTTGCGCGGGGAGTCGGCTGCAGCGGCGATGGCCTGTGTGGCTTCGCTGATGACGGCGTTGCGGGTCCAGATGTCGGTTTCGAAGGCTCCCGGCTCGATGAGCACGACCTTGATGCCGGAGGGCCGTAGCTCGTGGCGGAGCGCCTCGCTCCAGCCCTCGAGCGCGAACTTGGAGGCGTTGTAGCTGCTGATGCCGGGCGTGGCGACTCGGCCGGAGATGGACGAGACCATGACGATGTGGCCGAAGCGCTGGCGTTCGAACAGGGGCAGGAGGGCGCGGGTGACGGCGGCGGCGGCGAAGAAGTTGGTGTCAAGCTGGCGGCGTAGCTCTTGATCGCTGACGTCGGCGGCGAAGCCTGCCATGGCGAAACCGGCGTTATTGACCAGTGCATTGAGCGGGGTGGGGCGTTGTTCGATGAGGGCGGCGAGGGCAGCGATTTGAGCGTTGTTGGTGACGTCGAGCTGGAGGACTTCGATGCGGTCGGCGACTCCAGCGGATTGGGCAGCAGCGTCGAGATGGCCGCGTCGTGCAAGGTCGCGCATGGTGGCGATGACGTGCCAGCCCTTACGCGCGAGGGTGATGGTGGTGAGGAGTCCGAAGCCGGAGGATGCGCCGGTGATGAGGGCGGTGTGTGGAGTAGTCATGGGAATGTTCTGCTTCCTAGAATCTATCGGGCCAGTCTTGTTTACCGTGCAATACGGCAGCAATCTCGACTCCGTCGTCGTGAACCGCGTAGGCAGCGATATACGAGGTTCCGGGGATGACGAGTTCTCGCGTTCCTGGAACGCGACCCGCCCTGCCGGAGAAAGGAAAATTCATAAGACGATTGGTGGCTTCCTTGATTCTGGCGGCTACTTTTCGCGCAGCGGTTGGGTTGTCTTTGGCGATGTAATCGCGAATGGATTTCAAGTCGGAAACCGCCGTAGGAGACCAGCGAATCTTCATTGGGGAGCGGGCCGCTCGGTCTCCGTGCCCCAGCTATCCAGCCATTCCATGACGCGCTCGTTCGAAATCGCCTGTCCCCCGGCCAGCTCTGCGAGGCCGGCGCGAATGTGGCGGTGTTCCGGACTATCGTGTGGAACGAGAGAGATGGTTCCGTCGCCATTAGCGATCCATTCCACCGGTTCGCCAACACGTAACGAAGCTTGCGTAACCAATTCCTCGGGAATCTCGACGCTCAGGGTGTTTCCGATGCGGACGATTCGGGTGGTCATGGGGCCGGCTCCTACTCGTAATGATAACGCGGATCGTGATCCGATATCTCGATGAAATTGAGGGTTAGGAGGCCGTGGTGCCTACCCTTCCAGGAGATACGGTTTTAAGGCCGTCTTCAGCCGCGGGGTGAGATAGGGGAAATCATATCCGCCCTTTTGATCCCAAGACGAGGTCCCGGTAAGTAGTCCCTCTTCGAGTATCTTCTCCAACACTTCATCATGCGGATACAAATACCAGTGATCCTTATCCCGGAAGCAGATGAATAGGCCTTTTTCACAATATTTCTTTGCAAATGTCAGTCGCCCTTTTAGTTGCACCTTGAGGAAACTGACTCCGTCGAGGTGCTGTGCGATGAAATCCGCTCCGCTCCAATCGCTGGTCAGGCGAATTGTTACATAACCGAAATCGGCCAGAACCGCAGAGACTTTCTGAAAGTTGAATCCCTCTTGCTGCCGCGAGTTGAGATCTTCATAGGCGACGCGCTTGAGCTCCAATGGCATCAACTTCTCTCCAAATTCAAGGTGGCGCAATCACGCCAGGGTATGCGCCGACCACGTTCAGATCAGTTCCACGCCCCAGAGGTCGTGGAGGTGGACTACGCCTTCGACGTGGTGGTCGGGGTCGACGACGATTAGGGAGGTGATCTTGCGCTCTTCGAGGATCGAGAGTGCTTTGGCTGCGAGTTCGCTCGATGCGATGGTGCAGGGATGCGCGTTCATGGCTTCGCCAGCGGTGCGGGAGAGGGCTGCGCCGCCTTCGCGCTGGAGGAGACGGCGGAGGTCGCCGTCGCTGATGACGCCGGCGAGGCGGCCCTGCGATTGGACNNGGGGATGGCGTCGGCAGTGTGCATGAGGTCGCGGACGAGGGCGAGGCGTAGCCCAAGTTTGCCGCCGGGGTGGAGTTCGGCGAAGTCTTCGGCGCGGAAGCCCTTGCGCAGGCTGACGGCGATGGCGAGGGCGTCGCCGAGGGCGAGCATGGCGGTGGTGGAGGCGGTGGGGGCAAGGTTGTGGGCGCAGGCTTCGCGGGCAACGCTGCAATCGAGAGCGACATCGCTGGACTTGGCGAGCGTGGAGTCGAGGCGACAACAGAAGCTGATGAGGGCGTCGCCTTTGCGCTTGAGGGTGGCGAGGAGGCGGAGGATCTCATCGGTTTCTCCGCTGGCGGATAGTGCGATGACGAGGTCGCCGGGCATGATAGCGCCGAGGTCGCCGTGGACGGCTTCAGCGGGGTGAAGGAAGAGCGCGGGGGAGCCGGTGGAGCTGAGAGTGGCGGCGATCTTTTGAGCGATGATGCCGCTCTTGCCCATGCCGGTGACGACGACGCGGCCACGATCGTGACCGCAGCGGAGGACGAGCGAGACGGCTCGGGCGAAGTCGGCGGCCATGGGACCTTCAAGGCGCGTGGCGAGGACTTCGAGCGCGGCGGCCTCGGTGCGGACGAGGGCGGCTGGCTGGAGACTGGCTGGATTTGGCGTGCTGTCCATCGGCTTTTGATGGTATCAGCTTGGGGATGGCGGGGTGGGAGACGGGCGCGGGCTGGGAAGCCTGCGGTACAAGTTTGGTTGGAAGCCTGCGGTACACGGTTGGTTTGTGTTCCTCGTACAATATAGGCAGAGGTGTCGTCGGCAGTGAAGCGAAACACGGTGGTGTTGGGCGTGGTTCTGTTCATCCTGGGAACGTTTGCGTGGGCGGGGTGGGCGAACTTTGAGTATCGGCAGCAGGCTGCGCAGTTGCTGCTGGCATCGGCGGAGCGGGGGATGCTGGTAGCCGATCCGCAGGGCGGCCCGCCGGAGTATGTGTCGCCTCTGGTGGGCAAGCCGGCGCCGGCGATTGAACTGGAAGACGTGACGGGGAAGAAGGTGTCGCTGGCGAGCCTGAAGGGTAAGGCGGTGCTGATCAACTTTTGGGCGACGTGGTGCGCNNTGCAAGATTGAGACGCCGTGGCTGGTGGATTTGCGGAACCAGTATGGGCCGCAGGGGTTTGAGGTGCTGGGGATTTCAGCGGACGACATTGATCGCAACAATGCGAAGCGGTTTGGCGAGGAGAAGGACGAGATTGCGGAGTTCACGACCAAGATGCACATTCCTTACCCGGTGCTGATTGACGGGTCGACGCTGAGCGATGCGTACGGTGGGCTGGATGAGCTGCCGATGTCGTTCTATGTGGACCGCAACGGAGTGGTGGTGGCGGCGCAGATGGGGCTGACGTCGAAGAGCGAGATTGAAGGGAATATCAAGAAGGCGATGGGGATGTAGAGGCAGGGATTAGTGGTTAGTAATTAGTGGTTAGTGGAAACGGCTTTGTTGAGGGCGCGAGGTGCGGGATTTGGGAATGAGAGTTCTATCGAGTGCGGCTGTGGGCCTGGTGCTGGCGATGTGGGCGATGTGTGCGCAGGAACAGGCGGGGAGCGCGAAGGGTGGGGCGGTGGAGTTTTTGTATCCCGAGCAGGTGACGGTGGATGCGGGGAAGCCGGCGGTAGTGAAGCTGCACTTTAGGGTTGCCGAGGGGATGCACATCAATTCGCATGTGCCGAAGGATGAGTTTCTTATTCCGACGACGTTGGAGTTTCCGGATGGGACGGGAGTGAAACTGGAGCGGGCGGAGTATCCGGGGGGTGGGGAGTTTGCGTTTCCGAACGATCCGGGGAGCAAGCTGAGCGTATATGTGGGGGAGTTTGCGATTGACGCGCACATCCGGGCGGAGAAGGGGAACCACCTGGTGGAGGCAAAGCTGCACTACCAGGCTTGCAATAACGCGCAGTGCCTGCCGCCGCGAACGGCGACGGTGGCGGTGGATGTGATTGGGCGGTAAGGCAGTGATTAGTGATTAGTGATTAGAGATCAGGTGCGAATACGTGGTCGGCACCTGCGGCGATTTTGAAAGTGCGTCAATTCCTGTGAAGCGCTATTTTTCTTCTGGCTCGGCGGGGCGGCGGGCCTAGCGCTCTGTCCATGCTGTTTTAACTTTTTCGTAGGTCGACTGCAGGTCATCCAGTTCAGCGTCTGTAAGCCGCTCGATATCGATCATCTGGTTGCGGGCTTTGTCGATGGCGCGGATGAGTTAATTGAGCTTGAGATTGATGGCGCGAGAATCGCGATTCTGCATGTTCTGAATAAGAAAGACCATGAAGAGCGTGGCGAGAGCTGTGCCTGTGTTGATGAACTGCTCCCACTTTGGCGAGAAATGGACGAGCGGACCTACAGCGGCCCAGACAACGACGATGACGGCCGCGGCGGCAAATGCCCAGGTTGATCCGAGCCAGTTGGACGCAGCAACGGCGAATCGGCCGAACCAATCGTGGATGATTTGGGTTTCAACGCCTGCGACTTGTTTGGGCGAAGCTTGTTTGGGCTGAGTTTGTTTGGGCTGAGCCTGGTTGCACATGGGTTGATCCTCGCATTGTTGGTTGCGAGGGAGTGAGCTATTGGGGACGGTGGGAAAGGCAGGGAACAGGGATCAGGGAACAGGGATCAGGGAACAGGGATCAAAAAAGCCTCGGCTTGTTGGGGTGTTTCTATGGTGCGCCGGAGGCAGGAGGTCTTGTGCAAACTGCTGTGATCTTTCGTTCAGGACGGTTGAGGGCTAGAATTCAGGAAACAGGAGGGCGTGATGGCGAGTGGGGCCGTGGTTCGGAAGGTGCAGAAGCGCGCCGTGGTGGCCCGCAAGGTGGCGCCCAAGGCCGCTGAGGTCACGAGGACGTATTCGCCTGAGTTTCTGGCCGAGCATGAGGCGGTGATGGCGCGGGTGCGGGAAGAGGGGGCGAAGCGCATCAAGCGGTCGGTTGAACGAGCCATCGCCTTGGGCATCATCGACAAGGATGGCAACCTTCTCAGGAACGATCTGCCCCCCGACATGGTTCCTGGTGCCGATCGGGACTTCGGGGGATAGTTGATGCCCACCATGTACGTGGTTGCCGGACCTGCCGGTAGCGGGAAGACGAGCGCGTTTCCCGGAGATTCGTTTGGCTGCGATTATTTCAACGCAGACCACCACGCGGCGATGCTGAATGGCGGAAGTTACATTGGCATTCCCGGCTCCATTCGGAAGCAGGTAGGGCCAATCTGCGAGAAGTTCATCCGGGACCACATTGCAGCGGGCCAGAGTTTCGCGACTGAGACAACTCTGCGCAGCACAATCGCATTCGATCAGATGAAGCAGGCGCATGACGCCGGGTTTTCGGTGAGCTTCACATACGTTTGCGTCGATAACATCGGCACGTCTGTGAAACGGGTAAAGCAGCGGGCATTCATGGGCGGACACAGCGCGTCGGAGGAGACTGTTCAGGATATTCGGTCGAAGAGCCTCTTCAACCTGCGGCGGGCGTTCGACGAGTTGGGCAGAAGCATCGATGCTTTCGAAATGTAAGACAACACTGCCTTGGGAATGCGGCCGAAACTGGTTGCGTCGTTTGTTGGGCGAGAGATTACGTTTCTGGCGGTCGAGCTACCTGGATGGATGGATGAAGCGCTGGGAAAGACGCCGTACTCGACTGGGAAGCTTCGCGAGTTGTTTAAGCGGGGGAAGGCGTTGGCGGTTGCGGGTTGATCGGAACAGAGTCGAGAACCTCGTGCTTGCATTGAGTGCCTGCAGTGCCTACAATATGTGCATGCAATATACGATTCGGAATGTGCCGGAGTATTTGGATGCCGCACTCCGCGTTAAGGCGCGGGAGCAGGGCAAAAGCCTGAACGAAGTGACGGTGGAGGCCTTGGCTCGCGGGTTCGGGTTGTGCGACAGCCGGGTTCGCCAGCGCGATATGAGCGATATTGCAGGAAGCTGGAAGAGAGATCCGGCTTTTGATCGGGCAATTGCAGAGCAAGACACGGTTGATGAGGAGATGTGGCGTTGAACGCGAGGATGCGCCTGAGACGGGAGTGTAGCGAGGCCGCAAAATGAGGCTGGCGCTCGACACCAACCGGTACACAGACCTTTGCAGGGGCGACCTTTCTGTGATCGAGGCGGTGGAGCTAGCCGACGAAGTTTGGCTGCCATTCATTGTGGTGGGTGAACTGCGCGCCGGATTCGCGGTGGGTACGCAAGGGACGCGCAACGAGGCGGTGCTGCGCAGGTTTCTTCTCAAGCCGGGTGTCGCGATTCTCTACGCGGATGTGCAGACTACGCATCACTATGCGAACGTGTATCGGCAACTGCGCAAGCAGGGAACGCCGATACCGACGAATGACATGTGGATTGCGGCGCTGGTGTTGCAGCACTCGCTGGTGTTGTATGCGCGGGATGCGCATTTTGATGCGTTGGCGCAGATTGTGCGGATTTAGCTTCTTCCCGCGAATGTCGCGCTACGCGCCCGATTTGTTTTGGATTTTGGTCGAGAGTCTTACCTTTTTGGGGGGCGGGAAAGCGAGCGCGGGCCGGGAGGCCCACGC
>PMXB01000201.1 GCA_003165935.1 Acidobacteriaceae bacterium | reverse complement strand
TCAGCCTCGTAGTAGCCGCGCAGAGTTGCGTTGGGCGTTTTGCCTTCCACCATCATCGAAACGCGCGACTGGCGGGCGCTTCCGAAGAACTCGCTGAGCGAGTAAGCATCCGCGCCCTCATACGGAATTGAACTGAATGCGGTCGGAATATCGCCGCCGGTAGCCTTCGTCCGGTAAACCGTTTCGGCCGCCGCAAATCCACCCGGCTGAATTGTCACGCCCCGGAAATGCAGAACGTTCGGGCTGCTGATCGATTTCTTGATCGCCGCCGTCTCATCGGAGATGTTGGTGGCAAGTGAGAGCGCATTCGCCTTCAGATCGGTAACCGACGTTTGCAGCGTGGTCACTGCAGCCGCGTTTTCGGTTGCTGCCTGGTTTTGTGCCGAGACCGCGGCGTTCGCCCGGTCGGCTGCTGCCTGCGCATCCGCGGCGGCCTTCTGCGCCGCCTTCAACTCCGCATCCTTCGCGGCCAGATCTTGCTTCATCGCGTCGATTTGGCCCTGCATCTCTGTCTTGAGAGCCTGAATCTGATCGCAGGCGTCACACGTTGGTTTCTTGCCCTCAGCCGCGGTAGCGTGCTTCTTCGGCTTGGCTGCCGGATCTTTGTCGCTTGCATTTGCAAACGAGGCAGCCAGACCGACTGCCAGGATTGCGGTGGCAACAGTTTTAAACTTGCTGTTCATCGGGCCTCTCTTTTCCTCTCGAATCAGGTTGAATCGGTTTTGCACTCGCCCTTTCGGCGTGCGCATCTTTTGTTCCGTCTCCGCGCCAATCGCACACCTTGCATACGACTCGCACTGCCCACGGACCCACACTCTTGCCAGGGACGCACAGAAAAAGACGAAGTTAACCCTGGGGGCTTCCGTTGATCAGACTCGCAGAACGATATGAATATTTAATGAAACAGCCCACAAAATCTTGAGTTTCTCGAGGAGTATTTCTGACCAATGTTTCTCAACATCGCCACGGAGTGCAAGAGCCTCAATACACGGGAGAATCACGCATTTTCGTCGATATTTGAGGAGCTATTGCTTGACGGATGAGTCTTGCACCAAGAAAGTTGGACCCGGAAGAATGTAAATAGAATGTTAATAAGTTCCCTGCACATCAAGCTAGGTTTTACACAGCTGGTGAATTTCTAAAGATAGTTACAGAAATGAAACATTGGATTAATCGAAATGTAATGTTCGAACTTCCGCATCGCAATCCCGGCCGAAAATGGCTGTGGGCCGGCGAAGTCGTCGACCCACACCTTTTCAACTTCATCGACTTAGTAAATCCAGCGCGCCGTCAGGATCAACGCGTGGTTGTATGTGTGGAAGTGGCTCGTCGCGATCTGCATGCCACCGCCAAACGCCAGTCCAGGCCGACTCTTCTTGTCGTTGGGATGGAGCGCGCATTTCCCGATGACGATGCCGGGCGTGATGAACTCCTGCATCTTGCCGTCGTTCGTGCCACCGTGGTAGAAGGTCGCGTTCGACTCGATCTCTGGCCAGAAGAGCTTCCCGACCTTATACTGTGCGGCGGTATTCCAAAGGACCGGGCGTCCAGAGGAGGTGATTGCGGGGTTTCCCGCGGGCAGAGTCGCGCCTACGCTTGTTTGAACGTCGAAGTTGCCCCACCCCTTTCCACCGCCGAGGTTCGGCTGAAAGCTGGCATTCGGCGAGCCATTCTTGTAGCTGCCGGTGGGAAATGTGACCACCGTCCAAAAGCTGAGGGTATAGGCGCCGTGCTTCGCATTTCCGCTCGCAAGGCGATACTTGCCCACGATCGAGAAGTCGCCTGCGCCGTCCTTCGCCTTGGTGTTGTGCTCAATGTACGACGGCAGGTCCACGTCCACCTCGACGTTGCTGTGAGGAACGATCACGTTGAAACCCTTGCTGTTGCCGTAGTTCCACGTGTCGGTCCGTGCCGGGGCAATCTGTCGCAACACGTCAATGCGTGCTACCTGGAATAGCCCGGTATACGTGGTGACCAGCGGGACAGCCCACGCCGGCTGTTTGGATTGGGTCGCGTTGGTTTGCGTCGACCACCAACAATAGAATCCGCACGCAGCGGCGGTGCCCGTCGATGTCGATTCTGTGACGGAACCACTTTGCGCGCACACACTGGCAGAGACCAGCAGGGAAAGCAGGACAAGCGGAAGCCTAGTGATCATGTTGTCGATAAGCATGACGGACTCACCACCGCCCAACAACCAACCATTGGGCGAGCCGCTTCTCCATCGGAGGTTGTAGAACTCGCGCTCCCGGTCACGACGACCTGAGAAACGAGACCCTACCGCCCCCCTTTACCCGCGCTTAGCAGGTTGGCCAGGATCCGATATGAACCCGGAACCAGCTCGGGAAACTGCCGATAGAGTGCGTAGGCCACATAGATATAGGTGCCTTTGCCCACATGCGCTAAAAGCAGACCGCCGCGCTGGGGATCCTGCCCTGGGTCGGCCGTTTCGGTCAACGCTGTGTAGCCCGCGTCCCATGAATTCATGAACGAGTGACCCCGCTCCTCAACCCATCCGTCGAAGTCAGCCGTCGTGATCTTGTTTGGCCAGCTCAAAAGCGGGTTCTCCGGCTCGAGCAGCTTCACTGCATCGGATTCGTCCACAACGCGCTCCGGCGTCGATCCCATGGTGAGCGGAAGCGGGGCGGGGAAGGTAGAACTCTGATACTGCACCACCACCGTTCCGCCGTTCTCGACAAACTGCTTGAGCCGCTGCGCAGCGCCGGCCAACTCCGGCCGCGCCGAATAGGCGCGAATCCCAATCACGATCACGTTCCACGCCGACAGATCGCCCGACGTCAGCTCTTCCACGGAGAGCAGGTGCGGCTCCACGCCCAGCGCCTCAAGCGCCTCAGGAACCGTGTCGCCCGTTCCCATTACGTAGGCAACCTTGAGTCCCGGCGCCAGCGTCACATCCACCTTGCGCGTCTTCATCTCCGCAGCGCGATATAAGTTGTACGGTTGGAGTCCCTGGTAGCCGACCCTGCGCCATCCGGTCGTGTAGTCGTGCCCGCCGGAGTGCGCAACCGCTTCCAACGTGAATGCCCCAGTCTGTTCGGGCGCGGGCGTCACCTGAAACACCATCGGCTCGCTGTCGCCGCCAACGTGGAAGTGGAAGTTGGCCTGCGTTCCGCTCGGCTCGGAGACCCACCCGGCGGGCAGCTTCAGCTCCACCGTCCCGTCTGCCGGACCCTGCGAATGTACGGTCACGTGCACCGGCAGCGGCGAACCGTCCAGCGGCAGAATCCGAGCTTCCGGTTCCACTCGAATCCCGATCTTCGGCGTGACTACCAGAGGTTCGTACACTCCTCCCGGCCCCAACTCACGCGCCATGGTTTGCACAACCTGCCCGATCCTAATCGGCACACCGTCAAACCAGTACTCGACCCACGCCGAGAGCGGCCAGGGCGCAAATGAGCGCTCGCGATACTCAGGGTGCTTGAGATCGTAATAGGGCTGCTCCGTGTTGGGACGCGTGAAGTAAGGCTGCGTCGGTTCAGCATTCTCCGGCACTTGCAACCTGAAGATCGCGTCGCTGGTTGTCGCTGTATTTACCGTACTGATCGGTTCGTCCGCTTTCCATGGATGGTCCCCGGTTGTGCTCTCAAACCAGGTCTTCAGCACATGCGCTTCATCCGACGCCGACGATGCATGAATCCTCACGTTGAACTCTTCGCCCGGTGTTACGCTCCTTGGCGTTTCGTCGGCGGAACTGCCGCGAAAGCCGCCGTCCTCGATCGTGCTTGCATGCGTGGTGAACGCAATCATGTCCAGGCCAAGCAAATCTTTCAGCACAGTCTGAAACTGCTCAATCCTGGTGTCGAGCTCATAGAGCAAGTTTGCCTTTGCCGACGGCTCCAGAGCACTTGCCGCAACCTTTTCGCGGAGTTCCAGCGCCTGGTTGTAGATTGGCACCAGTTTGTGCGCCGCACTTACACTCGGATCCGCCAGCGCCTTTGGCGCAAAAGCCTTAACCGCCGCATCGATCTTGCCCAACTCGACGCCAATCCATGCCGGGGCAGCGGGCCCTGCGAGTCGGGCCAGCCCCGCTATGCTGGTATCCACAGCGACACGGCGATTGTGAAAAAGGCTGCTGTCTTTCGGCTCCGCGGTTGGCGACGCTGGGTCGGCTGCCTTCGGACTCGCCGCATTATCGACTGCCCAAAGGTGATAGCGCGTCGTCGCAGGCCCGCCCAGGGTCGGATTCGCTCCACCATTCTGCGACTTCTGCTGTCCCCATCCTTCGCGCGCAATCTGCGTGTAGCTGCGGCCCAGGTATGGATCGAGCGTGCCGACCTGGAGGACCACGTCGGCCGACGGCACCTCGGTTGTCCACTCGTCTGTGACGTAGTTGTGGAATCGCGCGGGCTCCCACTTGCCCGTCGCGTAGTCAAACATCTTTCCGTTCGTTACCGGTGCAAACGGCACCATCGAATACACAGCCAGCGGCTGCCACGGCTCCAGCCCATCCTTTAGCTGTTCCGGAAACACCTTCGGGTCGCCCGCCGCCTTGAACGCCTCCTGCATGATCTCGCCGCTCACCTGGTGGTGGCCGTGCCCATCCGTAATCCCGCCCACAAACGTAGACACCAGAATCTGTGGCCGCTCGCGCCTCACCGCCAGCACCGCATCGTAGAGCACGCGCTCGTGGCTCCACTTCTCAAACGCCTCTTTCTGCGTCTTTGAGAAGCCGAAGTCCGCCTCCGTCCCCCACAGTTGCTTGCGCCCGTAGTATTCGCCTGCCTTCAGCAACTCCTGCGTACGAATGATCCCCAGCGCGTCGCCGCTGTCGGCCGACATGGCGTTCTGGCCGCCCTCGCCGCGCGTCAGCGTCAGCAGCGTGACCCGCACTCCCAGCCCGCGCGATAGATACGTCAGTAGCGCGCCGTCCTCGTCGTCGGGATGCGCCACAATCATCAGCACGCTGGCCGTCGTTCCCAGCCGCTTTAGATCCTGCTCCAGCGCGGCATAGCCCCGATCCTCGCCAATGTGCAGGGGAATTGTCGACGGCTCCGGCAACGGAATCGCTTCCATCCGGTCTGCTGTTCCCGCCGCCTGCTGCGCATGGGCGCTCGTGCCAATCGCCACAATCGCAGCCATCAATGGCACAGCTGCACAGTTTCTCATCAGCCCCGCGAAGGCCGCGAAGCACACAACCTGTTGTCTTCTCTCGTCAATAACCATACTTCCCGTCAGTGTACAATCCGGGGAGCATAAGAGGCTCATGGACTTAGCAAACCCCACCAACGGCCAAACTCCCGGCCCCGCTGCGGGCGGCGCGCCAAGCTTCAATCCGGGGCCCATTTCGGCCTCCGGCCCCGCCCTCACCCGCCGCATCGGCCTGCGCTCTGCCGTCCTCTTCAACATGCTGGAGATGATCGGCGTGGGGCCCTTCATAACGCTGCCCCTGGTCATCGCCGCCGCTGGTTTCCACCTCTCGGTCTGGGCATGGATACTGGGCGCAGCTATCGCCGTCGCCGACGGCCTGGTTTGGGCCGAGCTCGGCGCAGCCTTCCCGCGCGCAGGCGGTTCTTACGCGTTCCTGCGCGAAATCTACAGCTCCCGCGGGGCAGGGAACTGGCTCAGCTTCCTCTACGTCTGGCAGCTTTCTTTCTCCGCGCCGCTCTCCATCGCCTCCGGCTGCATCGGNNACACCCATCGCCGCGCTGCCCTTTATTCACTGGTCCAGCTTCACCGCAGCAGTCGCCTGCCTGCTGGTCACCGCACTGCTCTACCGCAACCTCAGCCAGGTCACCCGCCTCGCCTGGGTCCTTTTTGTCGGAGTCATGGCCGCCATCGCCGGCGTNNAATCCGCAGCCGTCGCTCTCGGCGGACTTGCCCAGGCCACCCTCATCACCACCTACGACTACTGGGGCTACTACAACATCACATTCCTCGGCAGCGAGGTGCAGCGCCCCGAAAAGACCATACCCCGCGCCATCCTGCTGTCCGTCCTCTTCGTGTCAGCTTTCTACGTCGCCATGAACCTGGCCGCTCTGCCCTCGCTGCGTGACGCAGCCTCACACGCCGGAGAATCCGCCCTCGTCCGCCTGCAACTCGTCGCCCAGATCGCTCAGTCAGCATTTGGCCGCTGGGCTGGTGCGCTTATGGCAGCCCTCGTCGTCTGGACCGCCTTCGCTTCAGTCTTCTCGCTGCTGCTCGGCTACTCCCGCGTCCCCTACGCCGCCGCCCGCGACNNGCCCGCGACGGCAACTACTTCCGTTTCTTTGCTGCTGTCCATCCCCGCCACGGCATACCGCACCGCTCGCTCGTCGCCATGGGCCTGGTCGCCGCCGCCTTCTGCTTCCTCTCGCTGCAGCAGGTCATCACCATGCTCGTCATCACGCGCATCCTGCTGCAGTTCTTTCTGCAGCATGTGGGGGTAATCCTGTTGCGTGTTCAACGCCCCGAGCTCGATCGCCCCTTCCGCATGCCGCTCTTCCCACTGCCGCCAATTCTTGCCATGGCAGGGTTTCTCTACCTGCTCGTCTTCCGCAAAGACCCCCTTATCGGCCTGCTTGTCGCCGCGGGCATCGCCTTGAGCGGAACCCTTATCTACCTCATCCGCGCCCGTTTCCTCCGCGAATGGCCCTTCACCCCAGCCGCTTAGTTTGGGCGCCCCACCCTCGCCATGTCGTTGTTTTTGTGGCTCAGGTGGGTATTGAAGCGCCCCATCCCAAATGACCAATCCACCCGATAACACGACACCCCCGTTTTCATCCCACGCAATCCACCCTCCCCTTATTCACGTATCTTGTAACGCAGGGAGGCCTTTGCGTGTCTAACAAATGCGCCGCAACCTCCCCGCGCGAGGTCAACACAAAATGCTTATCCGTAAACCCGACGAAATCCCCTCCTCCGCCATCACTCCCAAGGCCCAATACCTGAATCGCCGCAGCTTCCTGAGCCGTGCAGTTGGCGCTACCGCCGTCGCCGGCGCCGCCGCTCTCGGCCTCGACCGCGCCGCCGAAATCGTCTCCCCCAGCCTCGGCGCTCACGCCGGCACCAAGCTCGAAACCATCAAGAGCCCGCTGACCACCACCGGCGAAGAGCTCACCAGCCTGAACGACGTCACGCACTACAACAACTTCTATGAGTTTGGTGTGCCAAAGGACGAGCCCGCACGGAATGCAGGTGGACTCCCCACGCGCCCCTGGACCGTGAAGGTCGATGGCCTCGTCAAGAAGCCCCTCACCTTTGACATTGACGCCCTGCTCAAGCTGCGCCCGCTCGAAGACCGCGTCTACCGCCATCGCTGTGTGGAGAGATGGAGCATGGTCATTCCCTGGGTCGGCTACTCGCTCTCAGAATTCATCAACAAATGTGAGCCACTTTCCAAGGCTAAATACGTTCAGTTCATCTCCTACTTCAACTTCAAGGTCGAGCAATGGGCCGGCCAGTCGACAATCGACTGGCCTTACAAAGAAGGCCTGCGCATGGACGAGGCAATGAACCCTCTTGCACTGTTCACCTTCGGACTCTACGGTGAGGTGCTGCCCAATCAAAACGGCGCGCCGGTCCGGGTTGTTCTCCCCTGGAAGTACGGTTTCAAGTCTGCCAAGTCCATTGTTGCCGTGCGCTTTCTTGACCATGAGCCGAACACCACCTGGAACGAGATGGCCCCAAGCGCGTATGGGTTCTACTCCAACGTCAATCCCAACGTCGACACTCCCTGGAGCCAGAAGACGGAGCGGCGCATCGGCTTGCCTTTTTATGCTCAGCAGCGCGACACGCTCTTGTTCAATGGCTATCAGGATCAGGTGGCTTCTCTCTACACTGGGATGAACCTCAAGCGCGATTTCTAAATCGCGCAGGGCACCACCAACACGCGCACGAATGGAACAATGAAACGCTCGATCCTTATTCCGCTGAAAGTCCTCACCTGGCTTGCGTGCCTGGCGCCCCTTGCCCGGCTCGTTTGGGGCGCAGTCACCAATAACCTTGGTCCTGACCCCACTGCGGACATCACCTTCTGCACAGGTTCCACCGCCCTCAACCTGCTCACCATCTCGCTGGCCATTACGCCTGTGCGTAAGCTCATCCCGCAGTTGAGTTGGCTCATCAAGTTCCGACGCCTGCTCGGGCTCTTCGCCTTCTTTTACGGCACGCTTCACCTGTTCACCTACATCGCTCTCTACGCGGCCTTCAGCGTGCCGTACATGATCGACGATGTAACCAAACGCAAGTTCATCTTCATCGGCGTCGCCGCATGGCTCTTGCTCGTGCCGCTCGCCCTCACATCAACCAACTGGGCCATCCGCAAGATGGGCGGCAAAAACTGGAACCGTCTCCATAAACTCGTCTATCTCGCCGTGATCTGCGGAGTCATTCACTACTGGTGGCAGGTAAAGCCCGGCGTGCTCGCGCCCATGTCGATCACAATTATTGTTGCGGTCCTGCTGATCTCTCGACCCATGCTGGATCTCTGGCAGAAGCGCCGTGCGGCAGCCCTCAAGCAAGCGTGAGACCTCCGGGTGCCCCACCCTCGCTGCGCTCTTGTTTTTGCGGCTACAGCGAAACCAGAGTGACTGTATCCCGAAGCCGCAGCCCTCAAGTTGACGCGACCCCAAGAAGCGGCGACCCTGCTCGAGACTCAAAAGGACACATAAACTCTGGTTTCGCTCTAGGGTGGGATTCAACGGCCGCGCAATTCGCCGGCCTCACTGCGGCGTTGGCTGTGCACCCTGCGGCGTGTCCAGCGCTCCGCCGGCCACAGGCGTTGCAAGCGGCAGCGAGAAGTTCAGATTCCCAAGATCATTCAGCACGTTGAGGCTCATCTCCTTGTCCGCACAAACGCGCGCGGGCGCCGACTGAGTTGTTTGCTCCTGCTGATCTCCGTTGCCCGGACCATTTTCTTTCTTCTCGTCATCTTGCGCGCCAGAGATGGTGAGAATGTACTTCCCATCCGGAACGTAATCAAATTCATAGTCGCCATTGTCATCAAGCGAGGTTTCGCGCGCCGGCTCGCGGTCGTCCGCATAGAGCAGCCGCACCGTTCCATGAGTAATCGAGTGCCCGTCAGCCAGCGCTTGCACCGTGCCGGAGACCTTGTGCAATCCGCTCATCGGAATCTCAATGTCGGCCCCCGCGGCAATCTCTGCCGCAGCCACCTTCACGCTCTTTGCTTCCTTTCGCCGGTAGACATTTCCCAGACACACACGCGACGCAGCCTGCTCCGTGTCGGTGGGCATCAGCGTACACACCCTGTACTCGCCCGCAGGCAGGTTGGCCACCGCGTAGTGCCCATGGCTGTCGCTTGTTGCCTGGATGGTCCAACTGTCCATCAGCGGCAGGCCCACGGTGGCCCAATCACCCGTTGCGGTCTTGCGGAATAGCTCAAATCGCATTCCAATGGCAGGCGATCCATCGTCAAACGTCACCGTGCCTGAGATCTCAGCCGCCCGCTGAATCGAGATCGAAATCTCCGCCGCCCGATGCACTGAAACCGTCACCGTTACCAGGTTGTCCTTCCATTGCTGAATCGCGTAGAGGTGCCGCTCGCGGTCCGACCCCAGCGATTGCAGCTTGTCCGGATCAACCGCCAGCGCCGGATCGAGATAGCCGTCCAGCGTCGCAAATGCGTAGTAGCGCCCCGGATCGACGGCCTCCATCCGGAACCGCCCCTCCAGATCGGTCACCGTGACCTCCGCCGCCGGCAGCGGGTCGCCCTGGTCGTTCTTTTCACCCTCCTTGGGCACGGCCGTCAGCGCTACGGTGGCAAACCGCGCCGGCTTGCCCGTATCCGCGCAGAGCACCACCCCCGTCACCACGCCCTTGGTCGGGTCCGGCTTCTTGTGCTGGTATTTGTTGCAGCCCGCCACAAGCAGGCAGGCGACTAGCAATATCGAATAGCAACGCGGCCGCGCCAATCGAGACCTCCAAACCTGCTTCGTACGCAACCGGCGTTCCCGGCCCGCGAAAAAGGGAACAGGTAGATCCAGGTAGCGCCGGTCTCCAGACCNNCTCCAGACCGGCTGTAGCGGGGGCCTCCGGCCCTCGCTCTTCCCATTACAACTCTGGAAACTCCAGCATCGTCTGCGCCACCGGGCTGAAGCTCTTCCGGTGCAGCGGCGTCGGACCCAGCCGCGCCAACGCCTCGAAGTGCTCAGGGCAGCAATATCCCTTGTGCCGTGCCAGCCCGTAGCCGGGAAACTCACGGTCCAGTTCCACAATCATTCGGTCGCGATGTACCTTGGCCAGCACGCTCGCTGCCGCAATCGAAAGTGACAGCCCGTCTCCGCCGATCACCGCCTGCTGCGGGCACGGCCAGTCGATCGTATCGCGGCCGTCAATCAGAAGATGGTCCGGCGTCAGCGCCAACTGCTCCACAGCACGCCGCATCGCCAGCAGGCTCGCCCGCCTTATATTGATCAGGTCAATCGTCGCGGAGTCCACCGCCGCAATCGCCCACGCGACGGCGTTCTGTCGAATCTCCCCGTCCAGCTCGTTGCGCCGCTTTTCGCTCAGCTTTTTGGAGTCAGTAAGCCCCTCAATGCGGCACCGTGGCGCCAGGATCACCGCCGCCGCCACCACCGGACCAAACATCGGCCCACGTCCCACCTCGTCCACGCCGGCAATCCGCAGAGCGCCGCCACTGCGCGCCACCTCTTCGATCTGCATCCCGCAACGTGGCACCTTGCTCATGCACCGAGTATAGAAACCAAGAGCCGTCGAACACAAAGCAAAACCCCCAGCCGCGAGGCCGGGGGTTCTGGGTGGAAAGGGAAGCCATGTGTTATGCGCGAATTGAACCGCGCGAAAGGTTTATGCGCGGACCTTGCCCGTTACGCGATCTACTTCCTTGAGGCGGGCAGCCTTGCCACGAAGCCCGCGGATGTAGAACAGCTTGGCGCGACGAACCTTGTAGCTGCGAATCTTTTCGATCTTGTCGACAACCTTCGAGTTGAACGGGAAGATACGTTCCACGCCCTGGCCGAAGCTCATCTTGCGAACGGTAAAGGTGCCCTGAGGGCCGCGATTGATGGCGATTACCAGGCCTTCAAAGGCCTGCAGACGTTCCTTGTCGCCTTCCTTGATCTTTACCTGAACGCGAATCTGGTCTCCAGGCGCAATCTCGGGAAGGTCGGTGCGCTGGAGCTTTTCTGCCAGACGCTGCATTACGGGATGAATGGACATAGTCGTTTCCTGCTGTTGGACTCAGAACTTTGATTTTAACAGAAAACCACCCCGCGTGCCTAACCGCCGCCTTGAGCGCTTGCCTCGAACCCTTGGCCCGTGAATTCGGCCTCCTGCAGTCGCGCCCGCCGCAAGCGCCAGCCCCTCTCAATGCTTTACCATCCGAATCCAACTCGCCCTCGCCGCCAGCTTCGTAATTCCGGTATATTTCTTCCCATGGCTTCCACCGACCCTGCCCGCCAACTCCTGCGCCACACCGTCGCCGCACTGGCCTACCGCGCGGCACGATCCCTTGAGGGCGCTCCTGATCATTTCGCCGGTTATGCTGGAGCCGGTCGCTTGCCAGTCCAGATCCTCGCTCACATGGGCGACCTTTTTGATTGGGCGCTCAGCATCTCCCTTGGTCGCGAGGAATGGCACAACGCACAACCTCGCGCATGGGCTGAAGAAAAGGCCCGCTTCTTCGGCTCGCTCAAGGCCTTTGATGACTTCCTCGCCTCCGACGCGCCTACAAAGGCCCCAATCGAGCGCCTCTTTCAGGGGCCGATAGCCGATGCTCTTACCCACGTTGGCCAGCTCGCCATGCTCCGTCGGCTCTCGGGGAGCCCGTCCATCGGCGAAAACTACTTCATCGCCGATGTGGCTGTGGGGCGGGTGGGCGCGGATCAGCCCGCAGCCGTACAGCCGTTTAAGTAGCAGCCCCATCGTCCTGCCTCAACTTCTCCAGCAGTTTCTTGTCCGCTGCGCTCAATGCAGCATTTTCCAGCAGATCCGGCCGGTTTTTCAAGGTCTTTCTCAACTGTTGCTCCCGCCGCCACCGCCGAATCTGCCGGTGATCTCCGTTCAGGAGAACCTCCGGCACCTGCAGCCCCGCAAACTCCGCCGGACGTGTGTAGTGCGGATAATCCAGAAGACCGCCTGCCCCGTGCTGCGACCGCGGAACCCCCTCCACATCGGTCTCAATCTCCGCGTCNNATCAGCCGCATCGCCGCATCGATCACCACCGCCGCCGCCAGCTCGCCGCCGCTCAGCACGTAGTCGCCAATCGAAAGTTCCATGTCGCAGTAAAGCTCGTTGATCCGCTCGTCCACGCCCTCATATCGCCCGCACACCAGCACGACGCGAGGGAGGGAGGCGATGTGGCGGGCGACGGTCTGGGTGAAGGGCCGGCCCTGAGCGGAGAGGAGAATTACGAATGATCGGGTGCTGCCGGCTTCTTTTAGCGCTGGAGACCGAGACTCCTGAGGAGCTAATACTTCTTCAGGGGCTAAAGCCCGGACTTCTGTTTGCTGCTCATTCGGCACGACTGAAGTCGTGCCCTGACACAAAGCCGCAGCTTTCAGGCCGGGTGCTGCCGCGCCCTTCGGGCCGATCCCCATCGACGCCAGCGCCTCCGCAATCGGCTGCGCCTTCAGCACCATTCCCTCGCCACCGCCAAACGGCCGATCGTCCACTGTCCTGTGCCGGTCGTGCGTAAAATCGCGCAGATCCTTCACTGTCGCTTCCACCAACCCCTCGGCCAGCGCACGGCGCACAATGCCGTTCTCAAAGATGCTGGTGAAGAAGCCGGGGAAGATGGTGACGATCTCGAAGCGCATATCCAACCATGATAGAAGCTGTGCCACTCTCGCCGCCTCAATCTTTAGCAAAACCGGTCTCGGCTTTGCCCAGCACCCCGCTCAATCACCGCACACCCGCCCCGTTTGTGCTTTAATGTTGCGCAATAGTCATGGCCGACTTCGAAACATTGCTAAATCGCTGGCAATCGGCAGGCGTCCTCAGCGCGGACGCGGCGAGCCGCATCCGTGCCTGGGAGCAACAGCAGAGGCAGCCAGCGGGTCTGCGCTGGCAGGGGCTGGCGGCGCTTATTCTCGGCGCCATCCTGCTCGCATGCGGCGTGGTGCTCTTCGTCAACGCTCATTGGGACCAACTCGGCCCCGGCGCGCGTTTTGCTCTTGTCCTCGCCATGGTCGCGGTCTTCCACCTCTCTGGCGGATTGGTGCGTGAGAAGTATCACGGCCTTTCCACCGCTCTCCACGCCGTAGGGACCGCCTCCACCGGTGCGGCCATCGCGCTCACAGGGCAGATATTCAACATTCAGGAGCACTGGCCGGCGGCGATCCTCATGTGGGCGCTTGCCGCGCTCATCGGCTGGGCGCTGCTCCACGACGAAGCCCAGCAAACGCTGACGCTGCTGCTCATTCCTGCGTGGATGATTTCGGAGCTTAGTTACTACTCCGAAAACCACATCGGCCAGGGGGCCTACATTGGCCGCTTTCTATTTGTTTGGGCCATCCTCTATCTGACATTTCTTCTCGGTTCGCGGCGCAAGGCGGTGCAAGGAATTCTCTTCGCCGCCAGCGCAATCGCTGCGGTAGTGGGCGTCGTGCTCATGCTTGAGGGCTGGCGCTCCTGGGGATTCCAGACGTCTCTGCCCTGGGGACTGCGCGTCTGGGGATGGACCGCGATTGCCGCGCTTCCTCTTATCGTTGCGCTGGTGCGTTTCACCAAAAGCCTCATTCCCGTCGGCGCGGCGGTTGCCTTCACTGTCGCCCTGCCATGGTGCAACCGAGTCTTCACCGAGCACTACAACTGGGGCCCCGGACCTGGGCAGGCCAACACCTTTACGCGCAATGAGCCCAACATTGCCGCCCATGCGCTGATCGCCGCCTTCGCTGTCTTCCTCATCTGGTGGGGCGTGCGTCAGGCAAGCAAGGCACTGGTGAATTTCGGAATCGTTGGCTTCGCTATCACGGTCGGCTGGTTCTACTTCAGCGACATTTTTGACAAGGTAGGCCGCTCGCTCGGCCTCATCGGCCTCGGCGTCCTCTTCCTCGCCGGCGGCTGGTTGCTGGAGAAGACGCGAAGGCGGCTGATAGGAACCATGGCTAGTCCGGTCGCGGATGGCTCCAAACCTGCGCAGGAGGTGGCTCCATGAAGTTCGGCAAACTCTCCATCCCCCTTGCGTCGATCGTGGTGCTGGCCGTTCAACTCGTGCTTGTCTGCTCCATCGCCGCCAAATATCTCTACCAGCGGTCCACCTGCCCGCGCGTCTGGGTCCGCACCGTCGCGTACGATCCGGAACTCGTGATGCGCGGCCGCTATCTAAGCGTCCAGATTCCGGTAGATGGATGCCAGAGCACGTTGCCCTCCGCCGAAGATATGGTCATGCCCCGCGACATGAACGGCGTGGCGACGGGCCGAAGATACACGATTAGCAGCGGGCTGGTGTCGCCGCTCCAGTTCAAGGCCCGCCTCAAGGTCGACGGCAATCGCCTTGTGGCCGTGCGCGTTCCTGAGAGCGAGGAGAGCTACGTTGGGCAATGGGTGACCGCCGTGCCCGGGCTCGCCTGCGACGCCATGCGCCTTCAGGATCCGGTGAATATCTACCTGCCCGAACACGCGAAGGATCCGACGCCCCCACGTCGGAACTACTGGGATGCGCGGCTGTCCCAATGGATTGAGAACTCCAATTTGCCCGAGCTCTGGATCGAGGTCACCGTTCCGCCCAAGGGACCACCGCGCCCCGTGCAACTTGCGCTCAAAGAGAACGGTGTTTGGAAGCCGATCGCGTTCGACTAGGGGATTCGAATCGCGGCCTCAAGGTTTTGGCAACGGCAACTTAGCCGTTCAGATCCACCAGCCCCTCGGGCAGCGCCATCTCAACCCTGCGCGCCTCGAGGTCGATTTTTCTCAGGTAGCTCTTGGCAAACGGGATTAGAACTTCGCCCTTCTTCCCGCTCACAACTAGAATTGGCGTCGGCCCGGCTGCTCGATCTACCTCCTCGATCACGCCGACGTCGACTCCGGCCACACCGCTCGGTTCTGCACCCGCCACATCCACCACCATGCAACCGATCAGATCGCTGACGTAGGCCTCATCCTCGGCCAGAGCCGCGCGTTGCGCCTCGGGAATCGCCACATACAGCCCCGCCAGCGCTTCAGCCGACGAGATGGAATCCGATTGCGCAAAATGCAGCACGATTCCTCCCTTGTGGAGCCAGTGATTCACGAGGTCAACCTCGACCGGCGCTGGGTGGGTTTTCGCGAGCGGCGTTCCGGCCTCGGCAACAAGCCACAGGTGTTTCCGCTCAGCAAATTTTTGAGGGAAGTCAGTCAGGATGTCGGCGAAGACTTCGCCTTTGCGGCCTTGCGGGCGCCGGATGCGCGCCAGCCAGACCCATTGCTCTGTTGTGTTGTCCGCAGTCATGCGCGCTCAGCAAGAGCGAGGGCGCGGCAGCCCCACGGGGAAGGGAAGACCATGCGGTTAGTCGTCTTCCTCGAGGATGTCGAGCGTGTAGCGGTGGTGGAGCTTCATGCTCACAGCACCCAGGATGGTGCGCACCGAGCGCGCCGTCCGGCCCTGCTTGCCGATTACCTTGCCCACATCCTGGGGAGCGACACGGAGCTTCAGGACCGTATTCTCGTCTCGGCTAACGGGCTCGACCTCGACCGCTTCCGGTTCGTCCACCAGGGCACGGGCTATTTCCCGGACCAGTTCGTCCACTGAGATGCTCGCGGTTGACTCTTGTTGGGTCATTTTCCTGCCCCTGACTCGTAGCCTATCCCCACGCGTCTCCCGAACCAGTCGGGTTCGAACCCAAGTCAAGCATTGGCCAGGACCTGTTCGAACATGAAAGGCTCATAAAACGCAAAAGGATTAGTGCGCTGAATAGTATCAGCACACCCCCATCGCCGTCAGCAAATTGCTACAGAGTTTAGAATCCCGGACCTTTGTTTGAGGTCTGACATCCGGATCCGCTCTTTCGGTTTCGGTTTTAAGCCGTCACCGGCTCAGCGGCAACGGCCGGATGCTTGGCCACCAGCTTGGCCACTGTCGGCGACATCTGTGCGCCAACGCCGCGCCAGTAGGCAAGGCGCTCCTGCTTCAGATCAACGGTTGCGGGTTCAGTGCGGGGATTGTAGGTGCCGACAACTTCGATCGAACGCCCGTTGCGAGCGCGATCCTTCTCAATAACCACAATGCGATAGTAGGGCTGCTTGCGGGCGCCAAAACGCGCCAAACGAATCATCACCACGGCGATACGGTTCCTTTCAAACTCCGATGCTCTGTCAGTCTCAACCACCCCACCGACGAAGACCTGTCCGCGGGGACCCCGGATTAGGGGGTATTTCCGGCCCGGGGCGGTGTGCTTCACATGCGCAAGGCCATAGAAAAGGGCCAAGCAAGTGCGCCTAGGCCCACAAGACTCAACACCTAAGTATCGCCGAAATCGCCCTTTCCGGCAAGTGCTTCCCCCGCTGCCCCAGGCCGGACACGCCGCAGCCGGGCGCATTTTTTTATGGCCAATTGCGCAGGTGTGTAAGAAAACTCCCGGGCAGGCCGACTACCTTGAATGTGAGACAGGTACAGGCCATGACGAACCCAGCCGAGCCGACCCGAGCCGTACCAGGCGCGGAGCGGCTTGTAAAAGCCTCGCAGGCCGTCCGCGAAAGCCGATTTGAGGAGGCGCTCGATCTCTTCGGGCCGGCCCTCGAGCGCCTCGCCCGAGCCTGGGAGGCGGACGCCGACGCCCGGCTCGATCTGCTGCAGGAGATCCATATTGCTCTGTGGCGCAGCCTTGAGGCGTTCGACGGTCGCTGCTCGTTTCGCACGTGGGTCTATCGCGTCGCACATAACACGGCTGCCTCCCATGTCACACGGCAGATGCGCCTCAGGAAGCGGGAATGGGTCGGCCTGGAAGAGCTTGCTGAGGTCGCCGATCCCGCTGACGGACTCACCGTCCAAAGCGACCAGATCAAGATTCTCTACGCCATGATCCATCAGCTCAAGCCCCTCGACCGCCAGGTGATGCTGGCTTATCTTGAAGGCCTCGACGCAGCTTCTACCGCCGAAATCACCGGCCTCTCCGCCCGCAACGTCGCCACCAAGATCCACCGCATCAAGCACCTCCTGGCCCAGCAGATGAACCCGCACACCACACCCGAGACCCGAGACCCCAGACCCCAGACCCACTCTGACTCAAACGGAGGACCCCAATGACCCATCCATCCTCTGAAGAAAACAACATGAAACAGGCATGGCAAAGCCAGCCCACTGAAGGAGTCCGTATGTCGATTGCAGAAGTGCACGCAAAAGCATCCACGTTTCAAAGCAAAATCTTCTGGCGTAATCTCCGCGAATACGCCGCCGCCGCCATCGTCGTGCTGTTCTTCGGTTACCGGTTCGCCTACACCGCCGACCCGTTTATCCGCGCCGGAATGGCCCTCATCGTCGCTGGAACCTGCTACCTAGTCTGGCAGCTTCACGTCCGCGGCTCGTCGCGCGAGCTCCCACAGGAAGCCGGCCTCTCCAGCTCCATCGATTTCCAGCGCACCCAGCTCATCCGCCAGCGCGATATGCTCGCCAACATATGGAGCTGGTACCTCGGTCCGTTGCTCCCGGGCATGGTCGTTCTGATGGCCGCCGTTGGCCACGCCACTGTCGGCCGCGTACCTCACGCCTGGCTGTTTACTGCCATCTACATAGGCGTTATCGTCGTTGTCTTCGGCGCGATTGATCAGCTCAACAGGCGCGCTGCCCGCAGCCTCCAGCGCCAGATCGACGAGCTCGACGACGCCAGCCGCTAACGCGTGTCAGTCGGCGTGTGGCCTGGCCTAACCAGAATGGGGGTGCCCCGTCTTGGCTTTGCTAGGGCGGGACGTGGAGGACGGTTCTCGCGCGCCAGCAGCCACATCGCATCCCAACAAAGTCCCACCCCAATATAAAAAGCAAAGGCCCCGGGTAATCAAGCCGGAGCCTTCGCCATTACTGGGTATCCAAGTGACTGGACGCCGCCTGCGAAACGTAGCCTTACGTTAGCACAATTTCCGTTACTCTTCAATTCTTCTGGTCGAGTGCCGCGCGGAGGGCAAGGGAGTTGACCCCTAGTGGCTGATGAGGCCACTCGACCGTTTCGCAGACGGCGTCCAGTACCCACTGGAAATACCCTCCAAACAACCACCCGAGAAGCATCGATGCTACCCCGTGCGATGTCGAGATTGAAGATAACTAAGGTAGTGCATCCAATTGCGTCGGCCCTGCAAAGACCATCGAGCGGATCGCGTCAATCCCGCGCTCCATGCTGTTTGAGCAGGTCGATCAGCTTGACGTCGTCCCTCTTCTTCGCCAGCGCCAGCGGACTTAACCCGAAGCCATTCCTGGCGTTCACGTCCTCATTCGCCTCAATCAGAATCCGTGCGAAATCCAGATGACCCATCATGAGTGCCCAATGCAGCGCCGTGTTGCCTTTGCTGTCCACGGCATTCACGTCAGCGCCTTTTGCCAGGAATAGTGCAGCTGCGTCCTTCTGCCCGCGCATTGCTGTTTCCATCAATGCGTTCAGGCCCTGGCCTGATCTCGCATTCACATCCGCGCCCTTGTCGACCAGCAGTGTCACAACATCAATGTAGTGAAAAGATCCGAGCGCAAAATCCAGCGGAGTAAATCCACCGTTGTTGTCCTTTGCGTTGACATCGGCGCCGCTCGCCAGCAGGAACTCAGCTACATCTTTGTGGTCTTCCTTTGCTGCCATGTGCAGTGGTGTGGCGCCCATTTTGTCCTTCGCCGATACGAGGCTCGGGTCCTGGGCAATCAACGCCTTCACCTTTGCCAGGTCGCCCTTCTGCGCCGCGCTGTGAATCGGATCACACGAGCCGGCGCGGGAAAGGCCCAGCACCACGATCAGAACAAACAAGGGCAAAACACCACACCGGTCAACTGAACGGCAAAGTCCATATGAAAAAGAGCGCATATTCTTATCCCCCGGAATTCGCAGTAATTATAGCTCTGATCCAGGGATTCCGCGCTGACGCCCTCACCCCGCCGGAAACAAGAACCGCAGCATCGGCCTCACCCGATGCGACCAGCTCGTCTCGTCGTGCGCGCCGCCGTGCACCTTCTCAAAATGCAGCGTCTCGCCCGGCTTCCAGTGGTTCGCTTTGAGCCGCCGGTTGAGCACCTCTGCATCGTGCAGCGTCTTCTTGCCTTCCTTGTCGCCTACGTCGAGCCACACACGTGGTCGATCCCATATCTCCGGGGCTCGTTCGTTTAAATAGCCCAGAATGCTCTTGTGGTTCCACCACACGCTTGGCGAAAGCAGCGCCAGCCTGCCAAACCACGTCGCATACCGCAGCCCCAGGTAGAGAGAAACCAGCCCGCCCAGCGAAGATCCGCCCAGCCCAGTATGCTCGCGTTCCGTCCTCACCCGGTAGTGGGTCGCGATCCACGGCAAAATCTCCTCGGTCAGCGCCCGCCCATACTGCTCCGCCCCGCCGCCGCCCATCTGCCAGTCGCGCTCGTGGGTGTACTCTTCAATGCGTCGATCCCCTGCGTTGTAGATGCCCACAATCACCAGCGGCTCCACTTCGGCCGCCTCAATCGCCGCGTCCGCGTGCTCGCGCATCTGCCAGGTGCGGCCGGGAATGAACGACGTCCGCCCATCGAAGAGGTTCTGTCCATCCTGCATGTAGAGCACAGGATACGTTCTCTCCGGGTGCCTGTCGTAGCCCGGCGGAACGTACACAATGATGTCGTGCTTGTCGGCCAGGTAGATGCTGGCAAAGCCCTTGTGCAGGCGCAACCGCGGGTGCGGCGTGGACTCGCCGCCGGCCAACAATCCCTTTGGCAGGTAGTGCGGCAGTGGGCTCTCTCCAGGCTGGCTTTCCAGATTCAATCCGCTCGTAATCCCTTTATTTTGGCTGCATGGGAGAGCACGCGCAGCTACCTTCCCAGGCTGTTACAGTATCAAGAAATCGGTCTTTCTCCAATCCCAGACCGCTAAGCCTTCGTCTATGCTGGCCAACCGACTCATTTGAGCCCTGAACCCTGGACCCTGTCTATGAACCGTGAGTACCATAAGTGGCATTCGCCTCGCCTTGGCCGCCAGATGGAAATGCTGGTCTTCGGCCATGCCGGCCTGCCCGTTATTGTCTTCCCCACCTCCGGCGGACGCTTCTACGAGTTTGAAGATCGCGGCATGATCGGCTCGCTCGCGGGCAAGATCGATGCCGGCCAGGTTCAGGTCTACTGCGTTGACTCGGTCGACATGGAGAGCTGGTACAACAAGGCCGTCTCGCCTCGCTGGCGCATCGCCCGCCACGTCCAATACGACGAATACCTCATCCACGAGGTTGTCCCCCTCATTCGCTCAAAGAATGGCAACCCCCAACTGGCCTCGCTCGGCTGTAGCTTCGGCGGCTTTCACGCCGTCAACGTCGCCCTGCGCCATCCCGACGTCTTCACTGGATTTCTCTCCATGTCCGGTGCATTCGACCTGCGCAACTTCCTCGGCGGCTACTACGACACAGACGTCTACTACAACCAACCCATGGACTATCTTCCTCATCTGGGCGATCCATGGTTCCTCGATCGTTACCGCCGCAGCTCTTACATACTCGCTACCGGCTGGGACGACCAGTGCCTCGGCCAGAACCAGCGCCTCGACGGCATCCTGAGCGCCAAGGGAATTCCGCACAAGCTGTTCGTCTGGGACTTGCACAACTCACATGACTGGCCAACGTGGCAACGGATGGTTGACCACTATCTGTGAGGCAGCTTCTCGAAAGCTAGCGCATCCACTTAAGCGGCATCAGGAGCAGGTGACGTGTCGGGGGCTGGTGCTGCTGCTGGCTCGGGCTTGGTGGTCTTGGTGCGGGCGGCGCGGGCGCGGAGCTTCTTGCCGGGCTTCTTTGGCTTGGGCTTTTTATTGGGGTTGTTATCGCCGCCCAGGAAGGCGGACCAGCGCAGCTCGAGAATGTGAGGCGCGGTTTTGGCCTTGGCGATGGCGAGGTTGGCGACTTCGTTGACGATCCAGTCGAAGTTGGCCTGGCCGACGGAGTGGAGATCGGCGTCGGGCGCTGGGTTCATGAAATCGATGGCGTAGGGGATGCCGTTTTCGACTGCGAACTCGACGGTGTTGAGGTCGTAGCCGAGGGCGCGGCAGAGGGTGAGGGCATCGCGCTCGACACGCTTGAGGAGTTTCTTGTCGTAAGCAGGCGGGTTCTGGATGTAGCGCTCGGCGTGGGGGAGGCGCGGGTCGTAGGGCATGATGTGAACCTTCTTCTGGCCCACAACATAGCAGCGGAAATAGTCGTTGAATTCAACAGCCTTCTGATAGGTCATGCAGAGGTCGCGCGACTCATCGTATGCGCGGAAGAACTCTTCGCGATTGTGGATGTGGTGGACGTCGCGCCAGCCGCCGCCATCGACGGGCTTCAGGAAACCGTGCTCGCCAACGTAGGCGAAGACGCTGTCCCAGTCGAGCGGGTACTCGAGGTTGCGCATGGAGCGGTCGGTGGTGCCCTCGGGGTGCTTCTTGTGGGGCAGGATGACGGTGGCGGGGACGGCGACGCCGAGCTTGGTGGCGAGAGTGTAGTTGAAGAACTTGTCGTCGGCCGACCACCAGAAAGGATTGTTGACGATGACGGTGCCGTTGAGGGCGGCGTGCTTGAGGAAGGCGCGATAGAAGGGGATGTCGTGGGAGATGCGGTCAACGATGACGGAGTACTGCGGAGCTTTGTCGGGGTGGTCCATGTAAACGGCGCCGGTCTGGACGAACTCGGCCGTGATGCCATCGAGATTGCGTGCGTTGATGTGCTCGACGAGCGCGCCGGGGAAGCTGTTCTCCTGACCGAAAAGAATGCCGATTTTTTTCATCGCGTCGACTCCCTGAAGCCCGGGTTTGGGCTGGATTTAGTTTACGGCAGGTAGTGGAGACGGGTGGGCATGGGAAGAGCAATGAAGCGGTGAAAAGGCGGAGCAGGTGGCGGCGCGGTCTTGGGCAGGTTTGAGCCGCCCATCCTGCAACTGCGTGGGTTGTTTCGTGTTTGATGACAGGTATTGCTCTCTCGCGAGCGCATAGCAACTGATAATCTACGTCGTATCAGTGTGGCGGATTCCGAAGACCCAATGCCATGGAACGCACTCAGCGCAGTCTCGTGCATNNTTTTTCTGCGATTGCTCGCGGCCATCTACTTTTCGGCGTTCTTCCCCTTGCTCTTCCAGATTGAAGGCCTGAACGGACCCAACGGCATTTTACCTGTGCGGCAATTCCTGGTCGCCGTGCAGGGCGGGATGGGGCCGCTCCGGTATTGGTATGCGCCGACGGTCTTCTGGCTTTCGTCCGGATCGCACATGATGATGGCCGTGATTTGGCTCGGACTGGCCGCGTCAGTTGCCGCGTTCCTCAATCTGTGGCCACGTCTCAGCTTCTTCGTCTGCTTCATCTGCTTCCTGTCCTTTGTATCCGCCGCACAGGCGTTCTCGAGCTATCAGTCCGACAGCATGTTGCTTGAAGCGGGCTTTCTGGTCCTGTTCTTTGTGCCCCGCGGAGTCACCCCGGGATGGGGAATCGCCAGCCCTCCATCGCGTGCCAGCCTGTTCCTGCTGCAATGGGAGTGGTTTCGCATCTACTTTGAGTCGGGCATAGTAAAGCTCCTCAGCGGCGATCAGGAATGGCGAAATTTTACGGCCATGGACGAGTACTACCAGAACGGCCCTTTGCCAACGTGGATCGGNNACGGCTCATCTGCTTCTGCATTGTTACGCCGTGGGAGATAGGCGTCATTTTCACGGCCAATTACACGTTCCTGAATTACCTGGTGCTCGTGCTCGGCTTTCTTCTGCTCGACGATTGCAGCCTGCGTTGGCTTCTGCCGCGCCGGTTTCGCGGCACGCTCCCGGCGGCTCNNTGATGCTCACATGGATTGCCTACGCGACAACCGCGGAGTTGATTCTCATGCCGCTTCCCAATTTGCCACTGCCCTTGTTCCCGGTAACGGCACTGGAGCCACTTCGCATCGCCAACCAATACGGACTGTTTGCCGTGATGACCCGGGGGCGGTACGAGATTGAATTTCAGGGTTCGAACGACGGCCAGAGTTGGACGCCCTATCCCTTCCGGTTCAAGCCCCAGGCGCTCGACAAAGCCCCGGCCGTCTATGCTCCATACCAGCCGCGCTTTGAGTGGAACCTGTGGTTTGCCTCGCTCGGCGACTGGCAGCAAAACGAACTCGTCCCTCAAACCGAAGAACGTCTGCTGGCAAACGATCAGGACGTGCTTGCGCTGTTCCAGGCCAATCCATTTCCTCAAGCGCCCCCACGCTACCTGAGAGCGGTTCTGTGGCAGTACTGGTTTACCTCAATGGAAGAAAAACGTCGAACCGGAAACTGGTGGAAGCGCGAACTCCTGGGGCTGTATGCGCCGGAGATAATGCGGCAGCCAGACGGCAAGTTTTCCGCGGTCGAATGGCCAGAGGAGTTGCCGGCCCATGATTGAGCTTCTGCGGCATGCGTCTGCGAACGAGCCGGAACGCATACGCCTCAACCATCATCATGGCTCATGCCAGGGTTCGCCTTCGCCAGAACGGCCGCACAGCAACTCTGCTAAGAGGCAGAACTAAATCGCGTTTGACGCGAATTGCTAGAATGGCCTATACGCCGAATTTGTCGGATATCGGGGCGCGACCATCCATCATCGGCAGGGACTTTCATGATTAGCTGGTCTTTTGTTCGACAAGTTGGCGTGTCACGATGGATGGTTCGATATGGGACTCTCCAGTTCAGAAAGCGCGTGCTCAAGCGCGATAGCAGCCTGCGCCTGCCCACCGGCCTGAGGATTGCTCTTCCGCGACATTCCGGAAACGCAACTGAGATTTATGTGACCAATGCCAACACGGATTGGGGCGCCGAAGCTATCTTTGCGCGCTTTGCTGACCCTGCTCGCGACTTCCTTGATATTGGATCGCATATTGGGTATTACGCGGTCTACATTGCCCCCCTTGTGCGCCGGGCATATGCCTTTGAGCCACGCCTCGAAAACCTCCCGTACCTGCGCGAAAACGCCAGGCTGGCGTCGAACATCGAGATTGTGGAGATGGCAGTGTCTTCCTGCGATGGCGAGGCCACTTTCTTTTCCGGGCAAGGCAATGCCGTGGGCAGCCTGGAAAACGCAGGAGGGACAGAGGTGCGAGTGGCTGTCACTTCAATCGACAGTTTTATCGAAAGGCGCACCGACATCAAGCCGGCCCTCATCAAAATTGACATCGAGGGCCACGACTTGAAAGCCCTTCAAGGGATGCAAGGTACTGTGCTGAAGTTTCAGCCGCTGCTCCTGACGGAGGTTGAGCTGTCAGAAGAACTGCGGCTTCTCTGCTCGAGTTGGAATTACAGGATTTTTGGTCCAGTATGCGACCGCCAAACAAACAAAACCAGATTCTCTGATTTCTCTGGCAAGAACTCTGACGCTGATTGGCACAAGATGGTTTTCCTTGTGCCTCAGTCTCTGCAGGCTGCATTTGACGGAATGGTTCAGCCGTGACCGGCTCCCGCTGCCGCAGTGCGCTCGTTCGCTTCTAACGCCGGGCAAAGTGGGCGCAAACAGCGTTATACTCAGGAACCGAAAAGGAAGTGATTCAATTCACTTCGCTGAAGCAGGCGCGGGACGACAATTGAGGTAACGGAGGACGCCGTGAATTATCGAGTGTTGACCGTAAACAGAGAATTTGGAAGTGGTGGCGGACGGATCGCGCAGAGGATCGCCGAGTGGCTGGGCTGGAAGCTGCTGGACAGGGATATCATCGATGCGATTGCCTATGCCGCGCACGTGGATTCGAGCGTGGTGCAGAACTACGACGAGCACGTGGTTTCGTGGCTGCAACGGCTGAACCAGCAGGCGATGCGCTCGGCGGCGCTGGCGGCAGGGCTGGAACTGGGGGACCACGCGTTGTTCGACGCCGAGGAGATGGTCCGCATTACCCAGAAGATCCTTGAAGAGGCTTACGCCGAGGGCAATTGCGTGATTGTGGGGCGGGGATCGCAGTGCGTGCTGCAGCACAAGCAGGATGCGTATCACGTGTTTGTGTATGCGCCGCTGAAGGAGCGGATTCTGCGGCTGAAGGCGCGGCTGGATAAGGGCGCAAATATCGAGCAGCGGATCAGGACCGTGGATGGGGAGCGAGCCAAATACTTGCACGAGTACTTCGGCAAAAGCTGGTGCAGCCCGCACCTCTACGACCTCTTGATCTCGTCGAAGGAAGACGAGGATGAGACAGCGAGAGCAATTGTTTACGCGATGACGGGGAAGGAAGCGCCAGCGCACGTCGGCCAGCACGCGGGGGCGTTGTAGAGGTCGCTCTTCAGGCCAAAAGGCATGGTGCGGCCGATGACCCGGCCCAACGATAGTGCAATCGTCTCCCACCCATTCTGCAAAAAGGGCGGAATGGATGGGACACTGGGCTTTGGATTCCAGGGAAGGGCTCTAGCTCGAAGCCAGTCGCTGGAGTTGCCCGAGGTGGTTCAGGTCGTGGCCAGCCATGGTTTCAACGATAGTTTGGAAGGTCATGGTGCCGCGCTCGGGGTGAGTGACGGGGCGGTGGGCGGCGGCGGGCCATGTGGAGGAGAGGAGGCGAAGATTCCAGGTGCGCATCGCGGAGAAGACGGCAAGAGCTTCGGCGCCCGGGATGCCGGCGTAGGTGGCTGCCCACTTGTCCTGATCGAAGGGCTGGAGGACCGGTGAGTCCTCGGCGAGGGTTTGGCGCAGGCGGAAGGCAAAGACCAACTCGCAGTCTGCCAGGTGGGCAACAATCTGGGCCGCGGACCATTTGCCGGGCGCGGGCGGCTGGGTGGACTTTTCCGCTCCCATGGCTTCGAGGTAGCGTGCGATCTCGCCGGGGGTTGCGCGGAGGATGGCGTCGAGCGGACGGCCGTCAAGGAACTTTTCGTAGGGATTTAATTCGCTCATCGATTTCTCCTCATGTGTGGTTTCTATTTGAGTGTATGGGCTTTCTGCCCTGGCGACAAAGGATCGGAACGCGGTGAAGGGGCACCGGCGCTCGTTACACTGTTGCCTATGGCTGTTCAGTTGACCGCATCCAAATAATCCGCCACACCCTGGAGTCATGACGCTCTAGTCTGGCCGGTGGACGCTGGCCGTTGAAGGCTGGCTGCTGAGCCGGGGCTTCTCAAATCCCTTACAATTGCGGCAAGTGATTCTCCCCGGAACTCAGGATCAGTTCATGCGCCCATCGTTCTCGCTTGGCATTGAAGAGGAATACCAGACCATCGATCCGGTGACGCGCGACCTGCGCTCGCACATCGAGACCGAGATGCTGGAGCAGGGTAAGCTTCGTCTCCAGGAGCGCGTCAAGGCCGAGATGCACACGTCGGTTGTCGAAGTGGGCACACGCGTCTGCCGCAACATCGACGAGGCCCGCGAAGACATTTACGAGCTGCGCCGCGAGATGATCAAGCTCGCCCGCGAGCACGGTTTGGAACTCGTGGCCGGCGCAACGCATCCCTTTGCCGATTGGCGTACCCAGCAGATCTATCCCGACCCGCGCTATCATCAGGTCGTCAAAGATCTGCAGCTCGTGGCACGCGCCAATCTGATCTTCGGCCTTCACGTTCACGTGGGCATCGAAGACCGCGAGGCCGCCATCCGCATCATGAACTCGATGCGCTACTTCCTGCCCCACATCATGGCCCTGGCCACAAATTCGCCCTTCTGGCTTGGCATTAACACCGGCTACAAGGGCTACCGCGCCAAGGTCTTTGAGAACTTCCCTCGCACCGGCATTCCCGACGCCTTTTCGAGCTACTCCGAGTTTGAAAACTACGTCGGCCTGCTGGTGCGCACCAACTGCATCGACAATGCGAAGAAGATCTGGTGGGATATCCGCCCCCATCCCTTCTTCAACACCGTCGAGGTTCGGGCCTGCGACATCCCGCTGCGCGCCGAGGAGACTGTCGCGATTGCTGCGCTGATCCAAGCCACGGCGCTGTACCTCTATAAGCTTCACGAGGCAAACCAGGACTTCCGCCACTACGCTCGCCCGCTGCTGATGGAGAACAAATTCCGCGCCGTTCGCTACGGGCTGGACGGCAAGCTTATCGACTTTGGCCGCCAGCAGGAGCTGCCGCTGCGCGATCTACTCGAGGAGTATCTCGCCCTCATCGATCCCGCGGTCGACGAGCTGGGCAGCCGCGAAGCCATCAACGGCATTCGCAAGATCATGGAGCGCGGCACCGGCGCAGACCGGCAACTGAAGGTCTTTGAGCAGTCGAAGGGCGACCTCAAAGCCGTCGTCGACTACATGGCAAAGGAGACCCGCGAAGGGCTGTAGCGGCGACCACCTGGTGCTACACTTCAAGGCCTATGAGTGATGATCGCAGCCTCCTCGATGTAATTCTCGCGGACGGGCGTTCTCTGATCGCGCTGACGGGCATTTCCCTCGCACTCAGCGGCTTGTTCGCCATTCTTCAGTCAGTCTCAGGCCAGTTGCTTCCCCAGGACAGCCACGCCATCGGCATGGATTCATCTGCGTTGATGCACGCAGGCAATCGCCATCTGCTCGGTTTCATGTTTCACGATCGTGTAGCCTACGGGGGCACTCTTCTTTCCATAGGTGCCGGATACCTCTGGCTGGCGGCTTTTCCCCTTAAGGCGCGTCAACCCTGGGCCTGGTGGGCGCTCGTCTTCTCCGGCGGCCTCGGGTTTCTTGCATTCCTCACTTATCTGGGTCAAGGCTATTTGGATTCATGGCACGGTGTGGCCACACTCTTTTTGTTCCCAGTGTTTGTCGCTGGAATATGGCGGTCCCGCCCAAGTCCACTGTCGTTTCGGCACGTTTTCACGCATGCACCTGAAGATGAGGCGCTCGCCGAAAAGTGGGGAAGAATCCTGCTCGGCGCATGTGCGGCGGGACTCATAATGGCCGGGCTCACCATCGCCATTTTCGGCATGACAACGGTATTTGTTCCATCGGACCTGAGGTTCATCGCGCTCAATCCCGCTGCGCTGAGGCAAATCTCATCAAATCTCATCCCGGTTATTTCGCACGACCGCGCTGGCTTCGGTGGCGGCCTCTGTTCAATGGGCAGCCTCCTGCTTTTCATCGCCCGATGCGCCGACCTGAACCGAAGTCTCGTTGAAATTGTTGCTGTGATGGGATTCGCCGGCTTTGGCGCGGCCATCGGCGTGCACTTCGTTGTCGGTTACGTTGACTTCTTCCATCTGCTTCCCGCCTTCTTGGGCTTCAGCATTTTTCTCGTCGCGAACGGATTGCTTTGGGTTGGATGGCGAAGAGAGTTGGAATCTCAAGGTTAGTAGGCCTGCGATTCGGCTGTGCCCTAATACCCCAGCCCGCGCACCACTGCTCGAATGCGATCTGCACTGTCGACCAATGCGGATTCTTCGTCCACAGTCATTGGAATTGGCAGCGGCGGTTCAATGCCCTTGCGACCCACAATGCGCGGCAGCGAAAGGCACACATCTTCAAGCCCGCGGAATCCATGCAGCAGCCCGCTCAACGGCAGCACGCGCCGCTCATCGTGCACTAGCGCCTCAAGGATGTTCGTCACTGCCAGGCCGATCGCGTAGTTAGTCGCGCCCTTGCCCTGAATCACTTGATAGGCCGCGTCCTTCACGTTGTGGACAATGGATTCCTTGTCCGCGGAGGTGAGCCTGCCATGGTCTGCCACGGCCCACTGGCTGAGGGGAATTGAACCGATGCTTGCACTCGACCACAGCGCAAACTCCGAGTCGCCGTGCTCGCCGGCGATGTAGGCGTGAACGTTCTGCACCGCAACGCCGCAGTGCCGGGCAACCAGAAACCGAAACCGCGAGCTGTCCAGCACGGTGCCCGATCCGAAGACCCTTTGCCAGGGCAGTCCCGTCAGGCTGATCGCTACCTGCGTGATCACATCCACAGGATTCGTTACCAGCAGCAGCAACGCGTCCGGCGCCACCGCGATCACCTTCGGCAGCAGCGCAGCGCAGATGTTCGCATTCGCCTGTGCAAGATCCATCCGCGTCTCGCCGGCCTTCTGCTTCGCCCCAGCCGTCATGACCACTACGTCTGAACCGCGCAGCACCTCGATGTCGTCGGAGCCCTCGACGATTCCCGGCGGCACAAAGAGCATGCCGTGGTTCAGGTCCAGGACTTCGGCGTTCACCTTGGTTTTTGCAATATCGAACAGGCTGATCTGTCGTGCCACTCCGCGAATCATCGCTGCGTAGGCGATAGTAGCTCCCACGCTCCCTGCCCCGATAATTCCAATTTTTGCTGGCCGATCTCCCGCCATTTGTTGACCTCTCCACCTGAGTCTACGGTATGCGCTGCGCCCATCCGCTGCGGAAAACCGGGTTCCGGCCGCGGTCGCGATCGACAGCCGCATCGCCTTGAATCAGCCTTGCTTAGCCTTTGGGAATCGGTCTTTCATGGGAAATGACCGGCATTCGCGTCGTGTCCGATCATTTCAATTTGATGAAGATTCCGGTAATCTCACTGAATACACAATTAGCGTCTGGAGCCACCGAAAGGGCGAAACTGCAAAGCATGACCGAGACCGCCGCAAGACTGCTATCCCTTGACTACCCCTCTGAATTCAAGCCGGGAGCGATCTCTGCCGCTACCACGTGCCTGCGCATCGACCCCTCGGAAAAGGTCACGCTCATCACCGATCGCGTTACCGAGCCCATCGCCGCCGCTCTTGCCGCGCAACTCGCCGAGTGTGGCTGCAATTGGAACGCGTTCATCCTCGAAGACCTTTCCCCGCGCCCGCTCGTCGACATGCCCGCCCAGGTGCTCGCCGATATGGAATCCTCGCAGGTATCGATCTTTGCGGTCCAGGTGCAGGCCAATGAACTCCACTCGCGCATGCAGATGACCGACGTAGTCAACCGCCGCCACATGCGCCATGCTCATATGGTCAACATCACGCCACAGATCATGTGCCAGGGCATGCGAGCGGACTTTGATCTTGTTGACCGGCTCAGCCAGAAGGTTCTGGATCGGGTTCGCCGCGCCACCCGCATTCGCGCCACCACCGCTGCCGGCACTGATATTACCGCCGAAATGAATCCCGGATACAAATGGTTCAAGACCTCCGGCATCATCTCGCCGGAGAAGTGGGGCAACCTGCCCGGCGGCGAGTGCTTCACCTCGCCCGGCGAGGTCAACGGAACCTTTGTTGTGGACGGCGTTGTTGGCGATTGGCTGTGCGCGCGATATGGTCTCCTCGACTCGACTCCTCTGACAATTCAGATCGCAGGCAACCGCATCGTCAGTTGCTCGAGCACAAACAAGCAGCTCGAATCCGACTTTTGGGCCTACACCCACACCGACGAGAACTCCGACCGCGTCGGCGAGTTTGCTATTGGCACGAATCTGGGCGTCGAGCGCGTTATCGGCAACATTTTGCAGGACGAGAAGTTCCCCGGAATCCACATCGCCTTTGGCAATCCCTACGGCGAGCACACGGGCGCTCCCTGGCGCTGCTCCACGCATATCGATGTGGTCGGCCTCCGCTTCAACATCTGGCTCGAGTCAGAATCTGGGCAGGAACAGATCATGCGCGATGGACGGTTTTTAATCGCAGCCTGAACCCCATTCGGGTTGCCGCCGGCTGCAGCGCAGGCCGGCCCTCGTAAGCCGGTCCGGCTCCGACCCAACGTTTGCGAATCCCAGAACTGCCTCAGCGCGTCTATCCTTATGTCATGACGACTTCTGATTCGCCCACTCTTCGCACCCTTGGCAATTCGGATCTTCACCTTACTTCAATCGGCTTTGGCGCATGGGCCATTGGCGGGGGTAACTGGGAGTTCGCCTGGGGAGCACAAGACGACAACGAGTCCATTGCGGCAATCCACCGGGCTCTGGACCTCGGGGTCAACTGGATCGATACGGCAGCCATCTACGGGCTGGGCCACTCTGAAGAAGTT
Source organism: Acidobacteriaceae bacterium (assembly GCA_003165935.1). Lineage (GTDB taxonomy): Bacteria > Acidobacteriota > Terriglobia > Terriglobales > Acidobacteriaceae > Telmatobacter. The sequence continues at coordinate 5,691 of PMXB01000201.1, read as the reverse complement.
GTTGCGCGAGCACTGAAGGGTTATTCCGGATCACGGCCTTACGTCTTCACCAAGTGCTCCATGCGCTGGCATGCAGACCGGTCGATTTATCGCTCACTCAAGTCTGCTTCGGTGCGAGAAGAAGTGGAGGCGTCCCTCCGCAGGCTCCAGGTTGAGACGATCGATCTGTACCAGATCCATTGGCCCAACCCGGAAGAAGAAATTGAAGAGGGGTGGGGGACACTGGCTCGCCTGAAGGAAGAAGGCAAAGTGCGGTGGATCGGAGTCTCAAACTGCAACGTGGCGCAGATGGAGCGCGTGCGCTCGATTGCGCCGATCACCAGCCTGCAGCCACCGTACTCGATGCTGCGCCGGGCGGTTGAGCAGGAGCAGCTTCCTTATGCGCAGAGCCACGGCATCGGCGTCATCAACTATTCGCCGATGGTCTCCGGTTTGCTTACCGGCGCGATGACCGCCGAACGTGTCGCGGCTTTCCCGCAGGATGACTGGCGTCGTCGTGCGGCTGAGTTCAATGAGCCACGGCTGAGCCGGAATCTGCGTCTGGTGGAGTTGCTGCGGACCATCGGCAACGAGCACGCTGTGAGCCCGGGCGTGGTGGCGGTGGCGTGGACTCTTCACAATCCAGCAGTGACGGCGGCAATCGTCGGTGGCCGAAGTGCCAGGCAGGTTGAAGGTGTGGCCGAAGCGCTCCATCTCCGAATCAGCGACGACGAGTTCGCCCGCATTAATTCGTTCCTTGATGCGAACCCAGTCTAGGGCAATCAGAGAACAACCAGAGAATGAAAAACCCCGGCCGAGGCCGGGGTTTTCGTTTCGGAGAGAGAAACTCAACTACATTGCTGCAACGAAGTCTGGGACCATAACCGGGGCAATTTCCTGCAGGAGTTGCGTCATCCGCGCTGCCATTCCGGTGTACATGGTAGCGGCACGGAATGCATTGATGCGAACACCCTCGCCAGCTTTGCTGAATCCATACTGGGCGAGCGCCATCAGGACGCAAACGCGAATGTGCATGGCGTCGCTGCGCAGAGTCTCAAGTAGAAGACGGTCCACACTGTCGCTATTCTTCGCGGCATAGTCGGCCATCTGCAGCATGACTTGAGCATTCTGATACATGACCCACAGGCCCTTGGGACCTTCCATGCGCTCCCAGGCATCCTCTGAGGTGGCGCTCAGGCCTTCTTTCCAGAGGAACTGATCGCTCAATTCACGAGCGCTCCAGTCGGGACGAAGCCGCGCGAGCAGCGAATCCCATGTCTGCGAGTTGCGAGCTTTGATTCCAGCGCGCAGGCGATAGAGGTAAAACGCAATCCCTGCTACAGCGCCAATTTGAAGCATCGTAACGATCATCTGTATCTGCCTCTTGCCCAGGCTTGCAGTCCGCTTGCACGGTCCTGCAGTTCCTGCCGGGGGACTCGGTACTCACTACTTGTAACAGACATTTGTTGCAGCGTGTTGCGGAAAAGTCCGTTTCTAACACCTTAGTTGTAGAGGAATTTCGAGTCTGGGCGGAACGGAAGGTTACTGGTGTGGGAGGTTTGGTTCCGAAGCGGCAAACTAGTCGTCGGTTTTCCGGGATTTCATTGAGGAGGAGTTCGCCATGTCGATCCGAGCTGTCCTGGCGGACCCGGCGGCCGCCAGCAGGAAATTCTGCATCTGCGGCGTGAACTCTCTGCGCTCGGCTTCGCGGGTGGCAAAGGCAAATGTCCAATAGCACAGCACGAGGATATAGCTCACCCCTACGGCTTCATCCAGCCAGTGATATTGAGGGGATACGAGGGCCTGATGGGTGTGCAGAATGGTCACCGTCAGCGAAACGATGGAGTAGAAACCGAATCCAGTCGCGATCTGCAGTTCGCGGTCTCGCCAACCGATGGACAAAAGTTGGCTGAATCCGGCCATGGCAAGAAACATCACAACTCGGAGGATTGCACCGGTTTGCTGCAATCGAAACAAGAGCTTGTATTCCGGGTTCGGATAATCGGGAACCGTCAGGCCCGCAATGAACCAGACAATCGCGCAAGCGATGAGGATAAGGCCAACGATCACCAGCCATGAGTACTTGGGCAGGGAAGCGCGAATGGGACGCAGAATACTCCAAGATAACTCAACTAGGACGGCAAACACCAGAACCGAATCGACCGCAATCTGAATCTCAAAGACGCCTAAGGGAGCTTGGTAGTTCTGGTAGTTTGTGGCGAACGCATAAACATCAATAAGGAAACTCCAGCAAACCCATATGAAGAAGGCCGGAAAGGTCCGAAATAGGCGGACCCGCAGCATCAGCAGAATCAGAATCGCTTCTGCCGCCGCACCGCATCCGGTGAGAACAGAATCCAAGCCCAAGCGGGCCTCCCTCTGTAAACAAACTCAGCCTATCGTGCTAACGCGTGTTTAGCAAGATAGGCTGGCGGTTTGATCGGAGTACGCGACGACTAAACGACGTGCGGATTGGCCGTCGGCGGCGGAGGGATGATCACCGGGCTCGCCTCAGCAAAGTGCTTGCCGGCCGTGGGTGGAGGAGGGATGATCACCGGGCTCGCTTCGGCAAAGTGCTTGCCGGCCGTTGGCGGCGGAGGGATAATCACCGGGCTCGCTTCGGCAAGGTGCTTGCCAGCCGTGGGCGGCGGAGGAATGATCACCGGGCTGGCCTCGGCGAAGTGCGGAACGCCTGGCGGAGGCGGCGGAATGATAACCGGGCTAGCGAAGGCGGCAACGGTGCCGGCAACCAGAACAACTGCGGTGAGGGTATAAATGACACGAAGTGACTTGGCGTTCATGCTCATGCGCTCCTTGCAAAAACCAGTACAAGAAGAGTAACTCGAAAGTTGTAACCAGTCCACCCCAAAAGTACCCATATGACCCCTAATGTGCTATTTGTCTCGCATTGTGACACTTAACCCGAATGGACCGTTCATGGAAATTCCCTCAACTAAAACGATTTCGGGCTCGCCGGCAGCTAGACTCCGGGTCTTAGAGGAAACCATTACTCGGGTCTTAGAGGAAACCATTACTATTGAGGCAGGTTTGCAGCCGTGATTCCTGAGATCCGATCCCAATTCAATCAGCGGTTCCGCCCGTCTCAGTACGGGCAACTCTATTCCATGCTGGAGGGCAGATGCGGTGCGCCGGTCGGCTTCCGTGTCGCGGAAACCCCTATTTTTCTGTCCTTTACGCTGCTTGAGCAGCTGGCCAAAAGCGGTGCCGAGATGGCAGCGGCGTTGGTGTCAGACCGCGACTACCTTCAAGCGGCCCAAAGTTCGATCCCGCTCGGATACCGAGTTGCCCGCGAGACTCACCACCCAAACTTCCTTACCGCGGATTTTGCACTCGTCAAGGACGAAGCCGCCGATGGGGGATTTGCGCCAAGGCTTGTGGAGATTCAGGCATTTCCCTCGGTTTTCGGCTATCAGCAGGTACTCAATTCGGCGTACAGAGACACATTCTCCCTCCCCAACTCACTTGGGACTTATCTGAGTGGGCTGGACGAGGGGGGGTACTGGGGGCTCCTGCGAAGAACGATCCTAGGGGACCACATGCCTGAAAACGTGGTTCTGACTGAAGTCGATCCGGTGAACCAGAAGACATTGCCCGATTTCCTGGTGACGGCCAGGCGCCTCGGCATCCGGGTGGTCGACATCCGGAGCCTGAAGGCGGATCGGAACCGGCTTTGGTACAACGGCGACTCCGGGCGATGGATTCCGATCGAGAGGATATACAACCGGGCAATTGCCGATGAGTTGATCGCCCGGCATGTCGAGCTGCCCTTTGCGCTGGACGGAGACTGGGATGTTGAATGGGCCGGTCACCCNNTTGTCCCGCCTGGAGTCTTCCTTGAGGATTTCCTCGAAGGGGACGGAAAAGACCGGTTACTCGCTGCAGGAGTTCCACTTCCAGGCAATGTGGGCCCAGACACGGTTTATAGAGAGCTCTTGCTGAAGCCGCTCTTCTCGTTTGCCGGGAAGGGGATCCAGTTTGAGCCGACGCACGCTCAACTCGAAGAGATTCCGCGATCGCAGCGTGGCGACTACCTGGTACAGCAGCGGATGTACTTTGAGCCGACCATAGTCACGCCACATGGCTTGACGCAAGCCGAGATCCGGATTCTGTATCTTTGGCCGGATGGAGGCGAATTGACTCCGGCTCTCCCATTGGTTCGGCTGGGCAGGGGGAAGATGATGGGCGTGGACCACAACAAGAACCAGGAGTGGGTTGGCGCATCGGGAGCGTTTTATCCGGCTGGCGAGACGTAGCGTTCAGATTGTTCCACATCCTGTTTCGCCAGGCTTCCTCTGGCGCAATTCTGATTGACTATAAGGTAAATAGACATTAGGCCGAACGAAGTGAGGGCAATGCGCGCCAATGAAGGCGGGGAAGCAAAGGCCAGCACTTTTCATTTGGACGCTCAGCGGGTCCGCGTGTTGATAGGTGAGTTACTATCTTGGAAACTTTGGTGTCTTGTGGTGCAGGGGGCTGAATCGTTTAATGTTGGCAGGCGGCCTTACCGAGGCCTGGGAAGCAGCCTATGAGCGAACCAAGAACAGCGATGGGAAACCCCACCCCGGGGCCGGTTCCGGTTCCCGGACCGGGTGGTGCTCGTCAGCAAATGCGATGTGCCGTGCGCTTTCCGTTGAGCCTGCCGGTGGTACTTTCTACTGTCAGCGGCGAGGTTTCGGCATCCACAAGAAATGTCTCAGCCAGCGGGGTCTTGTTTGAGCTCGACAGGGAGCTCGAAGTTGGCTTGGATATTCGATTCTCTCTCCGCATGCCGGGCCAGGTGTTAGGTAGCACCCGAGATGTTCTAGTTGAATGTCAAGGACGTGTGGTACGCTGCTCGATAAGCAATATTCATTACCTCGCTGCTGCAACCATTGACGAATATCGTTTTTGCGAGCAATGACAGCGCGGGGATTTGGCAGCCCCACCTATGGAATTCCTGGACGACTCCTCCGACGGCGAATTACTTGACACTCCGGTCAAGCCCGGCACCATCCGCATAATTCTTGCGGACTCGCAGGCGATCTATCGCGTTGGCATAAGGAAGGTTTTTGCGCTCGAAGACGACTTGCGCGTTGTCGCGCAGGCCGATTCGCTCGAGACTCTGAAGGCAGCTATCGAGCGCTATCCCACCGATATTGTCTTGCTTGAGGGCGGCCTCCTCGCCGGTACAGCGAATGTGATCCCTGATCTATTGCGCGCTTCGCCCGACGTGAAGCTGATTGTGCAGGCGGTGCAGACGGATGAGAATCACACGGTAGAGCTCTATCGTCGCGGTGTGCGCGGCATCATTTCGCGCTCGATTTCACCGGATCTTCTGGTGCGCTGCGTTCGCAGGATTGCGGCCGGCGAAACCTGGATCGACAACCAATCAGTGAATTGGGTGATTGAGGCGTATCGTGCCCAGGCTGCCAGCCTGGTAAGCCCCCGTTCGCAACCGCGGCTCTCTCCCAAGGAGATGTCGATCATCACCTGCATCACCCAGGGGAAGCGGAACAAGGAAATCGCCTTCCAACTTGGGACCACAGAGCAGGTGATCAAGAACTATCTGCGCAAGATCTACGACAAGCTTGGGGTTTCAGACCGGCTCGAGCTTGCGCTCTATTGCCTGCACAACAAGATCATCCAGACGGATGCCGACGAAGAACTGGTGGCTCAAAAGGTGATCGAAAGCTAGTGTCCTGAGTCATTAAT